>JAGWWW010000018.1 GCA_018970205.1 Actinomycetales bacterium
AACGTCGACCTCGAGCGACAGGGCCTCACACCGACCGAGACACCGGAGGAGTTCGAGCGTGCTTGGCCCGAGGCCATTGCCCGCGCGGAGGAGTCCGTCCGGGCAGAGCACGATGAGGTCGTCGGCCTTGGCGGCTTGTACGTCCTCGGCACCGAGCGGCATGAGTCGCGCCGCATCGACAACCAGCTGCGCGGCCGCTCGGGCCGCCAGGGCGACCCGGGTGAGTCGCGCTTCTACCTGTCGTTGCAGGACGACCTGATGCGCCTGTTCAAGGCCGACATGGTTGACGCCTTCCTGCAGCGCTTCAACGTGCCCGACGACCAGCCCATCGACTCCCAGATGGTGAGCCGCGCCATTGCATCGGCTCAGACGTCGGTTGAGGGGCAGAACTTCGAGATCCGGAAGAACGTCCTGAAGTACGACGACGTGCTCAACAGCCAGCGCAAGGTCATCTATGCCGAGCGAGGCAAGGTCCTCGCCGGTATGCCCATCGCCGATCAGATCCGAGGGTTCATCGAGGACACGGTGGCCGCGTATGTCCGCGGTGCCACCAGCGAGGGCTATGCGGAGGACTGGGACCTCGACCAGCTCTGGCAGGCGCTGCGCGGCCTCTACCCGGTGTCGGCGTCCATCGACGACCTCGTGTCGCGCAGCGGGGGAGAGCGCAACGACCTCGACCCGGAGTACCTCACCGCCGAGCTCGTTGCTGATGCGCTGGCCCGGTACGCGGACCGCGAGGCGGCGCTCGGTTCGGATGTCATGCGGGAGATCGAGCGCCAAGTCGTCCTCAATGTGGTCGACCGCAAGTGGCGTGAGCACCTCTACGAGATGGACTACTTGCGCGAGGGCATCGGCTTGCGGGCCATGGCGCAACGCGACCCGCTGGTCGAGTACCAGCGTGAGGGTTATGACTTGTTCGTCGCCATGATGGACGCGATCAAGGAAGAGACGGTCGGTTACGTCTTCCACGCCGAGGTCGTTGTCAACGCGGTGCAGGAATCGCCTGCGGAGGCTGCCGAAGACGCAGACCAAGCAGACGTCGACCACATCCCGGCTGATGTGACGTTGCGCGGCGTGGGCCTCGGCTCGAGTGCACCGGCGCAACTTCAGTACTCGGCGCCGTCGGAGACGGGTGCGCAGACCACGACGTATGTGTCCGATGCCGAAGCCTCGAAATTCGCGGACGCGGGCCGCAATGACCCGTGCCCATGCGGGTCCGGGCGCAAGTTCAAGAAGTGCCACGGGGACCCGACCTCGGCTTAACCGCCGCAACATCCGATGCCACTGGCGGCGCACCGTGATGCAGTGCCAATGCCGCCACCGAGCTTGAGGCCATGCGCACGCGCCGCATCGCCTCGGTTACCGGGTCACATCTCGACTGCGGTGACCCACCACGAACCGCTCCGGAAGACGGCCCGCAGCGCGAGCGCTGACGCGCGCACGCGTCCGTCGCTGCGTGTCAGCACCACTGCTGAGCACTCCATGACGCGCTGGTTGCTCAGTTGGGCACGAACCGCGGTGACGGTCAACGTCGCCACGGGCGATGTGCCGCCGCCGACCGACTTGGCCCGAAGGTGCCGTCTGCACAACGCCTCATACGCATGTCGACTTGACCAGGCCACGCATTGATGGGCGGGTCGCAGACCCCAGCCGACTTCGGCACACAGCCGCGCCAAAGTCCGCGCCACCTGCAGCTCGTGCCCGGCCGCAGGTCGCGGTGCCGGGTTGCTGGAGTCATCGGTGGGTGCCTCGTCAGCCTCAAATGGCAGGGGCTGCCACTGCGCAGGCCGCGATGCCTGCCCGTGTGTGCACGCGGGCCCACAGCAACCAGTTGCCGGCAGTGGCCCGGCTGTTCGCGCGGCCCACGTGACCGCGGTCGCGTTACGGGCATCGGCGCCTGCAGCAGCGCGCATCTGCGTCCGGGGGCCGCTGGTTGCCGCAGTGCCGCTGCTTGATTCGTTGACTGCGGACCGAGACGAGGCGGCTGTGCCGGTGTCGGCTCGCTTGTGCGTAGCCAGCGCCGGCCGGCGCGTCTGCGTAGCCGCTGAGCTGTCAATCGAGTCGGTCGGGTTTGCCACGGTGCCTCCGTCCTCTGCGCCCTCGCAGGCCGGGAGGTCCTTCCCCGACCCGGACCCGGTGGCGCGCAGTCGCCCGGCAGGGCGCGGCATGCACGCGCAGGGCCGGCGGGTGACATCCGGCTGCCTAGTGAAGGCATGTAGATTCTGTTACGTTCGGTTTCGTCACATTAGACACAGATTCGGCACATTCCGTCTAGTCGCATCCACAGCTGGATGGCTACCCGCATCTGGGACTTCGCGCGGGCGCAGGGGGGGCTTGGCAGTCGGCAATGGGGGTGCGCACCATGGCGCATGGCAGTCGACCCCTCCGATGTCGGTCCGGCCTGGGCGGACGAGGCGTTGAGCGATGTCGTCGATCGCGCCGGCGAACTGATGTGGCGGGACCGCGACGGGGAGATAGCGGCGCTGGTCGCCGCGGAGCGCAGAGGGGTCACCCTCGCTCACCGGTTGATTGGCCAGGACCATGCGGTCGAAGTCGAAACGGCCCACGGCAGCGTCACCGGCAACGTCGCGGCGTGCGTGGACGGGTTCGTGGTCATCACGGGTGTCTCGGATGGCCGGCTGTGCGCAGTCGTGTCACTCGCTGCCGTGGCGACCATCCGGGGTTTGTCGGCGCGGCCGCGGCCCGATGGCGTCGAGACAGCGCGGGCCGTGGCTCAAGCGCGCGGCACCGTGAACCGGTGGTTGGCGCACGCCGTCGGGACGCGCGTGGTGGCCCATGGCCGCGGCTGGAGCGTCGCAGGGGAACTCTCCGCGGTATTTGCAGATCACCTTGAGCTCATCATCGCCCACACGCGCACTGCGGTACCGCTGCAGGGCGTGGAAGTAGTCCTGGTCACCAGCAGCTGAGTTTTCTTCCGTGCAGGGCCGGGAATCTGCCTCATACAGCCATAACGTTAGGCGCGTGCGTCGTCAGCGGCGTGCGTCGCCCGGTACCGCTGCTCGATGAAGCGCTCGAGTTCCGACACTTCGATCCGCCACTCACCCTTTCCGGGCAACTTCATCCCGCGCAGTTCCCGGTCGCGCAGGTACTTGAGCACCTGCGATGGCGTCACAGCGAGGACTTCCGCGACATCAGCCGGGGTGAGGAACCGCGGGTCAGCGGGTTTGGGCGGTTGCGCCATGCGCACATGGTTGCACGGCCCGCGCCACTGGCCCAAGAGCGGCGCTCGGACAACCGCCTCGCGCACTGCAGGTGGAACGGCCGCATCGAGCCACGCGTCAGACCAGCACGACCACGCGAGGGGAGGTCGCCGCCATGAGGTTCTCGCGTCGAGGTTTCGGCTCTAGCGCCGCGATGTGGCTCGGATGCCTCGCTGCCACTGGTGCGCTCGTGCTGGCGCTGGTCGCGCATCAGTCATCGGCCCCGGGCATCCGCGTATGGACCGCAGCGCGGGACCTCCCGGTTGGGCTTGTTCTGACCAAGGCTGATGTCGAGGCCGTGTCCATCAGCGTGCCCCAACGGACGGCGCAGTTGCTCCTGCGCACATCGCCGATCCGGCAGCGGCTCACCCGGGTCGCGCCTGCCGGCGCGCTGCTGACCGGGGCCGACTTCGCCCGTGCCCCGGCCACCGCGCTGCGCCTCGTGACGCTCACGGTGGAATCCGGCCGTGCCCCGGCGGCACTCAGCCGCGGCGCCATCGTGGACGTATGGGCGACTCCAACCGCGACGTGGGACGCGGCCTCGTCCGGAGGTAGTCGGCGGGTTGCCTCCGCAGTGGTCGTAGCCGCGGTCAGCCGCGCTGACCCAACGGGGGCGCTGGCCATCAAGATCCAGATCGACTCCGCCCGTGTGTCATCCCTCATCGCGGCTACTCACGCCGGCGGCATCGACATAGTCGAGGTGCCCGATGCAGCAGCAGGTGGGTCATGACGATAGGTCCCGGTCGCGAGACGGTCGTGGTGACAGCACTGGGCATGACCGCCTGGGAGCCGGAGTTCATCTCGGCCCTGCGCCATCCGGCTGTGGGCCTAGCTGTCGTGCGCCGTTGCTTCGAGGCAGTCGACTTGCTCGCCTGCATCGAAGCAACTGCTGTTGACGGCGCGATCATCGGCGACGGCCTCGACGGTCTCGATGCTGAAGTGGTCGCACGCATACGCCGGCGTGGATGCTGGGTCATGGCCGTCGTGTCAGACGAACAGGCAGCGGTGCGAGCGCGAATGCTCGGCGCTGATTCCGTCGTTCTCCTCGACCCCGACCACCCCGCGGGTGCCGCGCGCGACGCCGGTGCCAGTGCCAGGGTGCTGGCCCAGCCACCAGAGAGCGATGCGCCGGAGATCCCGGGCAGGGGCCGAGTCGTGTGCGTGTGGGGACCGGCTGGATCGACTGGGCGCAGCACAGTCGCACTGACCCTTGCCGATGAGGCCGCACGGCGAGGGTTCTCATGCGCATTGGTCGACGCAGACCCCACGGCACCGTGCCTGGATCAACTGGCGGCTGTGGTCAGCCCGGCATCAGTGACATGGTCGCAACGGCAGGTTGCGCAAGGGCGACTCACTCGGCGGGGGTTGCTGGAGGCCATGCCCGTGACCCGCTCCGGGGTGCGGGTGCTCCCCGGCGGCGCCGGGGACAGCATGTTGCGGCCCGACCTGTGGCCGACCGTCCGCGAGCAGTTGAAGGAAGCAGTCGAGGTGGTGGTCATCGACCTCGGCGCATTTGGGCATCCGGACGCCGAAGATTCGGGCGACCAGCGGCTCGCAGAGGCTCTCGGCGCGGATGAGCTTGTGACCGTCGGCACGTGTGAGCCAGTCGGCTTGGCCCGGCTCATGCGATTCCTGGTGGCGTTGAGCGCGACCCCCACTCTCGACCGGGCCGGTCCGCGTCACACCGTGGTGGTCACCGCTATGCCCAGCGACCCGGCATCAGCCGCGTTCGTGCGCATGCACGTCGCACCGCTGCTGCGCACCCTTCACGGCAGCATCGCCTTGGTGGACGACGACCGTGCCACCTGCCTGGCCGCGCGCACTCGCGGGCTCACCCTGGCCGAAGCGGCGCCGTCATCGCGGGTACGACGTGACCTTCAGGCCCTGGCCGCGCACATCTGCGTCCCTGCTGCCTGAAAGTCACGTCCCGCCGCTCGACGACCGACAGGAGGTAAGGTCCGCCACATCGTGAACATCCCATCGCCGCGCGGCACTTTGAACGCCCTCATCGTCGATTGGGGTGGGGTCCTGACCGGGCCGTTAGCCACGACCATCGAGGCCTGGGCCGAGCAGGACCGGGTCGACCTCGAGGCTTACTTCTCGCTGATTGACCACTGGCTCGGCTCGGCATACGCGCAGGTGAGCCGACTAAACCCCATCCATGCGCTGGAAACCGGCCAGTTGGCCGTGCCCGATTTCGAGGCAAAGCTCAAGCACGCGATGGAGGAGCGCACAGGCCATCACTTTGACTCCGAGGGCGTCGTCGCCCGCATGTTCAGCATGTTCGAGCACGCACCGGACATGAACGGATTGGTCTACCGCGCCCGCGCCGCCGGCCTGCGCACCGCGCTGTTGTCGAACTCCTGGGGCAATGACTATCCCCGTGACGGCTGGGACGAGATGTTCGACGCGGCGGTCATCTCCCACGAGGTGGGAATGCGCAAGCCAGATCCTGCGATCTACCTCCACACTTGCGAGATGCTCGGCGTGATGCCCTCGCAATGCGTCTTTGTCGACGACCTGAAGGTCAACGTCGATGCTGCCGTCGACCTAGGAATGGTGGCCGTACTGCACCGCGGTTACGACGACACGCTTATGCAGTTGCAGGCGCTGTTCGGCTTGGACTTGGCGTAGTGCAGGCTGCGGCTGTGCGCGTCTACATCCCCGTCTCCGCTGCGGAGCTGCGGCTGCTGTCCGACACGGGGCAGTTGCCGGTTGAGTGCGGCTGGTCCGCGACTGCGGCCCTGCTTCAGGCATACGGGCTCGAGGATGACGACTTAGACATGGGGGAGGCCGTCGCGATGGCGCTCGCGTCCGGCGCCAGTCGCCCCGCCGACGCGGACACCGCCGCATCATGCCGCCGCGTCATCGCCGCCGACATCGAAGACGACTGCCCCGAGGCCTCTGACGAGCCCGGCCGCGTGCGCGTGCCGCGGACGTTGCTGCTGCCGCAGGTCGTGAGCATCCACATCGACGCAGCCGCAACCCGGCCGCCGAGGCCGGACGAGCTAGAGGATGTGGCACAGTTGCAGTGGTTCGATGTGGCAGAGGTCGCAGACGCGGCGCAGGCCCCCGACGCATAAGGAATCTGACATGGTCGACGCGGTAACGAACGTCCCAACCCCCATCAATGAGCCCGTGCGCGGCTACGCCCCCGGCAGCAGCGAGCGCGCGGACATCGAGCGTGCCATCGCATCCCTGCGCGGCGACGCCATCGACCTACCTAGTGTCATCGCAGGCAAGGACGTCTTCGCCGGCGGCGACCGCATCGCGGTTCGTGAGCCTCATGCCCACGCGCGGGTACTCGGCTACACGTCAAACGCCGGTGTGGAGCACGCCCAAGCGGCCATCGCGGCGGCCAAGGCGGCTGCGCCCGGCTGGCGGCAGCTCAGCTACGACGACCGGGCGGCGGTGTTCCTGCGTGCGGCCGAGTTGCTCGCCGGCCCGTGGCGCAACACCCTGAACGCGGCGACCATGATGGGCCAGAGCAAGAACGTGATTCAAGCGGAGATCGACGCCGCCTGCGAACTTATCGACTTCTGGCGCTTCAACGTCCACTTCGGCCGGCAACTGCTGCAGACTCAGCCTGCCAGCGGCCCCGGCGTCTGGAACCGCACCGACCACCGGCCGCTCGAGGGGTTCGTCTACGCGGTCACACCGTTCAATTTCACGGCCATCGCGGCGAACCTGCCGACAGCGCCGGCTCTGATGGGAAACACGGTGGTGTGGAAGCCCGCCACGACCCAACAGTTCTCAGCCCACCTCCTCATGCGACTGCTGCAGGAGGCCGGCCTGCCTGATGGCGTCATCAACATGGTGACCGGCGACGGCAAGGCCGTCAGCGAGGTCGTCCTGGCAGACCGGGACCTCGCGGCAATCCACTTCACCGGCTCCACCGGCGTGTTCCAGTACTTCTGGAAGGAGGTCGGCGCGCGCATCGACTCCTACCGCACCTACCCGCGGCTGGTCGGGGAGACCGGGGGCAAGGACTTCGTGCTGGCCCACCCGTCAGCCGACCCGGCCGTCCTCACCACTGCCCTCATCCGCGGCGCCTTCGAATACCAGGGGCAGAAGTGCTCGGCGGCCTCGCGCGCATATGTCCCGCGCAGCGTGTGGCAGAAGATGGATACCGAGTTCCTTCACCTCACCTCACAGGTGAGGTTCGGGGACGTGACCTCGGACCTCTCGCTGTTCATGGGCGCGGTCATCGACGAGCGCTCCTTCGACCGTCTGGCTGGCGCCATCGACCGTGCCCACGCGGACGACACGGTCACGGTGGCCGCCGGTGGAACGTACGACAAGTCACAGGGCTGGTTCGTCGCCCCGACAGTTCTGCTCGGCACCGACCCGACCGCGGAGTTCTTCTGCAATGAGTACTTCGGGCCGGTGCTCTCGGTCCACGTCTTCGAGGACTCCCAATTCGACGACATCATCCGTGTCGTGGACAGCACCTCCCCGTATGCACTGACGGGCTCGATCGTCGCGAACGACCGGGCCGCGATCGCGCACGCGACTGAGGCGCTGCGGTTCAGCGCCGGGAACTTCTACATCAACGACAAGCCCACCGGGGCGGTCGTCGGGCAGCAGCCGTTCGGGGGCGGCCGGGCCTCCGGCACCAACGACAAAGCCGGCGCGATGCAGAACCTGTTGCGGTGGACGAGCACACGCAGCATCAAGGAGACGTTGGTGCCTCCGATCGACCACCGCTACCCCCACATGGGGTGAGCGGCTCAGCCGAACCTGCGATCGCGGTCCGTCGCTCCCCACGCATGGCGACTGCCCCAGCGCGCACGCCTGTGTCGTGGCGCACGCCACAGGGCCTCGTGCCGGTCAGCCACGCGTTGCCCCTGCAGCCGCCACTACGCTGACAGACCATGTGCCCGTCCGCGCAGCCTGCGCGCCGCAGCGCCCGTGACATTCGTCCTTCGGTCTCGGGAAGCGCGCTGGTCAGACTCGATGCGGCGAAGGATGAGCTGCTCGATGCGGCGGGTGAGATCGCAGGCGAGGCCGCCGCAACGGTGATGCGCGCCTATTGGTCGATGGTGGCGGCGGAGGATCTGATCGACCGCACGCCGGAGGACATCGCGGACACTGTGCGGAGGCACCTTGCCGCCGGCGCTGGGCGCCCGACCGCGACACCGGTCGTGGCCGTTGCAGCAGCCCGAGAGAGTCATGCGGGCCACACGACTATCGACATCGTGACCGACGACATGCCTTTCCTGGTGGACTCGGTCACCGCCGCGCTGCGCCGCTCCGGCCGGAACGTGGCCCTGGTGGTGCACCCGCAGTTCACCGCACAACGAGACGCCGCCGGTTCCTTGCTGCGCCTCGCGCCCAAGGGCGATGTCGAGGGGCTCGGCGAGTCCTGGATGCACATCGAGTGCGCCCTCGACCCCGAGCGCCCCGAGGATGATTTCGCTGACGTCGAGGCGCTACTGCGGGAGGCGCTGGCCGATGTGCGGGTGGCTGTCTCCGACTGGCCCGCCATGCGCGCGCGGGCCGAGGCCGTAGCCGCCGAGGTCGCAGCCCGGGGTGGGTCCGAGGCTCAGGAGGCTGCTGATTTCCTGCGCTGGCTTGCGGATAACCACTTCACATTCCTCGGCTACCGCGAATACGACTTGCTCGAGCGCGACGGCAAGGACTACCTCGCCGCGCGAGCGGGGACAGGGCTCGGGGTTCTGCAGGACTCCTCCGACTCAGACATGACGCCGCTGAGCGACGCGGCCCGCGCGGCTGCTCGCGACCAGCGCATCTTGGTTCTCACGAAGGCGAACTCCCGCGCCACAGTCCACCGCGACGTCTATCTCGACTACATCGGCGTGAAACAGTTCGCCCCGGACGGCAGCGTCGCCGGCGAGGCGCGATTCCTCGGCCTCTTTACTTCATCCGCCTACGTTCAGCCGGTCCATGAGGTGCCCGTGCTTGCCGGCAAGGTCGCGGAAGTGATGGCGAAATCCGGGTTCTCCCCGGACAGCCACAGCGGCAAGGACCTCATGGAGTTCCTCGAGACCTATCCTCGCGACGAGCTCTTCCAGATTGACGCCGCCGGGTTAGGTGAGACGGCACAGTCGGTGTTGCAGATGGCTGGGCGGCGCGTCACACGCGTGTTCCTGCGCCCTGACCGGTACGGCAGGTTCGTCTCCGCAGTGGTCTACCTGCCGACGGACCGCTACGACTCAGATGTGCGCAGGGCCGTCGAAGGCTTGCTGCGCGAGACTCTCGGCGCATTCTCGATTGACACCGCATCGCGGGTCGGCGAGCACACCCACGCCCGGCTGCACATCGTCGCCCGGACACACGAGCCGGTGATGTTGACCGATGAGATGGTCCAGCACATCCGCGCTGGAGTCGCAGCAGCTGCGCGCTCTTGGGACGACGGTTTCGCCGACGCGGTCTTGGAGGCGCTCGGCGAGCGCGACGGCGCACGGCTCCTGCGCAGTTGGATGGGCCGGTTCTCGCCGGGCTACCAGGCGGACCACTCCGCCGCGCGGGCTGTGGTGGATGCCCAACTGTGCGAGTCGATGCACGCCGCGAGCCTCGGCGCTTTCGTCACTTTGGCCCCGCAGGCCAGCGCCGGCAGGTCCACCCACCTCTTCTCGCTTTACACCACGGGCGAACCGGTTCTGCTGTCTGCGGTCCTGCCGTTGCTGCAGAACCTCGGCGTCACGGTCGTCGACGAGCGTCCTTATGAACTACTCGACGCCACCGGGCGGAAAATGCGCCTTTATGAGTTCGGCATCGATGTGCCCGCGGGCGTCACAGACCCGGACACCCTGCCCGAGCGCTTCGCGGAGGCGTTCTTGGCGGCCTGGCGCGGCGAGACCGAGAACTTCTACCTCGACGCTGTCGTCACGTGCCATGGAATGACTGCGCGGCAGGCAACCATCTTGCGCGCCTACGCGCGCTACCTGCGGCAGACGTCGCTGGGCTTCTCGATGAGGTACCTCGAGGAGATCGTGCTGGCGCACCCAGTGATCGCCCGGATGCTGATCGAGCTGTTCGAGGTGCGACTGGCCCCCGAGTTCGGCGGCGACCGTGAGTCTGAGGCCCGGCGGCTGAACGCACTGCTGTCAGATGAGTTGCAGCGAGTCGTGGGCCTCGACGCGGACCGCATCCTGCGCGGACTGCTGGCGCTGGTGAACGCCACCTTGCGCACGAACGCGTACGTCCGAGACGAATTCGGTGCCCTGCGGCCGTACCTGTCATTCAAGTTGGACTCGAGCGCGCTGGGCGGGCTGATCCCCAGCCCCCTGCCGTTCGTAGAGATCTGGGTCTGTTCCCCGACCGTGGAGGGGGTGCACCTGCGCTTCGGCCGTGTGGCCCGTGGTGGGTTGCGTTGGTCTGACCGCCGTGACGACGTGCGCACGGAAGTCCTGGGACTGGTCAAGGCGCAGATGGTCAAGAACACGGTCATCGTGCCGGTCGGCGCCAAGGGCGGGTTCGTGGTGCAGCACCCGGTGCCGGCGGCGCAGGACCGGCTGCAGCAGGGGATCGACTGCTACCGCACATTCGTGCGAGGGTTGATGGACGTCACCGACAACGTGGTCGACGCTCGGGTCGTGCCGCCGGTCGCAGTGGTGCGCCATGACGGGGACGACCCGTATCTCGTCGTGGCGGCCGACAAGGGCACCGCCACCTTCTCCGACATCGCGAACGCGATCTCCGCCGAGTACGGCTTCTGGCTGGCCGACGCTTTCGCCTCGGGAGGCTCGGCTGGATACGACCACAAAGCCATGGGAATCACAGCCAAAGGCGCGTGGGAGTCAGTGAAGCGGCATTTCCGCGAGCTCGGCTTGGACACGCAGGCACAAGAGTTCACCGCGGTGGGCATCGGCGACATGAGCGGCGACGTTTTCGGCAACGGGATGCTGTGCAGCGAACGCATCCGGCTGGTGGCCGCATTCGACCACCGGCACATCTTCATCGATCCCGCGCCGGATGCAGCAGCCTCGTACGCCGAGCGCAGTCGCATGTTCACCCTGCCGCGCTCGTCGTGGGCCGACTACGACCCCGCGCGTATCAGCGCCGGCGGCGGCGTGTTCCCGCGAGACGCGAAGTCGATTCACGTGACCGAGCAGATGGCTTCAGCGCTTGGGTTGCCCGACGGCGTGGCGGAACTCACCCCGGACGAGGTCATCAGGGCGATACTGCAGGCGCCCGTTGACCTGTTGTGGAACGGCGGCATCGGCACTTATGTCAAAGCCGCGACGGAGAGTCACAGCGATGTGGGAGACAAGTCGAATGACCTCATCCGGGTCGACGGCCGGCAGCTGAGGTGCCGGGTCGTCGGCGAAGGCGGGAACCTCGGGCTGACCCAACTCGGCCGTGTCGAGGCGGCCGCCAGTGGCGTTAAGTTGAACACCGATGCCATCGACAACTCGGCTGGCGTGGACACCAGCGACCACGAGGTCAACATCAAGATCTTCTTCGACCCGCTGATCCGCTCCGGGGAGATGACGGTCGCAGAGCGCGACCGGATGCTGGCTGAGATGACCGACCAGGTTGCCCACGATGTCCTGCGGGACAACTATCTGCAGAACGTCGTGCTCGGGAACGCCCGTGCACGCTCTGCGATGCTCGCCGGCGCGCACCGGCGATTCATGCAGTCGCTGGAGGACGCAGGGATTTTGACTCGGGCTCTTGAGTTCCTGCCCAGCGACGAGGAGATGCGTCAGCGTGAGACCTCGGGTGACGGCCTCACATCGCCTGAACTGTGCGTGCTGCTCGCATACGCGAAACTGCACCTCAATGAGGAGCTGACCCGCGCCGGCACGGCCGACGCGGCCGGAATCAGCGACCAGGTCGGCGCGTACTTCCCCGCGCTCATGCAACAGCGGTTCGGCGAGCGGTTGTCCACGCACCCGCTGCGGGCGGAACTCATCACCACGATGCTTGTGAACGAGATCGTCAACCGTGGCGGCATCACCTTTGCCTTCCGCGCGGTTGAGGAGACTGGTGCGGACTACGGAACCATCGCCTTGTCGTTCGAAGCGGTGCGCCGCGTGTTCAGTCTCGACGACGTGTGGGCTGCTATCGAGGCGCTCGACGGTGCCGTCAGCACCGCAACCCAGTGCGCGCTGTACCTCGAGGTGCGTCGCCTCGTCGACCGCGCCACGCGTTGGTTCGTCGTCACGCACGGCGCCGGGTTCGACCTGCAGGCGGCAGTGGCACGGCTTGCGCCGATCGTGAGGGAACTCGCGCCGCAGGTGCCTGGGCTCTTGCAAGGTGCGGAGCGCGAGCGGCTGTCGCGGCGTTCGGACGAGTTTGTGCAGGTCGGCGTTCCGGCGGACCTCGCAACCAAGATCGCTGCCTTGCTGGACGTGTTCAGTGTGCTCGACGTCGCAGAGGTCTCGGCCCGGATCGGCACGCCGCCGGAGCACGTCGCGCGGATGTACTTCCTGCTCTCAGAGCGTTACGAGATCGACCGGCTGCTCGGCTGCATCACGGGTTTGCGGCGCGATGACCGCTGGAACACCCTGGCGCGGGCGGCGATGCGAGCCGACGTCTACGCAGCCCTGGCCGCTCTCACGGCGCGCGTCTTGCGCACTGGGGGCGAAGGGGATGCCGGTTCGCTCATCTCTAACTGGGAGCGCCAGCACGCCTCGGCCGTGGGTCTTGCTCGACAGACGTTGGCCGAAGTCGTCGCACTCGAGGCCGCTGACCTTGCCACGCTGTCAGTTGCGGTGCGTGCCATTCGCAGCCTGCTTGCGCGCAGCGAGCGTCGCTGACCGCTGAACGGTCGTGACGCACATCACGAACTGCGCCGTTGACGCTGTGCCGTTACTCACACTTGCCCGGAGAACATGATTCTGAGTTGGCAGCGGGCCAGAGTTGCGAGCAAAGTTGTGCTCCCGCCACCTTCAGGAGACGAACAGCCGTGACCATTCTCGACCTCGCGCACGCACCGACACGCCATGCCCGCCTGCTGCGCTGGGTGGAAGAGATGGCCCGCTTGGCGAAGCCGGACGACATCGTCTGGTGCGACGGCTCGCCCGACGAGTGGAACCGGCTCACTGATGTGCTTGTGGCTTCGGGGTCGCTCATCAGGCTGAACCCTGACCTTCGCCCCAACTCTTTCCTCGCCCGCAGCGCTCCGAGTGACGTCGCGCGCGTGGAGGAGCGGACGTTCATCTGCTCCGCGAAAGAGTCGGATGCCGGCCCGACGAACAAGTGGATGGACCCGCACGCGATGCGCGAAATCCTCGACGGGCTCTTCGACGGCTGCATGCGTGGGCGCACGATGTACGTCGTTCCCTTCTCTATGGGCCCGGTCGGCGGCGCCATCTCCGAGATCGGCGTGGAGATCACCGACAGCCCCTATGTCGTGCTGAGCATGTCCATCATGACGCGGATGGGGCAGGAGGTACTCGATCAACTCGGGCCCGACGGGGAATTCGTGCCCGCCATGCACAGCGTGGGCTACCCACTGGTCGACTCAGACGGCGTCCGGCGCGATGATGCACCGTGGCCCTGCAACGACACCAAGTACATCACCCACTTCCCGGAAACCCGTGAGATCTGGTCCTACGGGTCGGGCTACGGCGGCAACGCGCTGCTGGGCAAGAAGTGCTTTGCGCTGCGCATCGCCTCGGTCATGGCACGCGATGCCGGCTGGCTCGCCGAGCACATGCTCATCCTGAAGCTCACGTCGCCGACGGGCAGCGTCCGGCACGTGGCGGCTGCATTCCCCTCCGCTTGCGGCAAGACCAATCTCGCCATGCTCGAGCCGACCCTGCCGGGCTGGAAAGTCGAGACCATCGGCGATGACATCTGCTGGATGCGATTCGGCGCCGACGGCCGGCTTTACGGAAGCAACCCGGAGAACGGCTTCTTCGGCGTCGCTCCCGGCACCGGGCTCGCCACCAACGCCAACGCGATCCGCGCGCTGTGGGGCAACGCCATCTTCACCAATGTGGCGCTGACCGGCGACGGGGACGTGTGGTGGGAGGGGCTCACCGAGCAGCCGCCAGCCCACCTCATCGACTGGCAAGGCAACGACTGGACGCCGGGCAGTGAAACTCCGTCTTCGCACCCCAACGCCCGTTTCGCGGTGCGCGCCGTGCAGGCCCCCTGCATCGCCGACACCTGGGACGACCCCGCCGGCGTCCCCATCGATGCGATTCTGTTCGGTGGCCGGCGCGCCACGAACGTGCCGCTGGTGAGCGAGGCCCGGTCCTGGCGCCACGGCGTCTTCATGGGCGCGACCATCGCATCCGAGCAAACGGCAGCCGCCGAGGGCACGGTCGGTGAGCTGCGCCGCGACCCCTTCGCGATGCTGCCGTTCTGCGGTTACAACATGGCGGACTACTGGGGTCACTGGTTGAGCATGGCCAGCCGCACTGAGGAGTCCAAGCTCCCGCGCATCTTCCAAGTCAACTGGTTCCGCAAAGACGCCCAAGGCCGCTACATCTGGCCCGGTTTCGGCGAGAACTCGCGGGTGCTGGCCTGGATTGTGGGCAGGCTCGACGGCACCGCCGGCGCTGAGCCAACCGCACTGGGCAACCGCCCGACCCAGTCAGACTTCCCGCTCACGGGCCTGGACCTGAGCGACGGTGCCTGGGACGACCTCTTCGGATACGACCGCGACTCGTGGCTGGCAGAATGCGCCCTGACAGAGTCGTTCTTCGCGCGATTCGGCGACCATATGCCGCCCGCGCTGTACGACGAACTCGCTGATTTGAGAGGCAAGTTGACAGGAGCATCGTGATCGAGGACCCGCGGCAGGAAACCCAGGGGGACACGCTGCTTGAGGAGCGCGTAACACCTGATCTCAGCCACGGCGACCACGAGCGCTTTGCTCATTACGTGCTGAAAGACAAGATCGTCGAGAGTGCGGTCACGGGGGAGCCGTTGACCGCGCTGTGCGGCAAGGTCTGGGTGCCCTCCAGGGACCCGAGTCGCTTCCCGGTCTGCCCGGAGTGCAAGGACATCTACGAGTCCTTCGACGGCCCGGGTGAGTCCGCCTGAACCACTGCCCGTAGCCCGAAGAGTGCAACCGCGATGCGGTTGTCGCCGTAGCCGGGCCTTGCGAGCGTGCGCCCGTCGGACGGTTTCCGGTGACAACCGCCCAGTCCGACCCGCCGCCGCCTAGCGTGGCTGCATGGCCACCGAGACCTCGCAGACCCTGGACCGGGGCCTGTTGGTTCTTGAAGTCCTTGCCCGTGCCGAGGACGGCAAGACCGTCACACAGATCGCACAGGATCTGGGCATCTCACGGACCGTCGTCTATCGGCTGCTGGCCACACTCGAGCAGCACGCGCTCGTGCGCCGGGGCGCCGACGGTCGCACCCGTCCCGGTATGGCGTTGCTGGGGTTGGCGCGGACCGTCCAGGCGGACCTTCGCGAGGCTGCCATGCCGCAACTGCGACGGCTGGCCGATGGCACCGCGGCAACCGCAAGCCTTTGGCTTGCAGACGGGGACGATGTCGTAACCGTGGCCACCGTCATGCCGGCCGGGGTCGACGGGAACCAGCCCGCGCAGCGTGTCGGCAGCCGCAGGGCCCGCGGGTCGGGGGCGGTTGACTTCGCCATCGCCGACACCGAGAGCATGACCTCGCCCCGGTGGCACATCAGCCACGACGATCCGGGATTCGGCGCAACCACCTTCGCCGCCGGGCTCGCCGGTGTCGCCGGGCTGGGGGCCGCCATCGGCATCGTCAGCGCCGGAAGGCCCATCCACGCGCGCGACAGCGCTCGACTTGGCGACATGGTCGTCCGCACGGCAGTCGACACCGCCCGCGCGCTGCGCTGAGGCTGTGCCCTCCCGAGGCGCATACGCCTGTGCCACGATGCGCCGGTGGCCATCGCACCTCCGGAGACGCGCCCGGCAAGCGCGCCAGCGCCGGAGTCTGATCTGGCTTCGCAGACAGCGCTGCCCTGGATCACCGTGGTGTGGAACGACCCCATCAACCTGATGTCTTATGTGACATGGGTCTTCATGACCTACTTCTCCTACCCGCGCGAGGAGGCCGAGCGATTGATGTGGGCGGTGCACAACGAGGGTCGGGCAGTCGTGAGCACCGGTACCCGGGAAGAGATGGAGCGTGATGTGCAGGCCATGCACGGCTACGGGCTTTGGGCGACGACGGAGCGCGCGGACTGACTCATGGCCCGTGCCTTCCATCTCAACGCCGACGGCTCATTCAGCGCATTGCTTGATGCGGACGAGCGCGAGCTGCTCATTTTCCTCGTCGAGGACGTCTTGGATTTGCTAGCGGCTGCTGAGCCGCCACCGGCTGCAGCGGACCCCTTTGACGCACTCATCGCTCAGTTCAGCGAGCACCCGGTGCACCCGCCGACTGACCCGGCGCTGCACCGCCTTTTCCCGGACGCGTTCGCCGGCGACGAACAAGCATCAGCGGAGTTCCGCAGGTTCACTGAGGCGCAGTTGCGCACCGCGCGCTCGGCTCGATCACAGTCGCTGGTCGCTTCCCTGCGCGCAGCAGGCGAAGAGTTGGTCCTCAGCCAGGACCAGGCACATGAGTGCGTGCAGACGCTGACGGACCTCCGGCTCGTGCTCGGAACCCGCCTCGGCATCACCGACGACCACGATCGGAATGAGGCGACGCCCGCACACGAGGTGTACGACTGGCTGACCTGGCTGCAGGAATCCCTGGTTCAGGTCCTGTTCATGCTCCCGCCGCGTGAGACAAAGTGAGTCAGGCCATGGGCGAAGCCGTCACGCAGCCGAGTGGGGACGCGCCTGCGCATGCTGCAGCCGGGACCGCATTCGCACCCATCGGCATCATCGACTCCGGAGTAGGCGGCCTCACGGTGGCCCGGGCAGTGCTCGATCAGTTGCCGGGGGAGTCGCTGTGGTACGTCGGCGACACCGCGCGCGGCCCCTACGGCAGCCGGTCGCTCGCGGACGTGCGCAGCTTCAGCCTGGAGTTGCTCTCGCAGCTCGTTGACGGCGGCGTCAAGGCGCTGGTCATCGCATGCAACACCGCGAGCGCCGCAGTACTTCGCGACGCTCGGGTCGAGTTCGACGTCCCGGTATTCGAAGTCATCGTGCCGGCGGCCCGCCGTGCCGCCGCCGTCACCCGCTCTGGGCGCATCGGCGTCATCGGTACCCGGGCGACCATCGAGTCTCAGGTCTACGAGGACGCCCTCGCGGCAAATCCTGGTCTGCACGTCACAGGGCAGGCCTGTCCGGAGTTCGTTGACTTCGTGGAGGCGGGAGTCACCAGCGGCCCAGAGTTGCTGGCCTGCGCACGGGGCTACCTCGAGCCGCTCATGGCTCAGGGAATCGACACATTGGTTCTCGGGTGCACCCACTACCCGTTCCTGGCCGCGGTCATCCAGTTCGTGGTCGGTGACGCAGTGACCTTGGTGTCGAGCGCCGAGGAGACGGCCAAGGACGTGTACCGGGGCCTGACGCAGCAAGGCCTGCTGGCTCCGGGGGGCAACCCCACCCACCGTTTCGAAGCCACCGGCGACCCCCTGCGCTTCGCGGGTCTGGCGAGCCGGTTCCTCGGCCTGAACGTGCAGGTCCCCGATGACAGCAACTGACGGCGATGCCGCGCCCGTGGCCGCAGAGGCCACGCAATTGCGGCCGGACCCGCTTCAGCCGCACCCGGCTCGCCTGCCCTTGGCGACTCCGATGCGCGAGGCCATCCTCGCCAGACATGAGCGCGCCGTCCGCGAGGGGGTCCAGGGCTACCTTGACCCCGCAACCGGGCTCTTCGTGCTCACCGCCCAGACCCACGTAGACCGAGGACGCTGCTGCAACAACGGTTGCCGCCACTGCCCTTATGTGGGCGGTTGAATCAGTGTGCCTGCGCGCACCCGCGCGACCTTCCCGCCCCCGTACGCTCCCGTCATGCGCATCCTGGTTCTCGGCGGCACCCGGTTCGTCGGTCGGGCGATCGTCGACCATGCAGTGTCACAGGGTCACGAGGTCACGGTGGTCACCCGCGGGTCCACCACGTTGCCGGAGGTGGAGAACCTCGTGGCTGACCGCGACCGTGGACTCGCGCAGTTGCGAGGGCGGGTGTGGGACGCCACCGTCGACGTGTGCGCCTACCGGCCCGGCCAGGTGAGCACCGCGGCGCAGGCGCTCGGGGAGAGCGGCGGCATGTACACGCTCATCTCCACCGTTTCCGTGTATGCGGATGGCATCCCCGCGAACGCCACCGAGTCCGCGGCCCTGCTCGACACCGCGGCTGTCGCCGACGATCCCGACCACGTCGACATCACCGCGCAGACCTACGGCCCGCTGAAGGTGATGTGCGAGCAGCGGGCACAGGAAATGTTCGCGAACCCGCTCATCATCCGCCCGACCTACGTCATCGGCCCACGGGACTACACGGGCCGGTTCCCGGCGTGGGTGCGGCGCATCGCCGAACAGGGGAGCGTCGACTGCCCAGGCCCAGCCGACGCGGCGATGCAGTACGTCGACGCGCGCGACCAAGCGGCTTTCGTCATCGGACTGCTCGAGCGCGGCATCCGCGGCACCTATCACTGCGCCGCGCCCGCGACCACCTTCGGGCAGATGCTCGCGGGCATCGCGCAGGCGCTTGAAGTCACCCCCGAGATGACGTGGCTGGCGCCCGCCGATTGCGAGGGGCGGGAAACCGAGTTCCCGCTGTGGGCGTCGGGGGAGTCATCGCCGATGCTGCAACTAGACCCGGCTGCCGCGCTCGGCGCCGGACTTCGCGCCCGTCCGTTCAGTGAGACGGTCCGGGACACGCGAGACTGGCAGGTACGGGAAGGCGATCCAGAGAGAACCCCATGAGGCTCACGGTCATCGGCTGCGCCGGTTCCGTCCCCAGGCCGGATTCCGCGGCCTCGTGCTACCTCGTCAGCGCGGGCGGCGTGGAACTGGTGCTGGATCTCGGCAACGGCGCTCTCGGCCCACTTGCCGCTGCCATCGACCCGATCAACGTGTCAGCGGTCTTCATCACGCACTTGCACCCCGATCACTGGGCCGACCTCAGCGCTTTGTGCGTGCTTCTGCGCCATGGCCCGGTGCGCCGACCGCCGCTGCCGGTCTACGGTCCACGCGGGCTCGCACAGCGTGTGGCTGCCGCGAACACCGGGGATCCCAAGGCCGATCTGTCCGACGTGTTCACCTTCGTCACACTGCGCCCGGGCGCCGCTGTGGAGGTCGGGGACGTGCGCGTCACGGCGGCTGAGGTGGCACACCCGGCGCAGGCGTACGGCCTGCGCGTGCAGTCAGGGGACAGGGTGCTCGCGTACTCAGGAGACAGCGACGAGTGCGAGGCGCTCGTCGCTCTCGCACGTGACGCGCACCTCGCCCTGTTCGAGGCCTCCTTCATCGACCCAGCGCCGCAGGAGCCGGCTCTGCCACCTGGGCTGCACATGACCGGCACGATGGCCGGGCGAGTGGCCCGTCGCGCCGCCGCCGCTGCCCTGATGCTCACCCACACTGTGCACTGGAACGCGGTGTCCGGCGCCCACGACCGGGAACTGAAGGCCGCGGCCTCGCAGTTCGACGGACCCATCTCGCTAGCAGCGCCGGGGCTCGTCGTCGAGGTGTAGTCACCTACGCTGCGCGGCATGACAGCCACTCCACGCAGCGACGGCAGGGCCGACGACGCCATGCGTCAGGTCACATTCGAAAGGAACTGGCTCGACCACCCCGAAGGCTCGTGCCTGGTCTCATTCGGCAAGACCAGGGTGCTGTGCGTGGCGTCGTTCACGCCCGGTGTCCCGCGCTGGTTGAAGGACTCCGGCCGAGGCTGGGTGACCGCCGAGTACGCGATGCTGCCGCGGGCCACGGACACCCGCAACGAGCGCGAGTCGGTCAAGGGGCGGCTCGGTGGCCGCACACAGGAGATCAGCCGCCTGATCGGACGCTCGCTGCGCGCTGTCGTCGACACATCACGACTGGGGGAGAACACCATCGTCATCGACTGCGACGTGCTCCAGGCCGACGGCGGGACGCGCACCGCGGCCATCACCGGCGCGTACGTCGCTCTGCGCGACGCGATCACCTGGGCTCACTCGGCCGGCCACGTGAAGGCCGCGGACGGCATCCTGCGCGACTCCGTGTGCGCCGTCAGCGTCGGCATCGTCGACGGCACCCCCCGGCTGGACCTGCACTACGACGATGACAGCCGCGCTGACACCGACATGAACGTCGTGATGACCGGCTCCGGGGAGTTCGTTGAGATCCAGGGAACGGCGGAGCAGAAGCCGTTCAGCGGCGCGCTGCTCACGGACTTGCTTGCACTAGCCGGCGGCGGGTGCGCACAACTCACGCGCCTGCAGTCACAGGCCCTTGCCTGACATGAGGTTTCCAGACCAGGTCGTGTTGGCCACCCGCAACCGCGGCAAGCAGGCAGAGTTGCAACGCATCCTCGTCGCTCGCAACATCACCTGTGAGGTCCTCACACTCGAGGACTTCCCCGGCTACACCGACGAGGTGCTGGAAGACGCCGCTGACTTCGAGGGCAATGCTCTGCTTAAGGCGCAGGCGGCGTTTGCGGCCACCGGCGTCGCGGCCCTGGCCGACGACTCCGGCTTGTGTGTGGATGCCCTCAATGGGATGCCGGGCGTGCTGTCGGCGCGATGGTCAGGCAGGCGCGACGACGCACTCAACCTCGAGCTCGTCCTGGCCCAGATGCGCGATGTGCCGGATGAGCGTCGCACCGCTGCCTTCGTCGCAGCGGTTGCCTATGTCGCCGAGGGCGGCATTGTCGTTACCCGTGGCGAGATGCGCGGCACCATCCTTCGCGAGCCTCGAGGCAGCGGTGGCTTCGGCTACGACCCGATTTTCGTCGCCGAAGGGCTGCAGCACACCAATGCCGAAGTCGCGCCGGAGGTCAAGGATGCGCGGTCTCACCGTCGGCAGGCGCTCGACGCACTACTCGAGGCTGTGACGCTGTGACGACTACGCAACCAGCAACTGCGTGAGAACCGCCACGTCAGGGTCATCCGCTTCGTCCGCGATGAGCCGGGTCGACAGATGGGCGATGGCCCCGTCCGGCTGCACCTCGACCCACGCCGCGTGGTGGCACAGCCCTAGGTGCGGTAGCCCCGGCAGCAGGACCGTTCCGCGGGCCGTATCCCGGTAGCCCGGTGACTCCTGGCACACGCGTGGCGGGTGCAACACCATGAGCGCCTGCGGGGCCAGCCGCTCATCCACCATCATCTCGTCGCCGCTGCTTATGGCGGGACCTTCGTCGATGATGACGCCGACCATCTCCGGCCTTGGATTCTCCGGCAGTTGAGTTGTGGCCTTGAAGACCTCGCTGCCCACCAGCAGTCCCGGCACCGTGGCCAGCCGAGTGATGACGATCATGAGGTGGACCCACTCGCGCATGTCCTCGGGCCACCGCCCGTTGACCACGAGCCCAGCCAGCGTCTGGTCTTGCCTCTGGAACGGAGACAGCGAGATGTCGGACATGGCACCCTCCTACCGTCGCGAACGTAATAGTGGGATTGACGCACGACCCGCATCTGCAGTTCCATGTGAAGCATCCGACGCACGCCACTGCTGTGGTCTCGTCGCGCCCCCCACACGTCATCGTTTGAAGCGGCCGCCCCCGCATCCGGCGGCTTGACTATCCGCGCAACGGCGGGACGCCGCACCCGCCGCATCTAGGGCGGCGTCTGTCCATGCCCGGGCCTCGATTGCCCAACGTCTCGTCATGCCGCAGCATTCGCGTCAGGTCACGGCAGGTGAGTCAGGAGGGAGTTGTTGGGCGGCCGTGACGCGCACCGCCCTGCTGGCCCGGTGAATCCACAGGGCAGGGCTCCGTTGGTTGCCCCGATCGGCCGGGGTCGTGCGCAGTCAACGACCTGTGCGGGAGAGGGGACTCGAACCCCTACGTCCGGAGACACCAGAACCTAAATCTGGCGCGTCTGCCAATTCCGCCACACCCGCGTGGTCCTCAGCGTAGACGGCGGCGCGAGGAGGCGACCCACATGCACACCGCAGCCACGAGACCGGCGCCTCCGGAGATGACCAGCGGCACCCGGCCGTCACCGCTGCCCGCATCCCAAGCGAGCCCGGCCCACAATCCCGCTGCGAACACCGCCGCATTGCCCATCGCCTGGAAATACCCCTGAGCGCGACCGCGGACGGCGTCCGGCACCAGAGCGGACACCCAGGCCTTCCCGACGCCGTCAGTGCACGCGGGAAAAAGCCCGTACAGCGCAAGCAGGGCCCACGTCGCCCATGATGCCGCGCCGCCGGCGACCGTCCCCAGCCCGAGGTAGGCCGCGCCGAAGAAAGCCAGACCGATCGCGTACACCCCGGCCGGGGGGATACGGTCCGCCAGCACTCCAGCGGGCAGCGCCGCAGCCGTGTAGATCAGGTTGTAGGCGACGTAGCCCATCAGCACCGCCTGAGTGGACCAACCGAGGTCGTGCAAGCGAAGCAGCAACAGCGCGTCCGGGAAATTGATGAGGGCTACAACCCCCAGCAGCCCCGCCACACGCCAAAAGGCCGCCCCGAGCGGCTCGCGCATCCCAGCGACGACAACCTCGCGGGTTTCAACGGGGGATTCTTGCCGCGTTACCGCGTCATCCCCGGCTTTTGCTGGCGCTAGAGGTTTCGGCGTCGGGGATTGCGGTCGTTGTTCCCGGGCAACGAACACCAGTCCAACGGAGAGCAACGCTGGAATCACGGCGACCCAGAGCGCAAACCGCAGGTCACCACCTGAACTGCTCAGGATCCATAGCCCGAGAAGCGGCCCGATAACCGCACCCAAGGTGTCGCCCATGCGGTGGAAACCGAAGGCTTTCCCGAGAGCCGCGGGTGGCACGCTCGCGGCCAACCAGGCGTCGCGGGCGGCACCGCGGGTGCCCTTGCCGAGCCGGTCGGTGACCCGACCCACCATCACCACCGGCCAGGTGCCGGCTGCAGCCACGATGACCTTGCCGGCCGCAGCCAGGGCGTATCCGGTGCCCGTGACAGGTCGCCTGCCGTACCGGTCCGATAGCCGGCCGGAGATGAGCTTGGCCATACCCGCAGCGGCTTCGGCAACCCCCTCGATGATCCCGATGACCGCTGGTGGTGCCGCGAGCACTGTCGTCAGCAGCACCGGCAGCAACGGGTAGAGCAGTTCGCTCGCGGCATCTTGCGTGAGCGATACCAGGGTGAGGACGACCACGGTGCGCGTCAGCCACGGCCGTCGTCCCATATGCGCATCCTTGCCCTCTGTCGGACCTGCCCGCGACGAGCACCCCGTGCCCCGCTGACAAGCTCACGACACTGCATCCGCGGTAGCCTGTGGCTATGGCAGCTCGCCGTATCGATGACTTGACCGCACTCGAGGAACGGGTGCGTGGAGGATTACGCCGACTGCAGCGCGATGCCAACACACTAGCCACGGATGTTGCACGCGTGGTGGACGCATGGCGCCCGGAATCGCTGGCGCAGCACCTGACGTACTCGGCTGCCTCGCGGGTCCGATCCGCCTTGCGCACGTCGCCGGTGCGTGCTCGGGAATTTCTGACCGAAGCGGCTGCTTGGTTGGGTCGTGACACGGGCGAACGCACATCAAATTCGGGCGAATCTGACTAATTAACTCGCCAGCCGAATCTGCGACCGCAGGGCCGTAGGTCAACGACTGTCCGAAATGCCAACTTTATCAGAATTTATCGCCCCGAGATGACGCGGGGGCACGACAAGCATGTGATTCCGCCGACCGGACCGTGGCATGTGCCACGGCGCAGCCTGACCCTGGTCACGTGTGCGGCCACTGGCCCTACCGTCCGCACATCTCCGCTCACGACGTCAACAGCCCATCTAGGCGACTGCCCATGGTCCCTTGGGAGGTATGCGCATCGCCTTGTCTGGGCATAACCGGTGGGGTAGTTTGGTGTCCTCACTAGCGTGATTGGGGTCACCTATGTCTCGGCATCGTTCTGAGGTTCGCTCCCGTACTTGGACATCGATTGTGGTGGCCGCCCTGTTGGGTGCGATTCCCGCGTGGACTGCGCCCGCTTCTGCCGACGACTACTACACCTACTCGGGACGCGGCACGGTTCTCTGTGTCACCTCCGCGGGTGTCATCAAAGTCAAGCTGCGGACCGCGCAGCAACCAGATCCCAAGTGCGGTAGGTCGGAGTGGACCTACAACGTTGTGGCGGCCAACTTCGATGCCCTAGGCGCAAGAGTTCAGGCGGATCTTGAGAAACTTCAAGGCGAATTCCAGGATAAATTGGACAGCCAGTCCGAGGTCGTGACGAGTCTGGACGAGCGGGTTACGAGCCTGGAGTCCCGGGCTGACGCACTCGAGTCGCGAGCCTCAGATATCGAGTCGCTGCTCGCGGATCTGGCCACGCAAATTGGCGATATGCAACGCCAGTTCTCGGACTTCCAGGACCAGATGCAGTCGTCCATCGACAGCAAAGCCGACTTGTCGTACGTGGACGCGCTCGCAGAGCTCGTCACCGGCGCAGTGGAAGGCCTTGACGGCAAAGCCGCAGTCGAGGACCTCGCCAGCACCAATGATGCTGTCGCCGAATTGGCCTCGATCGTCGACACCAAAGCGGCACAAGCGGACCTAGATGCCGAGGTTGACCGTGCCGTCAACGTGGAAGCAGACCTGCAGTCCCAGATCGATGCGCTGTCGCTGTCGCTGTCGGACGAGGTTCAGCGCGCATCCGACGCTGAGCAGGCACTGCAGTACGCGCTCGATGCCGAGGTCGAGCGTGCGACGGCCGCCGAGGGTGATCTGCAGGCCCAGAGCGATGAACTCACCTTGGCGGTGGCTGATGAGGTGGAGCGTGCGACGGCCGCAGAGGACAACCTGCAGACCCAGATCGATGAGATCCGTGATGGTCTCCTCGACCCCATTTGCACTTACCTCGGCGGATGCCCGCCCGAGGGCGAGCCGCTACCGGACGTCCTCAGCGCGCTGTCAGCGGCCATTGACGAGGGCGCGCAGGGAGCGCAGGACGCGCTTGACGCGGCGGTTGCGGACCTGACCTCGCAGATTGGGGACCTCGCGGGCACGGTGGATGCGAATGTGCAGGCCGCGCAGGATGCCCTAGACGCAGCAGTTGCTGACCTGACTTCTCAGATCGGCGATGTCGCATCGTCTGTGTCGGACCTCGCCGCAACGGTGGATGCCAACGCGCAGGCTGGGCAGGACGCGCTGGATGCCGCGGTGGCAGATGTGACTTCTCAGATCGGGGAGCTCGCGGGCACGGTGGATGCGAATGTGCAGGCCGCGCAGGACGCGCTTGATGCCGCGGTGGCAGATGTGACTTCACAAATCGGAGAGCTCTCGGGAACGGTGGACGCGAACGCGCAGGCCGCGCAAGCCGCGCTCGACTCCGCGGTCGCAGACCTGACCGGGCAAATCGGGGATGTCGCAACTTCTGTGTCTGACCTCGCATCAACGGTTGATGCGAACGCGCAGGCCGCGCAAGAGTCCCTGGATTCTGCTGTGGCGGATCTGACCGCCGGTCTTGAGGAGACCAACAGCACCATCGCGGGTCTGAACGATTCTTTCGTCGCGTACCAGGCTGCGTTGTCCGACTTCCTCGCAGGGTTTGACCCGGCTTCGCTCATTGATCTCTACAAGTACGTGCATGACACTGTGGACGGCGCCATCGCCGACATCCAGGATCAATTGGCTGCAACCCAGGATGACGTTGCCACGCAAGTTTCGGAGCTGACGGAACTAGTCAACACGACGGCAGCGGACGTCATCGCGATGTTCGACTCCAAGGCGTCCAACGATGACCTCGCCGCTGAGGTTGCTCGCGCTAGCGCCGCAGAGGCGGACCTCGCAACCCAGCTTGGGGATTTGTCGGCAACGGTGGAACAAAACGCGGCGGATGCGGCGAGCGCACTTGATGCAGCCGTGTCTGATCTGCAGTCCCAAATCGCTGATCTTCCCGGCCTGTTGGAGGAGTTGGCTAACAACCTCGACACTCGCGCCACCCAGTCTCAGGTCGACGAACTCGCCTCCGCAGTCGAAACCAAAGCTAATGCCGAAGACGTCAGTGTCCTCTTCGAGACTGTAGACACGAAGGCAGAGCAAGCCGATCTGGAGAACTTGTCATCCGTTGTCGAGACAAAGGCATCGGCGGACGACGTGCAAGCCTTTGTCGAGTCCGTCGGTGATTTCGTCTCCGTCGCTGCAGATATGGCGTCGAACGACTTCTGGCAGATGTATGCAACCGGTGGCGCTGGACTGCAGGGGCTGGTTGGCGGCCGCTCCACTGGCTCCCCGTCCGTGATGGACAGCCCGGATGCGTTTGCGACGTACGCGGACTTGACTGCAGCCCAGAACTCAGCGATTGTCGACACCGCTACCGTGATTGGCATTCTCGACGCCAAGTCTCTTCTCGACGCGGCTGGGCAGGACAACCTGACGGCCGCGCTGACGTCACTGTCCGGAATCGGCTCCCAAGCCACGGCCGTCCTGGGCAACACGAATGGCGACACAGTCACCGACCTCGCCGGCCTCCTAGTCCGTTTGACGGGAGATTCAGGTCAATTGGACCAGACGCTGGGAGACTGCGGCCAGGAAACGTTGGCTGACTGTGTCGCTCAATCCCGCCGTGACGCTCTGGAGTCCGCCACTGCGATCACGGAAGCTCTGGATGGTGCCGTCGCCGCTCTGCAGGAGCAGATTGACAGCAAGACGTCACTCGATGACTTCGCAGCTCTTAGTTCTACGGTTGATCAGACAGTTTCGAACTTTGACGAATTCCTCACCACGACATTCCCGGATGTCGTAGCCCAACTAGCCGAAGGCTACGCCGCACAGGCAGGGACTGCCGACTACGCGGAAACTGCCGGCCAAGCCGAAACCGCGGCCTATGCCGAAGCGGCCGGCACCTCCGCTGACGCACAGGAACTGATCACCGCCGTCGGTGACTTCAATTCGATTGCGGCCGACATGTCTGCTGACGAGTTTTGGCAGATGTACGGAGCCAACATGGGGCTGGCACGCGCTTCGAACGCGGCCGCAGTCAGCCGTAATGGCGGTTCTCAAGGCCCGGCGGCGGTCGATGACACCGAGGCCAGCTATGTCACGTATTCCGACATCACAATCGGGCAGAACCGCGCAATCAACGATATCGCAGCAGCAGTTGGCATCGTCGACCTGAAATTGCTGCTCGAGCAGTCAGGACAAGAGTCCGTCTCCGGGATTCTCGGCTCTCTCGCAGGGCTCGGTCTTGCGTCTGCCGCTGTGACATCGAACTCAAACGGTGGCACAGTCACCGACCTCGAGGGGCTGCTGGAGCGGGTTGGCGGCGCAGATGGCCAGCTAGACACCCTGCTTACTTCTTGTGAGACCGACACCTTGGCTGAATGCGTCGGCAACGTTGCTCAGACGCAGAAGGAAGCTTCGCAGGCGGCGCAGGATGCCCTGGACGCCGCAGTCTCTGACCTGACGCAGCAGCTTGCGTCTGTATCTGACGTGGTTTCGGGCAAGGCTGAGCAGTCGTCGGTGGACGAGGTGCAGTCGGCTCTAGACGCGGCTGTTGCGGATTTGCAGGGCCAGGTTGATGGCAAGGCCTCTGCCGATGAT
Source organism: Actinomycetales bacterium (assembly GCA_018970205.1). GTDB lineage: Bacteria > Actinomycetota > Actinomycetes > S36-B12 > UBA5976 > RFTO01. The sequence continues at coordinate 27,692 of JAGWWW010000018.1, forward strand.
CTCGATGCCTTGGGTTCTGACGTGTCTGCTCTGACTGAGACCGTGACTGCGTTGGCTGAGACGGTGGATGGCAAGGCTTCTGCTGAGGACTTGTCTGTGCTGGCTGAGACCGTGTCGGGTCTGGCTGAGACGGTGGATGGCAAGGCCTCTGCCGAGGATCTGTCTGCTCTGGCTGAGACCGTGTCGGGTCTGGCGGAGACGGTGGATGGCAAGGCCTCTGCCGAGGATCTGTCTGCTCTGGCTGAGACCGTGTCGGGTCTGG
>JAGWWW010000019.1 GCA_018970205.1 Actinomycetales bacterium
AGGGTGAAGGTCCAGGTCTTGGCCAGGTTGGTCGGGACACCGGTGTTGGTGGCCAGGTCACCCTGGATTTCGTTGCCCTGCGCGCCGGAGACGGCCTTGTACTGGGTCAGCGAACGGAACAGGAAGGTCCCCATCATTGCGAGGTCCTCACCGGTGTAGATGCGCTGCGGGTCCCAGTGGTCGGGGGTGGAGATCTCGGCGATGGTCAGGGTGCCGCCGGCCTTGCTGTCGGCCGAAGCCGGCAGCGCCGAGGCAAGACCAGTGCCGAGGACGAGCGCGCCCGCGGCCGCCAGAGCGGCGACGCGGGTACGACGGGTGGTACCGGACATTTGTCCTCCTTGGTCGTGCTCCGAACCGCGGGTGCGGTCCGGACGTGGACTCGATAGCGGAGCTCCAACTATCGAGCGCATCCCTTGGGGGGATGCTTTCCAGCCCCTTTCGGAGCCAGAAATCTGTGGGTCTAACGGTCCAATTTCGGGTCGAGGGCGTCACGCACCGCGTCGCCGACGAGGTTGAAGGCCAGGACGACGACAAACAGCAAGGCCCCGGGGATGATGAAGAACACCGGGTCGCTCTGCCAGAACTGCTGCGACTGCTCGAGAATCGTCCCCCACGTGGATTCGGGCTGTTGCACACCGATGCCAAGGTAAGAGAAGGCAGCCTCGGCCGAGAGGTAGCCCGGAAGCGCGTTAGAGGCGAAGACGATCACTGGCGGCCACAGATTCGGAATGAGTTCCTTGAACACGATGCGGCGGTCCGGGGCGCCGAGCGCACGCGCGGCGGTGACGAAGTCGCGCTCGCGCATGGACAGAACCTGGGAGCGGATGAGACGGGCGAAGTAGAGCCAGCCGAAGAACGCGAGGAAGGCCACCAGGGCGAAGACTCGGACGTGGCTTGTGCTGAACCAGGGGTCCTGCAAACTGAAGGTCGTGATGAAACCAAAGGCCATGAACGCAGTGAGCGCGGCGCCGATGATCGTGCGCGGGCGGTTGTGCTTCATCACGCCGAGCGCGAAGACCACCGCGGCGATGCCAAGCAACGCCCCGATGCCGATGCTGAGGTACTTCGCCTGCAGGCCTTTCCCTTCGTAGAGATGCTGGATAAACGGGAACGACTCCATGCGCTGCACGGTGGGCTCGCTCAAGGCGATGATCATGAAGAAGCCGGGGAACGCCATCATGAAGTCGATGATGCGTCCTACAGCACTATCGACGACTCCGCCGAGATAACCGGTGGTCACACCGATGACGAGGCCGGTGCCCAGCGTGAGGAACGTTGTGATGAACGCGACTGAGAACGACCACTGACTACCCAGGATGATGCGCGAGAAGATGTCGCGTCCCAGACCGGGCTCCAGCCCGAAGGGGTGCGCCCAACTAATGCCGCCGAACGGGGCAATCGGCACCTGGGAGGACGGGTCGATCGCGGACTGGTTGAACGTGTACGGGTTCAGACCCAGGAGTCGCACAATCGGCACTGCCAGGGCTGATACGGCCAGGAATGACAAGCTGATGGCGAGCGCTACGACGCCGACCTTGTCCCGCTTGAACCGCCGCCAGGCCAACTCGCCGGGGCTACGGCCGACGATGGCCGGGCCGGCGCTGTCTTCAGTCTCGACTGCCCGGGGTTCTGCAACAGCAGTTGCCACGTTCGCGGCCTTCCTTTCGCTGGACTGAACCTGCATCCACAGGTGCTGCGTATGAATCGCGGGTGAACGATAGATGCGTGGTAGGGGAAGCGTAGGTCAGGGGGGCTGCCTGCGGCTAGCCCCCAAAACTAGGAAAAATGGCGATACGGCTGTGTTTACAGGCTTTTCCCAAGGTGACTAGTGGCCCACGTCACGCGTCCTGCGGTCCGGGTCGGTGTTTCCGGCGCCGGCATGCGGTTCGAGGTGGCCGCCTGAGGCCTTGTCGCGGCTGGCAGGCGACCGCCCGCACCCCCGTTCACAGGTGTTTCTCAAAGAACTCCACTTCCATGCGGAGCAGGTTCTCGCTCACAACCTCCTGCGGGGTCATGTGGGTGACCCCTGAGAGCGCCAGGAACTCGTGGTGCCTGCCGGCCGCGAGCAGGGCCCCGCTGAGTTGCAGGGAGTGCGCCGCGACCACGTTGTCGTCGGCTAAGCCGTGGATCAGCAGCAGCGGCCGGGTCAGGTTTTGCGCCATCGGCAGAAGGGAGCAGGAGTCGTAGGCGGCCGTGTCTGTGTCCGGGTGCCCCATGTAGCGCTCCGTGTAGCCGGTGTCGTAGAGCCGCCACTCGGTCACGGGCGCACCTGCCACTGCGGCGTGGAAGACGTCTGGGCGTTCGAGCACGGCGAGGGCGGAGAGGTAGCCCCCGAACGACCAGCCGCGGATTCCGACCCGGCTCGCGTCGATGTCGTCGGGGTACATCTGCGCCACGGCGGCGATGGCGTCAGCCTGGTCTTGCAGGACTCCGTGAGCAAGGTCGCGGAAGACCTCCCGCTCCCATTTAGGGCCCCGCCTCGGGGTGCCCCGACCATCGGAGATGACGACTGCAAAGCCTTGATTTGCAAGGAATTGCGCTCGTGCGTGCGCCAATCCAGACGCCACAGCGACGACCGCGTGCGGACCGCCGTAGGGGCACATGACGACCGGCAACTTCTTGGAGCCGGGAACGTGTCCCTCGGGGAACACCACCACCGTGCGCAGGCCGCGCTCCCCGACACTCAGCAAGACGGGCGCTGGGTGGACCGGCGGCTCCGCTGCCTCCGGGCCCACCGCGTGTGAGGTCAGCGAGCCGATGACCCGGCCGTGCCGGCGCACCTCGAAAGCCGTGGCCGTGGTTGTCAGGCCGGTGCGGGCGACGACCTGCAGCGAGCCGGCGTCGGCGGTTGCCGTGGTGAGGGTGTGCCAGCCGCCGTCCGCGGTCTGCGCCGCTGGCGAGCAGGCCCCGTCCCATGTGATGTGGTGCGCCTGCATCAGAGCGCTGTCGTCGGTGGCGGCGACGAGCAGGCCGGAGTCGTCCATCGCGATGATGGACTGCACCTGCAGCCCGGCCGGGCTGAGGGGGGTCAGGCTCGAGCCGTTGACCAGGCACACCCGGCGGGTGTCAGCCTCCAGGTCATCGTGGTGGACCAGCAGCGCCCCGGCAGGGTTCCAAGCCGGCAAGCCGTTGATCCACTCCACCCAGCAGGCGTCGGTGGACTCCCACAGCACTGTCGTTGCGCCGGTGGCGGGGTCGACACTCAGGACCTGCTGACGGTCCTGTCGGCGGTTCATGACCGTGATGAGCGGGCTGTGCCCCTTCTGCCAGCCGACCGTCACGAGGTACTCCCACGCCTGGGCGTCCCAGTCCACGACCACGCGGGAACCTGTTGAAATGTCGTAAATGTGCAAGTCCAGCGCCGGGTTGGTGGTTCCAGCGGCCGGGTAGCGGTGGGGATGAGCGGGGGAGCCGGGGTTGGCGGGGTCGGCGATCCACCAGGTCGGCACCTCAGTTGAGTCGGCGCGTTCAACCAGCAGGTGGGTGCCCTCGGGGCTCCACCAGTGTCCGCGGTACCGGTCAAGTTCTTCGGCGGCGATGAAGTTGGCCAAGCCGTAGGTCACTGCATCTGACTCGGCCACAGCCAACGTGGTGAGTGCGCCGGTGGCCAGATCCACCACATGGATGCCGCCACGGGCGACGAACGCGACGTGGGTGCCCAGTGGGCTCAGCCGGGGGTCGATGACCGGCCCGGGCACGTCGATGCGCTGCGGCGCGGCACCCGGTGTGTCGAGCGCAACCCGCCAGAGCTCGCCGGAGAGGGCGAAGACCGCGGTTGTGAGGTTCGCGTCCGCGCTGAACGAGGTGACCCCGCTCGTGGTCTCGCGCATCCGCTCGCGCCGGGCGCGCTCCTCCGGCGGCAGGTCTTCAGCAGCCCCGAGCAGGGCCGCCGGGTCGACGGCAACTCGCTCCGGTGCCAGATCCCCGGCCTCGTTCACCTCGACGACGAGCAGCGCGTTGACGGCGCTGGCCGCGGAATTGCTGCGCACGAAGGCGATTCGGGAGTTGTCTGCGGCGACTTGGATGGCACGTGGGGAGCCCAGCCGGAAAGACTGGGTGCGGGCGGTCAGCCGTGGGTACGACAAGCCGGAGAGTTCCGGCGGCAGGGTGCGCGCGGAGGTGTCGTTGGCAGCGGGGGTGCTCGATGGTGTGCTCACAGCCGCGCATGCTCCCACGCGCGGCGGGTGCGGCGCGAGTGCGGTCGGTTTTGTCGCGTGGCACCTCGCGTTAGGGTCGCAACATGACGCGCAGGCTGTTGCTGGTGCACGCGCACCCGGACGACGAGAGCATCAACACCGGCGCCACGATGGCGAAATATGCCGCCGAGGGCGCCGCGGTCACGCTCGTCACATGCACCCTCGGGGACGAGGGCGAGATTTTGCTGCCGGAACAGGCCCACCGGGCGGCCGACCGCGACGACAGCCTCGGGGTCTACCGCGCCGGGGAGTTGCGGGCTGCGATGGCGGCGCTGGGGGTGACCGATGTGCGTGTGCTCGGCGGGCTCACTGCCGAGGGTCGGGCGCGTTGGCGCGACAGCGGGATGGCCGGCATGGTCAGCAACGCCCGTGCCGACGCCTTCGCCAATGCTGGTTCAGAAGCCGTGGACGCCTTGGTCGAGATCATCTGCGAGGTGCAACCGCAGGTCGTCGTCACTTACGACAGCCGGGGCGGCTATGGCCACCCCGACCACATCCAGGCACACCGCATCACCCACGCCGCGGTGTCGGCTGCGGCCGCTGCCGGGTGGCGGGTGTCCAAGGTCTACGCCTGCGCGCGGGTGCTCGAGGTGGAGCAGCAGGATCGCGACCGGCTCGCCGCCATGGGCGAGGGGGCGCCGTTTCGCGCGGGGGATGACGATTTCTTCTGGGCGGTGCCGCAATGGGCGGTGACGACTGCTGTTGACGGCGAAGCATGGCTTGCGCAGAAGGCCGCCGCCCTCGCCGCACATGCCACGCAGGTGTCCGTCGCCGGGCAGTGGTACGCGCTCAGCGACGGGGTCGGTGCCGCATTGCGCGGAACCGAGTGGTTCACGTGTGAGATTGGGATTCCGCAGCGGGTAGACGGAGCACTGGAGTCGGATTTGTTCGCCGGGCTCGAGGTCTGAGCCGTGAGTGAGACAGGCGGTGTGGCTTCGACGTCGGTTGAGCATCCGCCGCCGCAGCGCACAGCGTGGTTGGCGCGCACCGGGGAAGGACTTGGCCTAGCGTTGATGGGCATCTTCGTGCACCGACACGCGTGGTTCGCGGGAGACTTCCCCGTGCCGTGGGGGGCCTGCTTGGTGGTTGCCGCGGTGGCGCTTCGCTGCCGGGTCGTGCGCGCGCAACAAGGTTCCGGCGGCGCAGCGGCGGCGGTTGCGCTCGCGTGGTTGCTGGCCACATCTGTCGCCGGTGCCGTGCGCTCAGGTGACACTGTCATCGCTGGCGATGCTCTGGGGACGGGCTACGTGCTCGGCGGCGCGCTGATCGTCGGGGTGTGTGCAACCTGGCCGTCCATGAGCGAGCGGCAACGGTGGGCGGCGCGGCGCAAGTAACGCACCCGCGGGTAGCCACTGATCGCCGCGCTGGGATTGTGACGTGGCAATGAAGATCGATCGGCCCGATCGCCAACACTGAGATGTCTCGACTGGCAATGGGCGGCCGGGCGCGGTGTTCCGTGGACTGTGCCAGGACGCAAGCTCGAGGTTGCGGCACGACGGATGAACCGCGTCGGTCCCTTCAGGGCTGAGAGGGAGATACCTGCTGGCCGTCTGCTGTGTCTGTCACAACCCAGCCGGAGCCCAGGATTTCCTCACGCAACCGGTCCGACTCCGACCATTGCTTGGCAGCGCGAGCGACGGCGCGTTGCGCGAGCAATGAGGCAACGTCGGCGGGCACCTGCACGTCGGCGGCGGCTTCTGCACGGTCGAGCCCGAGTCCGAGCAGCGGCTCACATGCCAGCAGCACCGCACCCTTGAGCGCATCCGAGGCATCGGAGCGCTCCACGGTGCGCAGGAGCCGGATGGCCGCGGCTGTGTCGAGGTCGTCGCAGAACGCATCGGCGATGGCTGACACGATGTCAGCGGCATAGGCCGCGGTGGTCGACTGCATCGTGGCATCGGCTTTGGACGCCAGTGCCCGCCACCGCTTCAGCAGCCTGTCCGCAGCGGCGATCGAATCCCACGACAAGTCCACTTGAGAGCGGTAGTGCTGCTCGAGGAACGCCAACCGCACCGCCCGCGGGCTCAAGCCTCGCGCCACGACATCGCTCATGAGCACGACATTGCCCGCAGACTTGCTCATCTTGCGGCCCTCGAACAGCAGGTGCTCGGCGTGCACCCAGTGCCTGACCACTTCATGCCCGACGACGGACTCGGTCTGCGCGCGCTCATCCTCGTGATGCGGGAACCGCAAGTCGATGCCGCCGGTGTGGATGTCGACCTGCTCGCCGAGGTGGTCGAGCAGCATCGCGGTGCACTCGATGTGCCAGCCCGGGAATCCGCGCCCGAATGGGGTGTCCCACACCAGTTGGGTGCGGGTGGCCGGTGCCGCCTTCCATAGCGCCCAGTCGGCGTGGAACCGCTTGCTCGGGTCGGTGGCGCCGTCGAAGCGGTGGCCCGGGCGCAGGTCCTCCAGCCGATTGCCGCTGATCGCGCCGTAGCCGGGGAAACTGCGGGCGTCGAAGAAGACACTGCCGTCGGCGCCGACGTACGCGTGGCCGGCTTGCAGCAGCCGCTGCACCACATCCACCATCGCCGAAATGGACTCCGATGCGCGCGGGCTCGCCGTCGGCGCGTTGATGCCCAGCAGGTCGCAGTCGGCGCGGAACTGCGCCTCGTAGTGCCGTGCGATGCGCAGGGCGTCCCCGCCCTCGCCCGCCGCCTGCAGCATCCGGTCTTCACCGAGTTGGCCGGCGTCGCTGCCGGCGCCGTCGCCGCCGAGGCCGGTGTCGTCGAGCATGTGGCCGACGTCGGTGATGTTCTGCACGACGGTGACCTGCAGCCGGCTGTGCGATGCGATGCGTCGGATCAGGTCGGGCAGCAGGAATGTGCGCAGGTTGCCCAGGTGAGCGTCGCGGTACACAGTCGGCCCGCAGGCGTAGACCTTGAGGTGCCCCGGCTGCCCGGCGGTGATGGGCACCACCGCGCGCGCCCGGGTGTCATAGAGGCGCAACATCACGCGGCAGCGTACTTGTTGGGATAATGCCGCCGACCGGATTGGAAGGAAGAGCCCCATGACCTATGTGATCGCGTTGCCGTGTATCGACGTCAAGGACAAGTCTTGCGTCGAGGAGTGCCCGGTCGACTGCATCTACGAGGGCGACCGCATGATGTACATCCAGCCTGACGAGTGCATCGACTGCGGCTCCTGCGAGCCGGTCTGCCCGGTTGAGGCCATCTACTACGAGGACGACGTGCCGACCGAGTGGAAGGACTACACCGACGCGAACGCCGAGTTCTTCGACGGCGTCGGCTCCCCCGGCGGTGCCGCCAAGACCGGCCCGCTGGGCAAGGACGCGGCGATCGTCGGGGCCGTGCCGCCGCGCGAGGCCTGAGCGCCCATGGCCAGCCCGCGTCCGCCGCTGGCTGACCGTTTTCCGGACTTCCCCTGGGACCTGCTCGCGCCTGCCAAAGCGCGGGCATCGGCTCACCCCGGCGGGCTCGTCGACTTGTCCATGGGAACACCCGTCGACCCCGTCCCCGCCGTCGTGCAAGCAGCACTCGCGTCGGCATCGAATGCGCCTGGCTACCCGCTGACGCAGGGGACTCCCGCGTTCCGCGATGCGGTCGCCGAGTGGCTGCACGCTGAGGCCGCAGTGAGCGCCGCCGTCACTCCCGCGGTGCTGCCGACCATCGGTTTGAAGGAGGCGGTTGCCTCACTAGCGACCTTGCTCGGGCTCGGACCGGGCGATGCGGTGGTGGTGCCAGAGTTGGCGTACCCCACCTACGAGGTCGGCGCCATTTCCGTCGGCGCGCAGGTCATCCGCAGCGACGATGTGGCTGCCTGGGCCGATGACGACTCGGTTGGCCTGGTGTGGGTGAACAGTCCCGCGAACCCGACCGGTCGCGTCCTCTCGGCGGAGCATCTGCGAACAGTGGTCGCCGCTGCGCGTCGGATCGGCGCAGTGGTTGCCAGCGACGAGTGCTACCTCGACCTGTGGTGGCAAGGACAGCGGCCGCCGAGCGTGCTCGCAACTGACGTCTGCGGCGACGACATCACCGGTGTGCTGGCGCTGCACTCGCTGTCCAAACGTTCCAACCTCGCGGGCTACCGGGTCGGTTCGATCAGCGGCGACCCTGAGTTGGTGTCACAACTGCTCGCCGCCCGCAAGCACCTCGGCCTCATCGTTCCTGCGCCGAATCTCGCTGCGGCTGCGGCGGCGTACCGCGACCGCGAGTCGGTGGACGCGCAGCGGGAGCGCTACCGCCGGCGCCGCGACGTGCTGATGCCCGCGCTGGCGGCGGCCGGGTTCCGGGTCGACCACAGTGAGGCGGCACTGTTCATCTGGGCCACGGCCGGCGAGGACTGTTGGGCGAGCGTGGACCGGCTCGCCGACATCGGCCTGCTGGTCGCCCCGGGCGCCTTCTACGGCCCAGCCGGCGGTGAGCATGTGCGGATTGCGCTCACCGCATCGGACTCGGCGGTGGCCTCCGCAGCGCAGCGGCTGCTGACTCTGAACTAGGTCGTGGATTCCGCCTTTGCGCGTGTCGGCTGAGCCGTCACGCCCGCGATGGGCGTCGCCGGGCCGGGTCCGCGGATGTTGAGCAGCCCGCCGCCGCAACCAGGCGGACAGTGGCGGCACCGGCGCGCCTCCCGGTGTGGGCGACTCCGACGTGCACCTCAATCTGCCGCTGCGGCAACCGACCCCGGCGGTGGGCATGCGCGCTCGCTACTAGCCTTAGCCTGAGACATCGCAGGAGGACGTACATGGCGGAGTATTCGCTGCACTTTCCGGACGGCACCATGGACCTTCCGCGCGTTCCGGCGACGGTCGGTGAGTCGGGGCTTGATGTCTCCGCTCTGTTGAAGAACACCGGCCATGTGGCTCTGGACAACGGTTTCGTCAACACCGCGGCCTGCACGTCTGCAATCACCTACATCGACGGCGACGCGGGCATCCTGCGCTACCGCGGCTACCCGATCGAGCAGCTCGCGGCGCGCAGCAGTTTCATCGAGACCAGCTATCTCCTGATCTACGGCGAGTTGCCGACGGCAGCGCAGTTGTCCGCCTTCGAGGACCAAATCCGCCGGCACACGATGCTGCACGAGGACCTCAAGCGGTTCTTCGAGGGCTTCCCCCGCGATGCGCACCCGATGGCGGTGCTCTCCAGCGCGGTGAGCGCGCTCTCGACTTTCTACCAAGACTCTCTTGACCCATTCGACCCGGCGCAGGTCGAGATCAGCACCATCCGACTGCTCGCGAAGCTGCCGACGATCGCCGCATACGCGTACAAGAAGTCCGTCGGGCAGCCGCTGCTCTACCCCGACAACTCCCTCGGGCTGGTGGAGAACTTCCTCTGGATGACCTTCGGCGTGCCGGCGGAGAAATACGTCTCCGACCCGGTGCTGACCAAGGCGTTGGACATGTTGTTGATCCTGCACGCGGACCACGAGCAGAACTGCAGCACCTCGACTGTGCGGATGGTCGGGTCCTCGCACGCCAACATGTTCGCTTCGGTCTCCGCCGGCATCAACGCGCTGTTCGGGCCGCTGCACGGCGGTGCCAACCAGGCGGTGCTGGAGATGCTCACCGACATCCAGGCAGCCGGCGGCGATGTGCGCGCATTCGTGGAGCGGGTGAAGAACAAGGAGGCGGGCGTCCGTCTCATGGGCTTCGGCCACCGCGTCTACAAGAACTACGACCCGCGCGCGACCGTCATCAAGAAGGCCGCGCAGGACGTCCTCGAACTGGTCGGCGGGCACGACCCACTGTTGGACATCGCCCTGAAGCTCGAGGAAGTCGCGCTCTCCGACGACTACTTCATCGAGCGCAAGTTGTATCCGAACGTCGATTTCTACACCGGCCTCATCTACCGCGCGATGGGCTTCCCGACACGCATGTTCACGGTGCTGTTCGCCATGGGCCGCCTGCCGGGCTGGATCTCGCAGTGGCGGGAGATGATCGAGGACCCGACCTCCAAGATCGGCCGCCCGCGCCAGGTGTACGTCGGCGCACCCGAGCGCTCCTACGCCGAGATCAACGCCCGCAGCTGACCTTCAGCGGCCGTCACCCCTAGTGGACGACCGCTGCTGAGGCGAAGCATCACTTCCTCCGGCGCTGTCTGCGTCAGCGACCGTGAGTTGGTCGATCGCTGGTCTCGACTCAGGCTGCGCCGCGGCTGTCGAAGTCTCAGTCGTTGCTGTGCAGGGCGGTGTTCAGTCCCGTCCACGAGCCGGAACGCGGCAGCAGCTCCACCGCCCCGGTCATGGAGTTGCGGCGCAGCAGCATCCCGCTCTGCCCAGACAGCACGCGTGCTGAGACCGTTGTGCCGTCGGGTAGCGCGACCTTCGTTCCGGCGGTCACATACAAACCAGCCTCGACGGCGCAGTCATCGCCGAGGCTGATTCCGACGCCGGAGTTTGCGCCGAGCAGGCAGCGCTGCCCGATGGTGATGACCTCGCTGCCGCCGCCGGAGAGCGTGCCCATGATGGATGCGCCGCCGCCGATGTCGGAGCCGTCGCCCACGACGACTCCGGCGCTGATGCGCCCCTCAACCATGCTCGCCCCGAGGGTCCCGGCGTTGAAGTTCACGAAGCCCTCATGCATGACGGTGGTACCCGATGCGAGATGCGCCCCGAGCCGCACCCGGCTGGCATCGGCGATGCGCACTCCGGCCGGCACGACGTAGTCGGTCATGCGCGGGAACTTGTCCACCCCGTGCACGACCAGGTGGATGCCGCGGGCGCGGGCGCGCAGCCGCACGGCATCGAGGTCGTCCAACCGCACCGGGCCCAACGACGTCCACGCCACATTGGGGAGCAGGCCGAAGATGCCGTCGAGGTTGACGGTGCGCGGCCGGACCAGCCGGTGCGAGAGCAGATGCAGCCGCAGGTACGCGTCGAGTGCGTCCACCGCCGGCGCTTGCAGGTCTGCGATGTCGCAGCGCACGACTGCGACGCGCACCTCGCGCACGGAGTCAGTGTCGGTGCCGCGCTCAAGTCCCTGCGTGTCTGGTGCGCTCGTGCCGAGCGCCGGGGAGGGGAACCAGGCGTCCAGAAGCGTCTCGCCGGCCCAGGTCGCCAGCGCGAATCCGCACGCCGGGCCGTTGACTGGTTGCAGGTCCGCTGCTGGCATGCGGACTACCGTAGCCGCGTGGCCCTTGACCTTCGCGCCGGTGTTGCCGGGCTCGCCGCGCAGTTGGTCGACCTGCCCAGCGTCTCCTTCCAGGAGGCACTCATCGCCGACGAGGTGCAGGCCGCACTCGCGAGCCTTCCTCACCTCTCAGTGCGGCGCGTGCGCAATTGCGTCGTCGCCTCGACATCACTTGGCCGCAGTTCCCGGGTCGTGCTCGCCGGACACCTTGACACCGTTCCAGCGGCGGGCAACGAGAAAGCGCGCATCGACGCGCAGGCCGGAGTGTTGCACGGCCTCGGCAGCTGCGACATGAAAGGCGGAGTCGCGGTGATGCTGCGAGTGTTGGCCGCGGTGGCGCAACCGAGCCGCGATGTCACCGCCGTGTTCTACGACTGCGAGGAGGTCGCCTCCGAGCACAACGGGCTGGGGTTGTTGGCGCGCGAGCATCCTGAGGTGCTGGCCTGCGATATGGCAGTGCTGCTTGAACCGAGCAACGCCGGTATCGAGGCCGGGTGTCAGGGCACGCTGCGCGCGGTGGTGCGCACCACCGGTCGCCGCGCCCACACCGCTCGCGCTTGGCGGGGCGAGAACGCGATCCACTCCGCTGCGCCGATCCTCGCCAGGCTCGCGGGCTACCAGCCTCGAACACCGGTGGTGGAGGGGCTGCAGTTCCGGGAGGGGTTGCAGGCGGTCGGCATCGCCGGCGGTGTGGCCGGCAACGTGGTGCCCGATGCGTGCGAGGTCACGGTGAACCATCGATTCGCCCCTGACCGCGATGTGCAGCAGGCCCAGGCGCATGTGCGCGAGGTGTTCACAGGATTCGAGGTTGAGTTCACCGACTGCGCCGCCGGTGCGCTGCCCGGGTTGGGCCAGCCCGCACTCGCTGACCTCATCGCCCGGGTGGGCAGCGAGCCGCACCCGAAGTTGGGTTGGACAGACGTGGCGCGGTTCGCTGCGCTCGGGGTGCCGGCGCTGAATTTCGGCCCCGGCGACCCGGCGCTGGCACATGCGCCGGATGAGCATGTGCTGCTGGAGCAGATAGAACGCTGCGAGCAGGTGCTCACTGCTTGGTTGTCCTGACGCGCTCACACACACGAGAGCGGCGCGGCCGATTGCTCAGCCGCGCCGCCCCTAAGCGATGTGTATGACTACTGCTTGATCGCCGCGATGTCCAGCACGACCTTGATCTCGTCGCTGACGAGCCAGCCGCCCACTTCCAGCGGGGCGTTCCAGGTCAGACCGAAGTCTTTGCGGCTGATGGTCGCGGTGCCCTCGAAGCCGGCGCGAGTGTTGCCGAACGGGTCCTTGGTGACGCCGCCGATCTCCACATCGATGCTCACCGGCTGGGTGATGCCCTTGATGGTGAGGTTTCCCTTGAGGGTGCCCGTCTCGCCGGCGACGGTCACCTCTGTGCTCTCGAACACCATCTCCTTGTGGTTCTCCACATCGAAGAAGTCGGAACCGCGCAGGTGGCCGTCACGGTCGGCGACGCCGGTGTTGACACTGGCGAGGTCAGCAGTGAACGAGACCTTGGAGTCGGCCGGGTTGGCCGGGTCGATGGTCAGGCTGCCGGAGAAGGTGTCGAAGGTGCCGCGCACCTTGGTCACCATGGCGTGGCGGGCGACGAAGCCGATCTGGGTGTGTGCCGGGTCGATGGTCCAAGTGCCGGCGAGGTCTGCGGGCGAGGTCATGAGGGTCCCTTCTGTGGGCCGCAGCGGTGATGTCCACGCTGCGGTAATTTGTTGAATTTTCAAACAATAGCGCAGGGCCAACCCTTCGCCGTACGCGGGGGTCGTCCCCGGGGTGTACCCGGCGCGAGCCGGGGTCACACCGACCATCGGCAGGCACGCTCCTTCGCACAACCGCCTGACGGTTGCATGCTGCGAAGACCGGTGGGCGCGGTCTGCGGCGCAGTGCCTGCTCGCGCATCCGCCCAGCGGTCGCCTGCCTTGCGTACCGTGTGCCCGTGGACACGACACCCCCAACCGACGCTGCCGGCGCGCAACGGCGCAAAGGCCCGGTCCTGCTGCGCCGGGGGGCGGTCGAGCCGTCCACCACTGACCAGCGGCTGCTTGACTCCCGCGGCCCCACAGATTGGCTGCACGCGGACCCGTGGCGGGTCATGCGCATCCAGAGCGAGTTCGTCGAGGGCTTCGGCGCCTTGGCCCAGATCGGCCCGGCGATCTCCATCTTCGGCAGCGCCCGCACCCCGAGCCACACACCGGAATATCAGCAGGCGGAGGAACTCGCGGCCGGCCTCGTCGAAGCCGGCTTCGCAGTCATCACCGGCGGCGGCCCGGGCATCATGGAGGCAGCCAACAAGGGCGCGTGCGAGGCCGGCGGGGTGAGCGTCGGCTTGGGCATCGAGTTGCCCTTCGAGCAGGGTCTTAACCAGTGGGTCGACATCGGAGTGAACTTCCGCTACTTCTTCGCGCGCAAGACGATGTTCGTGAAGTACGCCCAAGGGTTCGTGGTCTTCCCCGGCGGCTACGGCACCATGGATGAGTTGTTCGAGGCGTTGACCCTGGTGCAGACGCGCAAGGTCACGATGTTCCCGGTGGTCTTGGTGGGCGCCGCCTTCTGGTCGCCGCTGGTGGACTGGTTGCGTGACACCGTCGCCCGCAGCGGCCGCATCAACGAGCAGGACCTGGAGTTGTTCACCGTTGTCGACAGCCCACAGGAAGCGCTCGACGTCATCAAGGAAGCCGATCGAGTTCGGCGGCAGGCGCATCACGACGGACACGTCTACGGAGGTCGCTGATGTCCACCGTGATCGTCGTCTTCCTCGGCGCCGCCGTCTACGTCCTCGCGGGCTGGTGGTTGACCGGGCGCTTCGGCCAGGGCCTGTTGGAGCCTCCGGCTGCCCCCGACAGCGAGCCGCTCACGGTGGGCGGGCCCGTAGATCTGGCCACTGCTGCCATCGGCTTCGACACGGCCGTGCGGGGCTACCGGATGGACGAGGTGGATGCAGTGGTCTCGGGCCTGCGCGAGCGCGTACGAGAGCAGGCGGCGGAGATCGCGCGGCTGCGCGGCGAGGCTGCGCCTGACGACGAGGCAGCGCATGATGAGTCAGGCGCTGGTGCCGCAACTGCGGCCGCGGCCGGCGGCGAGAGCCCTCTGCCGAGTCGCGCAACCGGTGCCGGTGGCGCAGACTGACCGGATGCCTCACACCGTCAGCCTCGAGCTGCGTATCGACATGCCCGTCCCGGCCGAGAAGGTGTGGGACGCCATCACCGACTGGAAGGCCCAGGGCGAGTGGATGGTCGGCACCCGGGTGTGGGTGTCCGGCGGGGACGGTCGCAGCAATGGCTCGGAAGTGTCGGCCTTCACCGGCGTGGGCCGGTTCGGTTTCCTCGACACCATGACAATCACCGTCTGGCAGCCGCCGCACCGGTGCGAGGTCCTGCACACCGGCCGGGTCGTGCGCGGAACCGGCTGGATGGCCACTGCGCCGCGGGGCGGCGCCGAGTCGGCAGGGGCCGGTCAGGATGCCGGCTGCGTATTCATCTGGGGTGAGAGCCTGGAACTCCCGCTTGGCTGGCTCGGCCGCATCGGCTGGGTGGTGGTCGGTCCGCTGATGAAGGCTGGGGTACGGGCTTCGTTGAAGCGCTTTCGCGCGACATTGCAGAACTAGCCGCGCTGAGCTCCGGCCGCGGGCCCTCGGGCGCCGCCATCCGGCTCACGAAGCAGCCGCGAACCTGCGCCCCCGGCAGGCGGTCGGCGGCCACCCGACCTTGATGCACCTGACCGGGGTACGCGATAATCAGCCCACCATCTAGGTCCGTCTGCGGTCCTTGTGGCACGTCCAGAAGCGCCCCGCTGCGTGCAGGTCACGACCTGCGTCACCATCCGCAGCGCTCGGCCTCGCGGGTGTGCCACAAAGCCCGGCGGGCCACTCGTTGAGAGGGACAGCACATGGCCGCGATGAAGCCGCGCACTGGGGACGGGCCGATGGAGGCCGTCAAAGAAGGTCGCTACATCATCATGCGCATCCCGACCGAGGGTGGCGGCCGCACTGTCATTCAGTTGATGCCCGATGAGGCGAAGGAACTCAGCGCCGTCCTCGGCGCTGCGGTCAACTGACCGTTCCCGCGCGCGAGTCTTCTCAGGCAACAGTCGGGCACGCGAGGCCGCCGCATCGCCGGCGTTCCTTTGAGGTCAGCAGTCAGCCACTGACCCGGCGAGGGTGAGTACGTCGCGGATGTCAGTGAACCGTGGCGACGAGCAGGCCGCTGCCGACCGGCAGCACCACCGGCGTCAGGCCGGCATCGTCCACCACACTTGCCAGCATTCCGCGCACAGCGACTGTCGCAGCGTCGCGCCGAGCCGGGTCAGGGACCTTGCCGTCACGTAATGCATCGTCAACAACCAGCAAGCCGCGCGAGCGCAGCAGCGGCAGCGCGAGCGTGACCAGGTCTGCGTGCTCGCGCTCATCGGCGTCGATGACGACCATGTCGTACGCCTGCGGGGTCAGGCGCGGCAGCACGTCTTTGCCCTTGCCGGTGATGACCCGCGTGCGTTGCGGCGCAACCGCGGCCTCAGCGAACGTCGTCCGGGCGACGCGTTGGTGCTCGGCCTCGTAGTCGATGGTCGTCAACACCCCGTTGGCCGCCATCCCGCGCAGGATCCAGGTGCCTGAGACACCGGTGCCGGTGCCGACTTCCACGACCGCCATCGCGCCGACTGCGGCCGCGAGAACTTGCAGCAGCGCGCCCGTCACCGGGTCCACCGGTTCGCACCCGGCTTCGACGGCCCTGGCCCGGGCCCGAGTCAGGATGTCGTCTTCAGCACGCCAGTGTTGGCTCCAGGCGATGGCCTGCATCAGGCTGGCCGCTTCGGACATCACGCGCTCAGCGTACGCACTACAGTGGGCGGGGTTATTCAGGTGACTCTCAGGCGCGGATTAGGCGCATTTCAGGCGGCATCGCCACGATGTGCTCACCCGCGCCAGCCGGGTGCTGCGCACCGCCCCAGGTGCGCCGGCGGCAGCGGCGCACATGTGGTTCACAAGCCCGAGCCAGGGCTCGAATGCCAGTGAGGTGAGGTAGATGTCAGAGGACCGCGAACGCATGTCGCCCGACATCACTGCGGCGCCGGCTCTCGCCAGCGACCAGGCCGTGGGCGCTCCGAACGCTTCGATGGATTGGCATCGGCCGGCACCTGCCGCTGCTGCGCCGGAAGTTGACGAAGCCGCTGCAGGGTCCGGTGATGACGTGGCGCCTGCGGCGCCTCCCGCGCCCGAGGCTGACCCGTCCACCGCCGTGCCGTCTGCCCTGAGCGCGTCCGCGCCCAGCCCGTCGGCCGTAGCCCCGACGCCCGTACACGGTGACGCGCCAGACTCCAGCGCATCCGGTGCTGGCTTCGCATCCGCAGCCCCGGCATGGTCCGCGCTGCCCGCCGCTGCGGCCCCGGCCTCCCAGGCGTATCCCGGCCACCGGGCCAACCCGGCACCATCGTCGCCACAGCCGCAGCGAAGCCTCATCACGGTCGCATCCGTGGCCCTCATCGCCGGTGTGCTCGGTGGCGGTATCGGCGGGCAGTTCTTCCGCCCGGCCGGAACCTCGACCGCACCCGGCACGGTGCTCAACAACGCCGGTGGCGACTCCGCCTCACGTCCGGCGACCAGCATCGCCGGCGTCGCCCGCCGGGTGCTGCCAACAGTTGTGTCAGTGGACACCGCCGGTCCGTCCGGGGGCGGAAACGGTTCCGGGGCCGTCATCCAGAGCACCGGTTCGACGGCGTACGTCCTGACCAACAACCACGTCATCCTCGATGTGGTCGAGGGCGGCGGCCGCATCCAGGTGCAGACACAAGAAGGGGAGCGCTACCCGGCGCAGATCGTCGGCCGCGACCCCTCGTACGACCTCGCGGTGCTCCGGGTCGACCACGGGGGGCTGCCGGTCATCTCGATGGGCGACTCCTCCAAGGTGGTGGTCGGCGACGGCGTCATCGCCATCGGATCCCCGCTCGGGCTCACCGGCACCGTGACCAGCGGCATCGTCAGCGCGCTTCGCCGACCGGTGACGACGAACCCCTCGAACTCAAGCGACGAGACCTCGTTCATCTCCGCGATCCAGACGGACGCCGCCATCAACCCAGGCAACTCCGGCGGCCCGCTCGTGGATGCCAAGGGCCGGATGATCGGGGTCAACTCCGCCATCGCGACGCTTGGGCAGGACCTCACGGGCCAGTCCGGCAACATCGGCGTCGGATTCGCCATCCCCATCAACCAGGCCCGCCGCGTCGCCCAACAGATCATCCGCACCGGGGCGTCCACCTACCCGGTCATCGGAGTGCAACTCGACCGCACCTACACCGGCGGCGGCGCTCGAATCGCGATAGTCGAGCCGACCGGGCCTGCGAGCAAGTCGGGGTTGCGCGTCGGCGACATCATCACCCGCATCGACGGCCGGCCGATGGACGACTCCACCATGGTCATCACGACCATTCGTTCCTACATGCCCGGTGACACCATCTCGATCACGGTCCGCCGAGGCTCCGGCACGGCCTCCGTGAAGGTGACCCTGGGCTCCCGGCCCTCGCTCTAAGCGGTCGCGCGCATGCTCGTAGCCGCGGCGGGCGTGAAAGGATGACGGACTGTGTTCGACATCGGCGCCGGGGAATTCATCGTCATAGCCCTCGTCGCGCTGCTCATCGTCGGCCCCGAGCGTCTGCCGGCACTGGCCCGGCAGTGGGTCCAGACCCTGCGGGCGGTCCGCCAGCAGGCTGCAACCGCCCGCGCTGACCTGCAGGCGTCGGTCGGTGCCGATGTCGCGGAGGTAACGGACCTGTTGCGTCAGGCAGACCCGCGCAGGCTGTTCACCGACGAGAGCGCGCAACGTCAACAACCCGAGCGGTCAACCGCCAAGCCCGCCCGCAACGAGCCGCTCGCCCCGGCATGGGACCCGGACACGCCGTGACGCTGCTGGGGGAGCACCTGCACGGTTCGCGTGCCCGCGATGACCTCGGCTTGGCCGCCGTCCCGAGAGTGCTCACGCTTGCGGGAGCAGTCTTCATGCTTGTCACATCCGCGGCAGCCGTCGGCGTCACGGCATGGCTCGACCGCGCATCCCGGCTCACCGCCTGGCTGCACAGCGACCTCCTTGATGAAGTGCTGCGGGAGGTTGAGCGTCCGGGCCAGCGGGTTGTGGTGCTGCCGGTGCTGTTCACCGTGACCGCGTATCTGGGTTGGCGGACCCGCCGCAGCCTGCCGTGGCTCGCTGCGCTCATCTCGGTGGCGGGGGTGAATGTCGGCGTCGGGACCTTGAAGTGGTGGAGCGAGCGGGCCACCCCGCGGCTCGGCGGCCCGGAGTTCTTCAACGACGACATCATCCGCACGTTCGGGGCGTATCCCAGCGGTCATGCCACCAACACCGGGATGTGGGTGACGCTGGCGTGGTTCCTGTCACACGATGCGAGCCGCCAAGCGCGGCGCACCATCCGTGGCACGTCCTGTGCGATGGCCGTCGTCATCCTCATGTGCTCGTGGCTGCGGACCACGCACTGGGTGACCGACCTGCTCGGGGGCGCCGCCCTTGGTTGCTCGCTGGCCTGCCTTGGCTTGCTGCTGGCGCAGCGGCTGGCTCCTCGGTTAGCGCGCCGGCGACACTGACAAGGGGCGGCCTACGAGCCCACGCGGGCGTGCGGCGAGGCTGCGCGCGAGGTCGCGCAGTTCCGCTGCGGCGGGGGAGTCCGGGTGCTCGACCACGAAGGGCCCGGCACCGGGCAGCGGGTCGGCCAGGCTCGCGTCGTACGTGATGCGCGCGAGCACCGGAACCGGCGAGCCAATCGCGCCCTCGAGCGTGCGGCTCACCTCGTCTGCGCCGCCGGCGCCGAAGACTGCGCTGCGCTCACCGCAGTGCGGGCACACCATGGTCGACATGTTCTCCACCACGCCGAGCACTCGCTGGCGCAGCCGGTGCGCGAGCATGCCGGCGCGAACCGCGACCTCGGCTGCGGCCGTGTGTGCGGTGGTGACGACGACGACCTCCGCGTTGGGCAGGGTCTGGCCCAGCGACATCGGCATGTCACCGGTGCCCGGGGGCAGGTCCAGCAGCAGGAAGTCCAGGTCCCCCCACCAGGTGTCGGCGAGGAATTGCTGCAGCACCTTGTGCAGCATCGGGCCGCGGTAGGCCACCGGCTCGGCCACGCCCCCGGGCTTGAAGGGCAGCAGGCTCATCACCTTCACCCCGTGGGCGGTCGGCGGCATGAACAAGCCCTCGACGAACGTCGGCGCCGTGGTCAGGCCGAGCATCCGCGGGATGGAGTGGCCGTACACATCGGCGTCGATGAGCCCGACGCTGTGGCCCTCGGCGGCCAGTGCTGCGGCGAGGTTCGCGGTGACGGAGGACTTGCCGACGCCGCCTTTGCCCGAGGCGATGGCGATGACCCGGGTCAGCGACCCGGGCTCGGCGAAGGGGATGGCCCGCTCCTGTGCGCCGGTCAAGGTCTGGCGCAGGGCTCGGCGCTGCTCGTCGTCCATGACGCCGAAGGTGACCCGCACCTGCTCCACCCCGGCCACACCCCCGAGCGCCTCGTGCACACGCGAGGTGATGGTCTCGCGCATCGGGCAGCCGCTGACAGTCAACGTCACCTCAACGTCGACGACGCCGGCCTCGATCCGCAATCCCGCGATCATGTTCAACTCGACGAGCGAGCGGCCGATCTCGGGGTCCTGCACCGGGCGCAGCGCCGCCCACAACTGATCGAGGGATGCCATGCGGCGATGCTACGCGTCACGCGCGCTCGTCGCGCCCGTCGTCCCTCTCTTGCATGATCTCGCGGATCTCGCCGCGGATGTAGTCGCGGGTGGCGAGCTCGCCCATCGCGATGCGAAGCGCCGCCACTTCGCGCAGCAGGTACTCGGTGTCGGCGAGCAGCCGCTCGGTGCTGGCGCGGTCGTCTTGGTACTGCACCCTGTCGCGGTCGGCCTGCCGGTTCTGGGCGAGCAGGATCAGCGGCGCCGCGTAGGACGCCTGCAGGGACAGCAGCAGCGTCAGGAACAAGAACGCGTACGGGTCGAAGCGCAGGTGCGACGGCCCGAGCGCGTTCCACCCGATCCAGGCCATGATGAAGACCGTCATCCACGCGATGAACTTCCAAGAGCCGATGAACCGCGCGATGCGTTCGCTGAGCCGGCCGAACCGCTCGTGGTCGATGGAGACGCCGCGTCGCTGCCGGCCGCGCGGGGTGTCGAGGCGGGCGGACTTCTCAGCCATCAGCGCCCTCCTCCATGTTCCGCCAACGGTCCGGGAGCATGTGGTCGATCACGTCGTCGACGGTGACCGCCCCGAGCAGATGCTCATGCTCGTCGACCACCGGGATGGCGACGAGGTTGTACGTCGCGAAGGCGCGTGTGACACGGCTCAGCGGTGCGGCCGGGTCCAAGGGTTGAAGGTCGTCCACCACCGCGGAGACCAGCGTGCCTGGAGGTTCGCGTAACAGCCGCTGGATGTGCGCCACGCCGAGGTAACGCCCAGTGGGCGTCTCTGTCGGCGGCCGCACCACGAAGACCTGTGCCGCGAGCGCGGGGGAGATGTCGGGGTTGCGCACACGTGCGAGCGCTGCTGCCACAGTGGCATCCGGGCCGAGGATCACCGGCTCGGTGGTCATCATGCCGCCGGCGGTGTATTCGCCGTAACCCATGAGCCGCCGCAGGTCCTCGGCCTCGTCTGGCTCCATCTGTGAGAGCACCGCATCGGCCTGCTCGGGGGAGAGTTCGCTGAGAAGGTCGGCTGCGTCGTCGGGGTCCATCTCCTCGATGACGTCGACGGCGCGACTGCCTTCGAGGGCGGTCACGATCTCAACCGCATCGTCCTCGGGCAATTCCTCGATGATGTCGGCGAGCAGCTCGTCCTCGAGTGCGCGCACGACCTCCAGGCGACGCTTCGCCGGAAGGTCGTGCAACATCCGCGCGATGTCTGCCGCGCGCAGGTCTGCGATGGCGGAGAGAAACGCCTCAGTGGACTGCACCTCGGGGGTGAGCGCCAGCCCCGCGACCTGCGGCCAATCCAGCAGCATCGTCTCGCCGCGGCGGCGCAGCCCCGACCCCGGCTTCTCAACGAAGACCTTGGTGATCGCCCAGTCGCTGCTGCGGTCTTGCTGCATGGCGACGTCGCGCAGGAACACCCGCTGCCCGTCCTTGACCACCCTCGCCTCACGGTCGAGTAACTCCGCGATGAACAGCGTCTCGCCTTGGCGCGGCTGGAAGCGACGCAGGTTCACCACGCCGGTGGTGATGACTGCAGCCGGGTCGATGCTGGTGACGCGGGTCATCGGCACGAACACCCGGTGGCGCGCGGCGACCTCGACGACGATGCCGTGCACACGCGGCTGCCGCACACCGTCGAGCAACTGGATGACCACGTCGCGGACCCGGCCGACGGTGTCGCCCTGCGGGTCGAACACGCGCAAGCCCACCAGGCGCGCGAGGAACACGCGCGGGTTCCGGCTGATTGCGGTGGTCATGAGGGGCAGGCTACCGCGCCGCGACTAGCCTTCTGAGGTGCGCAGACGCGAAGACCCCGGCCCGAGGCCGGCCCGAGCCGAGAGCGCATCGGTCGACATGGCGCTGCTCGCGGTCGCCATTCTCGGTATCTGTATGACCGGGCCGATCATCGCTGCGAGCCACGTCCCCGCGCTGGCGCTGGCTGCCTGGCGCTGTGCCGTCGGTGCCGCGGTCATCGGCCTCGCAACCGTGTTGATGCGCTCGCAGCGACGGAACTGGCGCAGTCTGAACCGTCAGGACGGCATCGGCATCGCGTTGTCTGGGGTGTTCCTCGCTGCTCACTTCGCGACCTGGGTTCCCAGCATCCGCATGACGACCGTCGCATCATCAACCGCACTGGTCGCGACTCAGCCCGTGTGGGCGGCGCTGTTTGCGCGATGGCAGGGGCAGCGCATCAGCCGCGGCATGTGGTTGGGCATCACGGTGGCGCTGGCCGGCGCGGTGCTGTTGGCCGGCACCGACTTCGCAGTCGCCTCGGGCCGGGCCTTGCTCGGTGACGGGCTCGCACTGCTCGGCGCGGTACTCGCGGCGGCGTACGTCACCGCTGGCGAGCGAGTTCGTGCTCGGGTGTCGACGTCGGTCTACAGCGTCGGCGTCTACGGCGTGGCCGCAGCCGCGCTGGCTGCCGCCTGCGTGCTCATCGGCGATGCAATGTGGGGATTCGACGGCAGCGGTTGGACCAGCATCCTCGGCCTGACGGTGTTCGGCCAGTTGATGGGCCACACGCTCATCAACCGCGTCGTGCCCCGGTTGTCTGCGACGGTGACCAGCACCGCCATCTTGTTCGAGATGCCGGGCTCGACACTCGTCGCAGCCGTGTGGTTGGGCCAGCGCCCGCCGACGGCGCTGTGGCCGTCGTTGGGTCTGGTGTTGCTCGGGCTGGCGATCGTCTTGCGGCACCACTCACGGCCGGCTGCTACCGCGGCAACGTGACAGCCGGCCCGCGCGGCGATGCAGCCGCAGCGCATCAGCGCCAGGGACGTCCGCCGCCACCATCGTCATGACGGCAGTCGCAGGCTGCGTCCGTGTAGTCGAATCGCCTCAGCCGTCGAAGCGCCTCAGCCGTTGGAGGGCCGGCGGCGCCGCTGCCGCGGCGGCCGAGCACTGGCTGCTGCGGCTTGACCCTCACGTGGCGCGGCATCCGTGCCGGTACGCGTTGCAGGACGTCGCCCCTGGCCGACCTGGCCGCCGGACTGCGAGCGGGGCTTGCTGCTTGAACCGCCGTCGCCGCCCCGGCGCTGCCCGCCTTCGCGGCCTTGCCCGCCGCGACCGCGACCGGACTCACCTCGTTGTCCGCGGCGAGCGCCGTCGCGGCCGTTGCCGTCCGCTGACCCGGGTGCCGGGATGCTCGGCGGCTTCAGCCGTCCGGTGGACTCGCGCGGGATGTCGAGGCCGGTGAACACGTGCTCGCTTGAGGAGTACGTCTCCAGCGGGTCGTTGAACGGCAGGCCGAGAGTGCGGTTGATCATCTGCCAACGCGCGGTGTCGGGCCAGTCGACGAAGGTGACGGCCACACCGTTCGCGCCGGCGCGCCCGGTCCGGCCGATGCGGTGCAGGAAGGTCTTGTCGTCTTCAGGGCACTCGTAGTTCACGACGTGGGAGACGCCCTCGACATCGATGCCGCGCGCGGCCACGTCTGTTGCCACGAGGATGAAGTCAGTCTTGGCGCGGAACGCGTTGAGCGCCTGCTCGCGCGCACCTTGGCCGAGGTCGCCGTGGATCGCCGCAGCGGGGAACCCGCGCTCGATGAGCTCGTCGCACACCCTTGAGGCCATGCGCTTGGTGCGGCAGAAGACCATCGCCCGGGTGCGGCTGCGAGACTGCATGATGCGCGCGAGCAGCTCCGGCTTGTCCATGGAGTGCGCGCGCCACACATGCTGCTCGATGGCGTCGACCACGCTTCCCTCGTCGTCGCCGGAAGTGGCCCGGATGTGAACGGGGTTGCTCATGTAGCGGCGCGCGAGGGAGATGATCTGCCCCGGCATCGTGGCGCTGAAAAGCATGGTCTGGCGGACCTTCGGGGTGGCCGCGACGATGCGCTCGACATCCGGCAGGAAGCCCATGTCGAGCATCTCGTCGGCCTCGTCGAGCACCAGGACGGCGATGTGGGAGAGGTCGAGATGTCGCTGCCGGTGCAGGTCGAGCAGGCGGCCTGGGGTGCCGACGACGACGTCGACGCCGCGCTGCAGCTGCTCGATCTGCGGCTCGTAGGCGCGGCCGCCGTACAGGCAGATCACACGCGCGCCGCGGCCGCTGCCGGCGGTCTCGAGGTCATCGGCCACCTGCATGGCAAGTTCGCGGGTGGGGACCACGACCAGCGCCTGCGGCTTGCCTTGGGCCGCGGTTGGCTGCGATGCCTGCGCTTCATCGCGCGGGGTGAGGATGCGCTGCAGGATGGGGATGGCGAATCCGAGCGTCTTGCCGGTGCCGGTCTTGGCCTGGCCGATGATGTCGGTGCCGGCCAGAGCCTGCGGCAGGGTCATGGCCTGGATGGGGAAAGCAGTGTGGATACCGCGGGTGGCGAGCGATGAGCAGATATCCGGGTGGACCCCCAGCTCAGCGAAGGGCTGCGGGGTGTCAGGGGTGGTGATAGTGCAACTCCGATCAGGTAGCGAAACCGACGCGCCGCTCAATCTGCGCGCCGACCTCGATGGCGGCGACCCGGTCACCCGCGAGCATCAGGGTGCGTCCGCGGTTGTCGGTCAATGTGAGCACCCCGCCGCCAGTGAGCGCGTCTTGCGCCTGCTGCAGCAGCGTCTGAGCCGGGGAGTCGACCGTGATGGTGATCTCTTTGGCTGCGCCCTGAACCCACACACGCACCTCGACGCTCACGGTCGGGGCGGGGGTCTTGGGCTTGGTGGTCGCCATGGTGCCAAGGGTAGTCGGCATCAGCCCGCCGGGAGCGGCGCACCTCACCCCTGACGTGCTCAGCGGTCGTATGGGGGCGTGCGGTGCCGCGACTGCACTGCGCCGGCCGCCGCAGGTCGATACAGGTCCACTCGGACGCGTGCGGCTGTGCGTCGCTGCGGCGAGCGCTCGCTCAGATGGCGCGGCGGTTGGCGAGGTAACGGAAGGCCAACCAGCCGGGGATGACGGGCAGCCAGAAGGTGACCAACCGGAACAGCAGAGTTGCCGAGATGGCCGTCGAGACGTCCAGGCCGGCAGCGGCTAGCGCGGCCGACAGGATGGCCTCAACGCCGCCGATGCCGCCGGGAGTGGGCACCGCCTGCCCGAGCGCGGTGCCGGAGAGGTACACCACCGCTGTCGCCGGCAATGAGAGGTGGCCGCCGAGGGCGGTGACACAGGCATTGAGGGTGGCGACGTACGCGACATTCACCAACAGTTGCCCGCCGAGCGCAGCCGCCAGCCGCCCCGGGTTCTGCGCGAAGGTGAGCAGCCTCGGCACGAGTTGCCCGATGACGACGCGCGCGCGGTCGATCGCTGGCGCACGCAGTCTCGGGACGCTCAACATGACGATCAGCGCCACGACGACTGTGCCAGCCACCACGACCGCGATGCGCGGCAGCGTGAAGGCGATGTCATGCCGCGAGCCGGTGATCACGACCGACCCCACGAGCATGCCGATGTATGACACGGCACCGGTCACCTGCGCCAGCGCGACTGTTGCGGCGGCCATCGCCGCCGGCACGCCCGCCCGGTTGAGGTAGCGGGTGTTCAGGGCCATGGCTCCGACGCTGGCCGGGGTCATGACATTCGCGAATGACGTGGCCAATTGCACGGCCAGCGTGCGCCAGATGCGCAGCCGCTCCGGGACGACGCCGAGATAGACGACGGTGGTGGCCAGGTATGTGACCGCACTGCCGGCCAGTGCGACCAGCAGCCACCCGGGCCGGGCGCTGCGGACCAGTTCCGCGATGTCAACGTGGCCGAGCTGGCCAATGAGGAAATAGGCGGCGACCGTGCCCGCCACGAGTGTGAGGATGGTGCGCGGGCGCATCCGCTCGATGCGGACATCCGCCAAGGGGGCGTGCGGTGCGATGGCGACGACGAGTTGCTGCACCTCCTGCAGCAGGCCGCGCCGTTGAGAGGCCTCGGCGCGTGCGCCGGGGGAGAGCGCGAACCGCTGCAAAGCCGGAAGTGCCGCAACCACCGCGGCATCGCCGAGTTCGGCGCGAGCTGCCTCAACACACTCCCGCGCGGACGTGTGGCCGGCGACGAGCACAAGGGTTGAGGCCACATCCAGGCGGCGCTGCACGTCGTCTGCGGCCACGGTTCCGTACGACGCGTCGGTGATGTGCACCGCGCCCTCCGCCGACACCGCGAAGGTCGTGCCGGTGACGCTGCGCAGGGCTATGTCATGCGCATGCAGGGTCCGTAGGGCCGCGAAGATCGCTCGTATGTGCTCGCGATCCAGGGGCACGCCGGTGGCACGCCGGCTGTCGAGGGTGGCGCCGGGGCGGCGCAGCGCCGCCACGATCGCCGAGCCCGGGCCGACCTGGCACACCACGGCGACCTCGTTCACCGGCACGCCGGCACGCGACACCGCGTAGGACATGAGTGTGGCTCGCTCCAGGGTCCGCTGCAGCGACAGGCCCATCCCGCCGACACCGCGTACCCGGACGCTGCGCGCGACCGTGTGCCAGATGTCGCCGCCGGCGAGGTCGCGGTCCAGCACCCGCACATCCAAGGTACGTCCGTCGACCAGAGTCGCGGCGTAGTGCCGGCCGCGCAGGGTGCGCGTGGTGGCCCACAGTTGCTCGACCTGGTAGCCGTGGCTTGCGAGCACAGCCGTGACCTGCTCGTCGCTGGCACGTGCCGTCTCACTTCCCATCGCCCAGCGATACAGGTAGCCGACCCCCGCCCCGAATGTCATGCTCGCCAGCACGCCAGTGGCGCTGATGCCGCCGGTGAGGATGGTGATCGCGGCAGTGGCCACCGCTACGAGCCAGCCGACAGCCCGCCAGCCGCTGCGGCTGCTGATGCGGCCCACAACCAGCAGCGCCACCAGTGCGGCCAGCACCGGCGATGCGGGAGTGCCGCGCGCGCTGCTGGTGGAGCCAGCCAGGGCAAGCAGCAGTCGCTCGGAACCGATCGTGGTGATGAGCAGGCTGGTGGCCGAAGCCAAGGTCAAGGTGATGAAGACCGCGGCTGCGGTGTCGAGCAAGGCACGGAAGCGGCGCCGCAGCGCGGCATCGACGGCGGCTGCCGCCGGGAGCGCGACGATGCCTAGCCCCGCGGTGAGATTCAGCAGGAACCGAACCACGGACGGGAGTTTCGCGCCGGCGCTGGCGAGGTCGGTCTCGAAGCCGGCGGCGGTCGCCGTCGCGAGATAACCCAACCCTGCGACGGCGGCGGTGCCAAGCAGCCACAGCAGTCCCGACAGGAGGTCGACCGGCCGGCGCACCCGGGGCAGCGCTGACTCTGGCGCGGTCACGTTCGGCACTGACACGGGGCGATCGTGGCAGACGCGGGCGCGGCTGCACCGGGTGACGCGACCACGGCGCGGCGCGGGCGCTGACGGTGGCGCGATGTCAGAGGTCTCAGATTGGATACCTGCCATGGCCCCCGGCATCACAACAGCGGCCCCGGTCGCAGTCGACGCCGCCGCGGACAACCCGACCCTGCCGCGGCTGAACCTCGTGCGCAGCCGCACGTTGGCGAGCATCCCGAGCCTGGACGCGCAGCAGCGCGCGGTTGTAGCGCACCGCGGGACGCCGCTGCTGGTGCTCGCCGGCCCGGGCACCGGCAAGACCACCACTCTGGTGGAGGCGATGGTCGACCGGCTCGTCGGACCAGACCGCTGCGAGCTCGACCAGGTGCTCGGCCTGACCTTCGCGCGCAAGGCCGCGCAGGAGTGGCGTGACCGGGTCGCCATCCGGCTCGGTGGTGCCGGGCCGCAGGTTTCCACTTTCCACTCGTACGCCTTCGCTCTGGTGCGCAAGCACGCGGACACCTTGCGCCTCCAAGGTCCGCCGCGGCTGCTCGCCGG
>JAGWWW010000063.1 GCA_018970205.1 Actinomycetales bacterium
TTGCTGAACGTGGCGTCCGACACCGGCGGCTGGCTCGCCGGTGTGATGGCAGGCAAGCACCCGATGGCCCCGAGCATCTCCCCGAAGAAGACCTGGGAAGGCCTGGCGGGCTCACTGGCCGCAGCCGCGGCCCTCGGCGGCTATCTGCTGCCTGCGCTGCTCGACGCGCAGTGGTGGAAGGGCGTGTTGCTCGGGCTGGTGCTGGCGTTCGTCGCCACGTACGGAGACCTCAGCGAGTCGCTGCTCAAGCGCGACCTCGGCATCAAGGACATGTCGCACGCCATCCCAGGTCACGGGGGAGTGATGGACCGGCTCGACTCGATCCTGCCGAACGCGTTCGTGTCCTGGCTGCTGTTCACGGTGTTGCTGTGAGCGACGCACAGCCGTTGGTCCCCGCGGTCGGTGAGCTGATTCTTGAGGCCCCCCGCCGCGGCAAGCCGCCGCAGCACCTCGCGGACCTCACGCCGGAGCAGCGCCGTGAGGCGCTGCAGCAGGCGGGCCTGCCGGCGTACCGGGCCGAGCAGGTCTCGCGCCACCTGTTCGTCCACCACGGCGCCGACCCGGCCACCTGGACCGACATCCCGGCGGCGGACCGCGAGCGGCTCGCCGCCGCGCTGACCCCGCAACTGCTCACCGCGGTCCGGCGCCTGGAGTGCGACAACGGCACGACTCACAAGACGCTGTGGCGGCTGCACGACGGCTCGCTGGTGGAGAGCGTGCTCATGCGCTACACCGACCGGGTCACGATGTGCATCTCCAGCCAGGCTGGCTGCGGCATGAACTGCCCGTTCTGCGCCACCGGGCAGAACGGCCTGACGCGCAACCTCAGCGCGGCGGAAATAATCATGCAGGTCGTCGATGGCGCCCGCTCGCTCGATGCGGGCGAAGTCGCCGGCGGGCCGGGCCGGGTCTCCAACATCGTGTTCATGGGCATGGGCGAGCCGCTCGCGAACTTCGCGGCCGTCTCGCATGCGTTGCGGGTGCTGACCGCGCCGGCGCCGCACGGGTTGGGCATCTCCGCGCGCGGCATCACCGTCTCAACCGTCGGGCTGGTGCCGCGTATCCGCGACCTCGCAGACATGGGGCTGCCCGTGACGTTGGCGTTGTCTTTGCACGCGCCGGATGATGAGTTGCGCGACACACTCGTGCCGGTGAACAACCGGTGGAAGGTCGCCGAGGTGCTCGGCGCAGTGTGGGACTACGCGGAGAAGACCAAGCGCCGCGTCTCAATCGAGTACGCGCTCATCCGTGACATCAACGATCAGGCGTGGCGAGCCGACTTGTTGGCCGACCGCCTGCGCGGCCGGCTCGCGCACGTGAACTTGATTCCGTTGAACCCCACCCCCGGCTCGAAGTGGACCGCGTCGCGGCCGGAGGACGAGCGGGAGTTCGTGCGGCGACTGGAGGCCAAGGGCATCGCTGTCACCGTGCGCGACACCCGCGGCCGCGAGATCGACGGCGCCTGCGGGCAGCTGGCAGCGGCCGAGTAGGAGCCCGCGCCGCCGCAGTTGCAGGGATTCGCCGTGACGCTGGGCCACTAGGACGCCCCGACCCGGGTCCTCTGCTGGGTCTCAGGTGAGCCTTCGTTGAGTTCAGCGATGCGGTCGCCACTGTGTTCGCCCATGCTGGGCGGCTGCCATGGCAAAGCCGCTCCTCCAGTGACGATTCGTTGCGGCATGGTTAGCCTCGAGGTAAACCCGAGGCGCACGTCTGACACCGCGCGAGTGAGTTGGGAGTACATCTGCTCGTTGTCCGAGTCGCTGGAACCGATCTCAGTGGAATCCATCGCCATGTCAGCACCTTGCCATGCAGCCTCTTCCGTTCCGATGAACCGGAAGTCCCAGCGATCCTTGATTCGGTGTTGGGCGATGAGGTCCTTCACCCGGGCTGATGTGAACTTCTCGCTCGAGTTCTCCTCGCCGTCCGTGACCACGACGAACAACACTTTGTCCGGCTGCTCCGCGTCAGAAAGGGCATTGACGTCATGGTCCGTCCGCAAGATCTCCTCACCAACTGCGTCGAGGAGGGCTGTCCCCCCGCGCGGTATCAGTGTGTAGTTCGGCAGGCTCCTGGACGTGCGATACACGGTCTCGATCTGGTCGTCGAATTGCACCAGCGTCATTGTGAACTTTCCAGAGAGCGACCTCTGGCTCTCCAAGAGAGAGTTGATGCCGCGCTCGGCGCTTGCCTTAAAGCCTTCCATTGAGCCCGAACGGTCGACCACCAAAGTCAGGTGTGTGTAACCGCTGGGGGAAGGACGGTCTCCTGTGCGAGCTTTGGCATGCGCAACGGGACTGCACAGCAGCACGATGCTGCACGCCACGCTCATAACGCGAGTACCTCTGGTTTGCTTGTTAGTCATCATCACACCTCGCTAGTACTTGTGCCCGCGGCGAAGCCATGCGGCGAGTGGCGAATGTGGCCACGCAAGGGAATCTTTCATCGCCTATCACTACCCGTGATGGTGTCTGGGCAGATGCCGACGTCATGTAGGGGTCACCTTGGGTGTCGGACGGGGGCGATGAGGAAGTCGGACAGGGCGCGTCACGTCGGCGTCTCGTGGGTCGCACTGAGGGTGATGTCCCCCGTGATGTGATGTGCAATGGTGGCTACCAGACCTGGACTGTCAAGTGCCGCGTCTCGATCGCGTACGCGCTCATCCGCGACATTAACGACCAGGCGTGGCGGGCCGACTGGTTGGCCGACCGCCTGCGCTGCCGAAGGATGAGCACGAGTTCGCGGTGAGTACGGCGGCGTTCTTGCCCAGTGCCAGCGACCCCGGTCGCGTCGGCGCGCTGCTGGTGCAGGAGGTGCGCTGGGAGCAAGGTCGGCCGGAGCCGGTGGCCGGGACCGAGCGCGAGATCCGCGCAGACCTCGTGCTCCTCGCGATGGGCTTCACCGCGGTGGCGGACTCGCCGCTGTTTGAGCAACTCGGGGTGACGCTGACCGAGCGCGGCGCCGTCGCGCGCGACGACACCTGGCGCGCAGAGGCGGACGGCGTGTTCGTCGCCGGTGACGCGGGTCGCGGACAGTCGTTGATCGTCTGGGCCATCGCCGAGGGCCGCGCATGTGCTGCTGCCGTCGACGCGTACCTCATGGGGGAGACGCGGCTGCCTGCGCCCGTGGTGCCGACGAGCCGGCCGTTGTCCGCTTAGGCCGCAGTGCGGTCGCGGACTCTTGCCCGGACATTTGATGTCGCGCACAGCGCTCCGCAGTTCTCGAGCGAGAGTGGGCGATGACCACACGACTGGGAAACACTGCAAGCGCAGTCTTGGCTGGTATGCATTCCCGCACCGGCTGGCTCTATCGCCGCACCTGAGTGAGGTGCTGCCCATTCATCCGCGTAGGTGCCACAATCTGACAGCCACATGCGTGTTGTGCGGATGCTTGCGTCCACGACGGCGCTGGGACGGACTCGCAGCATGATCAGGCAAACGGGGGACGGGATGACCACACGGGACGACAACAGGTTTGACCGTATTGCGGGAACATTCATCGGTTTGGCCTGCGGTGATGCGCTGGGCGCGGGGTATGAGTTTGGCCCACCGATCCCTTACGGCACTGAGGTCTCTATGCGCGGTGGTGGACCGTTCAACTGGCCGGCGGGTCACTGGACTGACGACACTGACATGGCCGTCGCCATCGCGTTCGCGGCGATCGAGCACGGCGGCCTGGCTAGCGAGGCGGCGATGGATTCCGTCGTGCGCCGGTGGGTTGAGTGGGTGGAGACCGCGCCTGATGTGGGAGCGCAGACTCGGGCCGTCCTCACTGCAGTCGCAGCCACCCCGACGGCGGCTGCTGCGCGAGCGGCCGCAGCTCGGCACCACTCGAACAACGGGGGGATGAGTGCGGGCAACGGCTCGCTGATGCGCACTGCTCCGGTGGCGCTGGCCTTCCTTGATGACCTCGACGCGATGTGGGCTGCCGCGCAGGAGATCAGCGCACTCACGCATCATGACCCGGAGGCAGGGGAGGCCTGCGCGCTGTGGTGTCACGCGATCGCGCACGCGATGCACGAGGGCGACTACGCGGGCATGCACGCCGGACTCGAGAGGTTGCCAACTCATCGCCGTGACCACTGGGCGGCGCTGATCGCCGAGGCAGAGACTTCCCAGCCGTGGCGGTTCCACCGTAATGGCTGGGTCCGGCACGCCTTTCAGGCTGCGTGGTGCGCGGTCGCATCCACGCCTGAGCAGCCGCTGCGACCGGAACTGCACATCTTCCCCGCGCAAAGTGCCGCCATTGCCATCGAGCGCGCGGTGCGAGCCGGGTATGACACTGACACGGTGGCGGCAATCGCGGGCAGCCTGGTGGGGGCGCGTTGGGGGTTGAGCGGGCTGCCGACGAGTTGGACGCGACGTATCCACAGCGGCGAAGGCTTGCGGGCCAATCACCTGCAGCAGCTCGCGCTGCAAGTTGCGAGGCGAGAGGCGGGAGGCGCGTGGCGACAGGCGCCCGACATCAGCGGGTGGACGATGGCAGGAGTGACCGGTCGCGTCGCATCTCAACCGTCGCTGCATCTGTTCGGTCAGCAGGCGCTTCGGGATGCGGACCTCGCCGCGGCATCCGTGGTGTCCCTGTCTCGCGTGGGCGTGGCTGAAGTTGCAGACGCCGCGGCGCATGTTCCGGTGTTCGTGATCGACAGCGCCGACGAGGGTCTTAACCCGAATCTGCATTTCAGCCTCTGGGATGTCGCCCGAACGTTGTCCGAGTTGCTCGCCGAGACGGACAAGTCCGAGGGTTCCCGGGTCATCCTGCACTGCGTGCAAGCGCAGAACCGCACACCGACCTTCGCAGTGGCATATCTCGTCACCCAGTGCGGATACACGTTCGAGGAAGCAGT
>JAGWWW010000064.1 GCA_018970205.1 Actinomycetales bacterium
CCTGACCTGCCGAATCCCCTGAGCCAGCGCGCCGGTAATCTTCGCGACGGAGGTTTCGCCTAGTGGCCTAGGGCGCACGCTTGGAAAGCGTGTTGGGGGCAACCCCTCAGGGGTTCAAATCCCCTAACCTCCGCCACAGAGTCCGCGGTCGCGAAAGCGGCCGCGGTTCTGTTTTCCGGGCAAGTCAGCGGGCTACTACTGCACCCATCTCCCGTGCCACAGCCGCGGCGAACGCGTCGATGTCGTCCTCGGTGGTGTCCCATGACGCCATCCAGCGGACCTCGCCCGTCATCTCGTTCCAGGTGTAGAACCGGAACTGCTGCTGCAGGCGGGCTGTGACCTCGGCCGGGAGAACTGCGAACACCGCGTTCGCGTCCACCGCACGGGTGACCTCGACTCCGGGGATCGCCGCAACCGCTTCGCGCAGGCGCGCAGCCATCGCATTCGCATGACGCGCACTCTGCAGCCAGACGTCCGACTCGAACAGCGCGAGCAACTGCGCGGAGACGAACCGCATCTTGCTCGCGAGTTGCATCGCGCCCTTGCGCAAGTAGGGCAGCCCCTGCACCGCTGCGGGGTTGAGTACGACCACCGCTTCGGCGCCCATCGCGCCGATCTTGGTGCCGCCCAGGCTCAGCACATCCACCCCGGCATCGGCGGTGAACTCGCGGAAAGCGCAGCCGAGAGCCGCAGCCGCGTTAGACAAGCGGGCACCGTCCATATGCATGCGCATGCCCTTGCCATGAACGTGGTCGGCCAAAGCCCGGACTTCCTGAGGCGTGTAGACGGTGCCGAGCTCAGTGGACTGCGTGATGGTCACGACTGCCGGCTGGGCCCGGTGCTGGTCGCCGAAGCCCCATGCCTGCTCGTCCACGAGCGCTGGCGTGAGCTTGCCGTCGGGCGTGGCCACGGGGTGCAGTTTGAAGCCGCCGGTGCGCTCGGGAGCGCCGCCTTCGTCGACCAACACGTGGGCGCTGGTGGCACAGATGACCGCCTCCCAGCGCTGCATCATCGCCTGCAGGCCGACCACGTTCGCACCGGTGCCGTTGAACACCGGGAACACCTCAGCGTCGGGGCCGAATGCCTCGCGCACCCAGACACGCAGCCGCTCGGTGTAGACGTCGTCGCCGTAGGCGACCTGGTGCCCGCCGTTGGCGTCGGAGAGCGCCTGCATCACCGCGGGGTGCACGCCGGCGTAGTTGTCAGAGGCGAACCCGCGCCAGGCCGGGTCGTGCAGTTGCGTCACGCGGTGATCCCCCTGGTCTCGGTGATGACGGCGGCGAGCTTCTTGCGCAACGCCTCGTAGAACACGTTCAGCGGGAACTCATCATCGAGGACCGCGTTCACCAGCGTCTTCGGCTCGGCCGAGAGGTCCAGGCTCCCGCTGTTCCACTGCGAGGCCGGGTGCGCGGGAACTAGGTCGGTGACGAAGCGGTACGTCGCCAGCCAGTGGCCGATGCGCGAGCGCTCGATTCCGTCGTGGTAGAGCGCGTTCACCGATGCGGCGAGCGCGCCGATTGACTCGGTGATGCGGTCCCAGTCGATGTGCAGGGTGTTGTCCGTCCAGCGGAGCACCCGCTCCTTGTGCAGATGTGCGAAGAGGATCTGCCCGCCGAGGCCGTCGTAGTTGCGGACGCGCTCGCCGGTGATAGGGAAGCGGAAGAGCCGGTCGAAGGCGATGGCGTACTTCACCATCGGCGCATGCGGCACCCCCTGCGCGATGAAGTTGGTCATCTCGACGAATGTGTTCAGGTCGCAGCGCAACTCTTCGAGCGCGTAGAGCCAGAACGGCATGCGTTGCTTGATCATGAACGGGTCGAACGGGAGGTCGCCGTGGCTGTGGGTGCGGTCGTGGACGAGGTCCCACAGCACGAACGTCTCCTGGGCCAGACGCTGGTCGCGCAGAAGCAGCTCGGCGTCCGGAGGCAGGTCCAGCCGAAGGGTCTGCGCGGCGGCGGCGGTCACGGCCCGGAAGCGCGCGGCCTCGCGGTCGCAGAAGATCGCGCCCCAGGTGAAGACCGGCGTCTCGCGCACCGCGACCGTCTCCGGGAACAGCACCGCGGAGTGGGTGTCGTAACCGGCGGTGAAGTCGATGAACTCGATCGGCACGAAGGCAGGGTTCGCGTAGCCGCCGGCCTCGATCTCCGCGACCCACTCCGGCCACACCGTGCGGATCCAGACGGCCTCGAACACGCGGTCCGGGTTGCCGTTCTGGGTGTACATCGGGAAGACCGCAAGGTGCTCGACACCGTCCTCGCGCATCGTCTCGGGGCGGAACAGCGTCAATGAGTCGAGGAAGTCGGGGACGCCGAAGCCTTGCTCAACCCAGCGCTCGATGTCCGTGACCACTGCCTGGTGGTACGCGGCGTTGTGGGCGAATCGCGGCGCCAACTCCGTGATGGCCGAGGTCATCTGCGAGACGAGCTCGCGCGCGCGGGCGAAGTCATGCGCTTCGGCGTCGATGTGCCCGTCCTTGGATTGCATCGCACGCAGCTCCGTGACGGCGGCCTTGAGCGACTGCCAGGCCTGCGGAACCTCCCGGGACGCGGATCGGCGAGCGAGTGCGACTCCCCCGCCAGCAGCCCAGGCGACGAGATTGCAGAACAGGTCGGCGTGGTCGCCGTCGGAGACGGAGTCATCACTGAACAGGTCGCTGTCGGCCGCGACCACGACCCGCCCGGCACCTGCACGCACAACAGCGGCGATGGCCGCTCCGGGGTGGTCGGATGTCTCTGGGGCGCGCAGCACGACGGCGTTGTCGACCGCCTCGGCGAACGAGAGCGTGCCTGCGCGGTAGACCACTGCCCGGCGTACGCCCGCCGCCAGGCCCTCACCGGCGCCCGCGACCGTGGCCAGCGGCCAGGCCGCGACCCCGTTGTGGTTCGCGACCGGGTCGACCACGGTGGTGTGGTTGACGCGCACCCCGAACCGGCCTAGCAACTCGTTGATGTTGTTGCCGTACTTGTCCTGCTCGTGCTCCGCGAGCACCACCAGACCGCCGCCGGCGCGCACCCACGACTCGAT
Organism: Actinomycetales bacterium; assembly: GCA_018970205.1. Taxonomy (GTDB): domain Bacteria; phylum Actinomycetota; class Actinomycetes; order S36-B12; family UBA5976; genus RFTO01. The sequence goes on from JAGWWW010000064.1 coordinate 3,025, forward strand.
GCAGTCCAACTCGTCGAGACCGAAGACCGGGGAGCCGAGGCCGGTGGTCTTCTCCCAGTGCGGGTCGGACGGGTGGGCGATGACGTAGACGTCGGTTGCACGCAGGACCTCGTCGGTGACGGCCCCGGCGTGGTGGGCGCCGACCCGTAGGCCCCGGTGGCGCAGCGCCGCTGCGACGCCGGAGTAGCAGTTGTCAGCCGGCGCCAGTGGGTTCATCACGGCCGCGGTCTCCGGGTCGATGCTGTACGCCTCGCGGTGGGACTCGTCGAATGTCACCCTCGGGAACGAGGCCGTGGCCAGGGCGCGCGCCGCCTCAGACAGCATCGGCCGGGTCTCAAGCATCGTCATCATCCGTCTCCATCGCATGGCAGCCGCGGGTCGGGGCGGCAGCGCCTGAAGGGTCATTCTCCCGCATGCGCAAAGAGGCGGCATCCTGACCGGCTGTGATGTTCGCTGCGGTCGCATCCACGAGTGCCAACCCTCGCGGGAAACGGACACGGGCCCCGGCGGACCGGGAGTCATCCCAGGTGGCCCGCCGAGGCCCATGTCACGTGCATCACGATGGCGGTGTCGGTGGGATTTGAACCCACGGAGAGTTTCCCCTCACGCGCTTTCGAGGCGCGCTCCTTCGGCCGCTCGGACACGACACCGCGGCGAAGACTACCTGCCTCGGCGGCCTGCGAAAAACTCGGTCAGCAGCCCCGCGCACTGGTCTGCGAGGACCCCGGAGACGACTTCCACCCGGTGCGGGATCCGCGGGTCGCGGACTACGTCCCAGAGGGAGCCGACCGCGCCGGCTTTGACGTCGTGGGCACCGAAGACCAGCCTTGGGATGCGCGATTGCACGACCGCACCCGCGCACATCGCGCACGGCTCGAGGGTGACCACGAGCGTGCAGTCGTCGAGCCGCCAGGACCCGACATGGGCGGCCGCGTCTCGCAAGGCGACCACCTCCGCATGTGCCAACGGGTCGCCGTCTGCCTCCCGGGTGTTACACCCGCGGCCGATGACGGTGCCTGATGAGTCGACCACGACCGCGCCCACGGGAACATCGCCGCGGTCACCGGCCCTCGCGGCTTCGGCCAGCGCCTCGCGCATTGCTGGGCCCCAGGCTGCTTCGTGTGCGCCGGATGCGGTCATCGCCTTACGCCTGCTCGGCGCCGCACAGCCACCAACGCAGCACTTCCGGCAATCGCGCCGACCACGACGCCTCGTTGTGGTCCGCTCCGGGATACACGGTGGTCCGCCACTGCGCCGGCTCGCGGTAGCCACGTTCGCGCATGACGGCGTCGGCGGTCTCCTGGAACGGCCCGTAGGTGGCATCGAGGTTCAGAGTCCCGTGGTCGAACCACACCCGCGCGCCCCGCTCGGCAGCGGGCAGCATCTGCGTCAGTTGCCTTGCGAGCGCATGCGCACCGGGCAGCCAGTGCGTTGACAAGCACAGTGCCGAGGAATAGACATCGGGCCGCAGCGCTAGCGCGTAAGCCGAAGCCAGGCCCCCCATGCTGGAGCCCATCACCGCGACGGTGGCCGGGTCGACCTGCCAGGTGCGGCCTTCCACGACTTTCGGAATCAACGACTCTGCGCACCACTGCGCATACGCGTCGCCGGCCAGCACTGGCACATCAGCCGTCGGGGTGTCGGCGGCGATGCCCATGTATTCGAGGAATCCCGCGCGCACCTCCGCGTCGTTCTCGACAATGCTCTGTGGCGTGTAGTCGGCAGCCCGT
>JAGWWW010000020.1 GCA_018970205.1 Actinomycetales bacterium
GATGCAGCCGCCTGCGCCGCCGCCGTATCCGGGGGCGAGCGAGCCGGTCGACCCGCAGGACCGCACCTTCGCGACCCTCGCGCACGCAGGCACCCTGGTCAACCTGCTCGGCGGCTGGGGCTTCGCGGTGCCGCTGGTGATCCTGCTGGTCAAGGGCAACCGGCCGGTCGTGCGCCGGGCCGCAGCAGAGGCGCTCAACTTCCAGATCTCGATGTTCGCCTATGCGATCGTGTCGGTGCCGCTGCTGTTCTTCGTCGTCGGATGGTTCACCCTGGCGGCGGTCGTCCTGCTGCTTTTGATCATGCCGATTGTCGCGGCGGTGAAGACCAATGAAGGCCAGACTTACCGCTACCCGGTCACGTTCCGACTGGTGAAGTGACTGTCACCTGGCCGGTGGCTCGTGGCTTCCACGCGCATCGCACTTCGGGCCGACCATGAGGTTTAAGTTCACCGCCGCCGTGTGGGAGTGGCGGGGCCCGGCGCCGTTTCACTTTGTCTCTTTGCCCGATGCGGACGCCGCGGAGGTCAAGGACCTAGCACCCGCGCTCAGTTACGGCTGGGGCGCGATCCCGGCCAGCGTCAGCGTCGGACGGACCACGGTGACGACGTCGATCTTCCCCAAGGACGGCGGCTACATCGTGCCGTTGAAGGACGCGCTGCGCAGACCTGAAGGCATCGCCATCGGCGACACGATCCGCGTCACCGTCGAGGTGGACACTAGCCGCGCCCGCTGATGCATGAGCAGGCGCAAACTCTCACGAACCCCCACGGAACTCACCGCTTCAAGAGAGTGCGCTGAGCCACTGCGCACGCGCCAGCGGACGCAAGGCCGTCATGTTTCACGTTGACCTACGACAACATCCCGCCGCGAAACGGTGACCGCCGACGCAAACGCCGACGCACGGTTATGGGCCAACTGACGAGCGCCTACGACGCCTGGCCCTCCATCTGACGTAGCGCTGCGATGCGCTCAGCCAGCGGCGGGTGGGTGGAGAAGAGTTTGCTGCCGGCGCTGGTATCCAGCGGCGACTCGATCCAGAGGTGGGCGAAGGCGGTCGAGCGTGCCTGCACGACGGTCTGGTTCTGCTGCAACGTCTCCAGCGCACGTCGCAGGCCTGCCGGGTTGCGGGAGAACTGCACGCCGGTCGCGTCAGCCAGGCTCTCACGGCTGCGGCTGATCGCGGCCTTGAGCAGCAACGCCGCCAGCGGCGCCAGGACCAGCACTAGCAGGGCCACGATGAGCATCAGGGGGTTGTTGTTCTCGCTGTCACGGCGGCGGCCGCCGCCGAACCACATCATCCGCATCGCGAGGTCGGACATGAGCGCGACTGCGCCGGCGGTCGTTGCCGCCACAGTGGCGACGAGCGTGTCCCGGTTGCCCACGTGCGCGAGCTCGTGGGCGGTCACGCCCTGCAATTCCTCGCGGTCCATCAGTTGCAGGATGCCGGTGGTGTACGCGACAAGCCCGTGCTCGGGGTCGCGGCCGGTGGCGAATGCGTTCGGGGCGGGGTCGTCGATGATGGCGATGCGCGGCTTAGGCAGGCCGGCGGCGATGGCCATCTCCTCGACGAGGTTGTGAAGTTGCGGCGCCTGCTCCGGCGTCACCTCACGCGCCCCGGTCATCGCCATCACGAGCCGGTCACTGGCGTAGTACGACCACCACGAGCCGCCCACAACCATCAGCACGGCGATCGGCACGATGCCGACGCCGGTGTAGCCGAGGTAGTAGGCGATGCCCCAGATGGCGAACGACACCACCGAGCCCATGAGGGCGAGTAACAGGATCGTCTTGTGCCGGTTGGAGGCCTGTCGGGCCCGGAAATCCACGGTGCTCACTCCTTGATCGTTCGTGCCGCGCGTACATGCTGGCACCGGTTGCGCTGTGCATCACGTCGCCGCTCTGCTGCCGCCGCCCCGGGCGGGCTGGGTCGGCCGCTCACCGCCACGCCGGGGTCGCGGTCGCGCCGGCAGCGAGCCTGTCGTCACGCCGAGCCACCGCGGCAGATGCCGCGAGCGCTCCGGCACTCCCCGGGCCAGCCCGGTCACCGGGACAACTCAGAACTGAACCTTCGGCACCTCGCGGCTACCGGGGTCGGCGACCTCATAGAAGTCGCGGGCGGTGGCCTTGGCCCATCCGGCGAAGAACTTGCCGGGGATGACCTCGATGGCGGTGTTCAGCGTGCGCACGGCGTCGTTGTAGTACTGACGCGCGAAGCCGACCTTGTTCTCAGTCGCGCTGAGTTCCTCTTGCAGCGAGAGGAAGTTCGCTGATGCCTTCAGGTCGGGGTAGTTCTCGGCGACTGCGAGCAGCCCGCGCAACGCCTGGGTGAGGGCGCCGTCAGCGGCTGCGACGTCGGCGACGCCGTGGGCGGCGGTGGAGGCCGCACGGGCCTTCACGACCTTGTCAAAGGTCTCCTGTTCGTGGGAGGCGTAGCCCTTGACCGTCTCCACTAGGTTGGGGATGAGGTCGTTGCGCCGCTGCAACTGCACCTCGATCTGGGCGAAGGCCTCATCGACTGCGACTTTCTTGCGGACAAGTGAGTTGTATTGGCTGAAGGCGATGATGCCGAGCAGCACCACCACAACCACGACGACGAGCGCGGTGCTCATGGGTTCCCTCCTCGCAAGCGTGCCTGGCGACGGGTCGGCGTCGGCCGCCTTGGTGCGGAGGCCGCCTGAGCGTCTGCTTCAAGCCTAGAGCGCGCACATGGAGTCCGCCATCGGCGATCCGGGGATTGCCCCGCCCTGCTAGCACGGCCAGCGGCCGGTTCAGTCCTCGATGCGCAGGGAGGAGTGGCTGTGCTCGGTCTCGACCAGCCCGGAGGAGAACCGCTGCTCGTACTTGCCTACGCGCCACACCACGATGGAGAGCACCCACGCCGCGACGAAGCTGAGCACGATGAAGTACCCGGCGTTCTGCAGGTCGATGTTGGAGATCCAGGTGAACGGCTGGTAGTTGTCGATGTTTGTCTTCTGCGCGAGCACGCCGACCAACTCGATGGTGCCGATGACCAGCGCCACGAAGATGGACAGCCCGGTGGTGGTGAGGTTGTAGTAGATCTTCCGCAGCGGCGATGTGAACGCCCATGAATACGCCTTGGTCATGAAGATGCCGTCGAGGGCGTCCATGAGCGACATGCCGGCGGCGAAGATCAACGGCAGGGCGATGATCGCCAACGGCGGCAGTGACCCGCCGACCGTCCCAACGGCCGCAGTCGCGGAGATGGCGAGCAAGCCGACCTCGGTGGCGGTGTCGAAGCCGAGGCCGAAGAGAACGCCCACGGGGTAGATCTGCCAGGACTTGTCGAAGCCCTTCTTGAAGAAGCCGCGGAAGATGCGGTTCATCAGCCCGCGCTCGTTGAGCAAGTCCTGCAGGTGCTCGTGGGAGAACTGGCCGCTCTTGGCCTTTCGCCAAACTCCCACGATGCCGACGAGGATGACTAGGTTCAAGATGCCGACGAGGTAGAGGAAGAACGCCGAGACCGAGGCGCCGATGATTCCGCCGGTCTGCATGAAGTCCTTTTGGAACTTCGCTGCCTGCTTCGCCGCGAATGCGATGGCGATGCACAGGCTCATCACGATGGTGGAGTGGCCGAGGGAGAAGAACAGGCCCACGCCGAGCGGCTTCTTGCCCTTGGCGAGCATCAGCCGCGTGGTGTCGTCGATAGCAGCGATGTGGTCGGCGTCAAAGGCGTGCCGAAGGCCGAAGGAGTACGCCAGCGCGCCGGCGCCGGCGTAGACGAGCACGCCCTTGTGGTCGGACAGCGCGTGGTACTTCTCCATGCTGTTGTAGTGGATGAAAAGGCCCCAGCCCAAGATGTGGAGCAGCACCACCGTGCCCAGCACCCCGACCAGGGCGGGCACCTCATCGCGGGAGAAGCGCAGGTGCTGGCGCAGGGTGCCACGCTCGGCGCGGGCTGCGGTGCTGGTGGGGGTGCTCACCCCGCGACGTTATCGCGAACCGTTCGCAACAACAACACGGAGGTCGCAAGTCGGACGCAACCGGGGCGCCAAGGCTCCTGCCGCGAAGCCACCGCGCTCAGGCCCGTGGCGCCGCATCGTGGCCGCAACCTAGGCAACCAGAGGCTGGCGACAGCCGTGGCCGGACGCCGGCCCGGTGCGCGACGGCGCCGGTCACCGTCGCAGTAAGGGCCATGCAGGGGTCTACAGCCCTGCCGCCAAAGCGCTGGAACTACCCGCCGCCGCTGGCCTCAACGGCGAGCAGGACTACAGCCCGCTGCCGCCCAACCCCTGAGCCAAGCCGCCCATGAACAGCCCACCGAGCAACCCGCCGGCGTTCTGGATGTCCGCAGGGGTGAACTCGGTGGCGTCAGCCGGGGCTGTCACGGGGATGTCGTCCATGTCCATGCGCACCACCGCTGCGCCCCGCTCGACCTTCGGCTTCTTAGCCATGGATGCGGCGATCACGTCTGACATGTCGAACTCGAAACGGTGAAAGCGCCCGTTCTTGACCCACACGTCGGCGCTGAACGTCGCCAGCGTCGGCTTCGCCAGCCAGGCGTTGAGCTCTTGTATGGCTGCAGCGCGGTCGAAGTCCGCGCCAGAGCCCCCGAGGCCGGAAAGGCTCTGCGCCAAGTCAAGGATCTGGGTCTTGTTGAGTCTCACCAGCGTCGCGATGTCGATGGTGATGCGCATCCGGTCGCCGGCTGCGTCGTCTGCGAGGTCCTTGACCTTGGCAACGTCGCGCAACTGTCCCTGCATCCGCGTGCCCAGCGCGGCCATCTGCTTCTGCACGGCGCTGGCGGACGGGTCCTTCGACGACGTCTGCGCGACGACCGTCGAGTCCCACCACTTGCCGAGATCGGTCCCCTTCGCCAGGGAGAGGAACAGGGTTCGGCCCTGCACGAAGTCGATGAGTTTGGTGAGCACAGCGCGCTGGTCGGCGTTGATGTAATCCGCGAACTCCGGGCCGAGCGGCTGCTTGAGGCCGTCGAGCACTTGCTTGAACTGTGCCGCCGTGAAGAGCGCGGGGCTCTGGCCTGGGAGGTCCTCGGCCTGGGTGCGGATGTAGAGCCTGCGGCCGGTGAGAGTGACGGCTAGGGCGTCGGCGGAGCCGTACTGCAGGGCCACCATCACGCTGGGGTCCTTGATGTCGGTGCTGCTGCTGCGCACGCGCAGGTGGATGTTGCCGATGGCTTGCGCGACGTCAGCATCGGTCTTGATGCCCGCCAACGGTGCGTCGGAGGCCTGGAAGAGCGGTTTGCCCTGGTTCATCGCGCGCAGGAAGGCCGGCGTTGCCTGGAACGAAAGGTTGACGTCCATGTTCTTCTGCGCGCTCGTTGCTTTGATGGCGCGCACGAGGCGCAGTTCGGGCTTGTTGTAGATCGCCCAACTCGCCGCACCACCGCTGATGACCACCGCGCCCGCAGTGGCCAGGGCGATGAGCCGCGCTCGGCGGGTGAAGCGGCGTCTGGTCGGTGTCGCGGGGTCAGCCGGCGCTCCAGCGGGCTGCGCGGTGCTCGCCTCGCCCGTTGCACCCGATACGGAGTTCGCTGCGGCGGATTCAGAGGGTGCCGCACCCGAGGCGGCGGCATCGATGCCTGCAGCGGATGCGTCCCCTGCGGCATGTGATTCGCTCGCCGATGCTGCGGAGTCCTTTGGGTCTTCGGACATGGTGCCCCCTGTGTTCACGTCGATCTGCGGGAGAAGGTGAACGGTACGGGCTCACGCCCTCTGTGCCTAGGGCTTTCAACCGCTGGTGGAGGCATGGGCACCGGTGGCAATCGAGGCCGCCGCGTCACAGATGTGCCCGGCGGCCGCGGACAGGCCGAGCGTGCGCGGCCGCCATCGTGCGGAAAGAGAAGATGAGGGGGCGGATGCGCTCGCAAACATCCGCCCCCTCACGCCGCGGTGTCTGGGAAGGGTCACCGTCGGCTTGGCGAGCTGGTGCAGCGGCGTGTGGGGTCCTGATGCCGCCGCTCCCGCTCAGGCTCGTTGCCGGCGCCAGGCGCCAAGGAGGAAACGCCCGGCGATGAGCATCACGGAAGCCTCAACGAGCAATGACGCCACGCCCAAAGGCTCGGTCCAGTTGCCGATGTCGTCGGTGTAGTGGGGCAGACCCGTGCTGCGGGAGACCAGGAATCCGATGAACGGCCCGGCAGCGACGCTGAAGGCGGCGAGCCAAAGCCACCAGTCGCGGCGCACGAGCAATGCAGCGGCTGTCAGGACGCCGAGGATCTCGGTGAGTGTGTAGCCAGTCTGGACATATGACGGGTCTTTCGCGAACGCGAACCAGTCTTGGTCGATGAGGTGGATGAGCACGACTTGCAGGAGCAGGCCCGAGGTGAGGCCGGCCAATGTGAGCGGCGTGCGGCGCTGCTCGTTGCGAGCGCCTGCTTCGGGTTCTGCTGCAAAGCCTGCCGCACGCGCGCGCAGGGCGGAGTTATCAGGGGAAGCCGGGGAAAGGGTGCTGGTAGCCATGCGGTGCAGTGAACATCGCGAACCTGAGGCGCAGGTGTGGCGAGGATGAGAGCTGTGTGAAAGTCGGCTCCGCGCACAGGCCGGATTGATTCGAACGGGTGAGGGCTCAGTACGCAGGTGAGGACGGAGACGGCGGCGTGGCCGGGCGCTCTCCTGGTTCGCTGCCGCGCTGTTGCAGGCTGTCACGCAGCGCCATGATGTCGAGGTAGCGGTAGCGGCGGTGGCCACCGGGGGTCAAAATCGGGGTGAGCAGGCCCTTGTCGACCCATCGGGTGACGGTCCGCGGATCGACGCCGAACAACTTGGCGACCGCACCAGGGGAGAGGAGCTTGCCCTCAGGGATAGTCGGCACCGGCACGGCCGGCTGCACCGGGGCCGTGTCAGGCGCGGAGACCCCGAAATCGGACATACCTGAAAGCGTACGGCGGTCTGAGACATACCGCGCGGCGGGGCGGCAGTGGGCCAAGACGGGGACTCGGCTGTCCGAGGGGGCCGGGGCGCCGGGCGTGGTGGGCCTCTCCCGGGAGGTGGGCTGCGACGGCTAATGCCGCCGGGTAAACTTCCGTCCACACCACAGGGTGCCAGCGGCGGCAGAGATTGAACCGCAGACGAGCGGGTCAAGGGCAAGGTGCCGCGACGCGACAGCACCGACGAGTTGAGCCAGCAGAGGGGGTCGAGCCATGGGGCGCGGCCGAGCCAAGGCAAAGCAGACCAAGGTTGCGCGGGCGCTGAAATACGGCGGCCCGGAGACCGATCTTGAGCGTCTTCAGCGTGAACTTGCGGCAACCCAAGGGGATGCCGACGAGCACGAGAGCGCCGAGGAGTCCGAGGACGATGAGGACGAGGTCGAGGAAGACGACCCCTACGCGAAGTACTACGAAGACGACGAGGACGACGAGGACGACGAGGACACCGCACATACTGCGTGACCTCGCAGCTCGCGCTGGTGCTGCTGTCTCAACCGCGGTAGCGGCCGACCAGGCTCGCTGAACCGCCAACCCCGCCCTTGGGCCGGGCATCACCGTCTTCACCCTCTGCGCGAGCACGGACCTCGCCGCACACCCACGCGTCCACGCCGTATGCGGCAAGCACCTCGAGAGCAGCGTCCGCTGCCTGCGGGGCGACCACCGCGGTCATGCCGAGCCCCATGTTGAAAGTGCGCTCCATCTCGGCCGTCTCCGCGGAGGCAGCGCCTGCGATCACGGAAAAGATCGCCTGCGGCGACCACGTGCTGCGGTCGAGATCCGCGTGCAGCTGGGCCGGGAGCACGCGCGCGATGTTCGCAGCGACACCGCCGCCGGTGATGTGGGAGAACACGCGCAGCTGCTCGCCGAGGTCGCGCGCGAGCGCGAGGCAGGGCTTTGTGTACAGAGCGGTCGGCTCGAGCAGCACTTCTCCCAGCGTGGCTGTGAGCTCGTCGACCTGCGTGTGCACGGTCATGCCCGCGCGGTCGAACAACGCGCGCCGGATGAACGAGAAGCCGTTGGAGTGCACGCCGGAGGAGCGCATGCCGATGAGCACATCGCCTTCGCGCACCCGGTCTGCTGAGAGCAACGATTCGGCCTCGACCACGCCGGTGCCTGCGGCAGCAAGGTCGTAGTCCTCGGCCGCCATCACCCCCGGATGCTCCGCGGTCTCCCCGCCGAGCAGTGCCACTCCGGCCGCCTCACAGCCGGCCGCGATGCCCGAGACGATGGCCGCGATGCGCTCGGGCACGACCCGGCCGCAGGCGATGTAGTCGGTGAGGAACAGCGGCTCGGCACCGCACACGACGATGTCATCCACCACCATCGCCACTAGGTCGATGCCCACGGTGTCGTGTTTGTCCATCATCTGGGCGATGACGATCTTGGTGCCCACGCCGTCGGTGCTAGTGGCCAGCAATGGCCGGGAGTACCGCGTCAGCGCAGTCGCGTCGAACAGCCCTGCGAACCCGCCGAAGGCGCCGGCTGTCTCTGCGCGCTGGGCGCGTGCGACGGCGGCGCGCATCAGGTCGACGGCGCGCTCCCCCGCTTCGACGTCGACGCCGGCTGCGGCGTACGTCAGCATCTCATCGCTCATGGCAGCCGCAATGCGTGTGAGAGGTCGTCGCCTTGGACAACTGGGGTGAGCAGGTCGAGTTGGGCGGCTGCGATGTTCGCTGACTCCGGAGGGGTGACCGGATACACGCCGTCGAAGCAGGCGCGGCACATCTCATCCCCGGGCACGCCGACTGCGCCGACGAGGTCCTCCAGACTGACATACGCCAGGGAATCGGCGCCGATGGCGTCGCGGACGCCCTGCACATCCAGGTTGCTGGCGACGAGTTCAGCACGGGTGGCGAAGTCGATGCCGTAGAAGCACGGCCAGGTGACCGGCGGCGACGAGATGCGCACATGCACCTCGGCGGCGCCCGCCTCGCGCAGCATCTTCACGATGGCACGCTGGGTGTTGCCGCGCACGATGGAGTCGTCGACGACGACCAGCCGCTGGCCCGCGATGACCTCGCGCAGCGGGTTGAGCTTGAGCCGGATGCCGAGTTGCCGGATCGTCTGGTTGGGCTGGATGAAGGTACGGCCGACGTAGGAGTTCTTCACCAGCCCCTGTGCGAACGGGATATGCGATTCCTGGGCGTAGCCCACCGCCGCGGGGGTGCCGGACTCCGGCACGGGGATGACGAGGTCCGCCTCGACCGCTGCTGCGCGCGCAAGCCGGCGGCCGACCTCGACGCGTGCCTCGTGCACGACCCGTCCGCGGATGACGCTGTCCGGGCGCGCGAGGTAGACGTATTCGAACAGGCAGCCCTTGGGTTGTGCCGGCGCGAAGGTGCGCGAGCGCACGCCGTGCTCGTCGATGGCGATGATCTCGCCGGGCTCGACCTCGCGGACGTATTCCGCGCCGATGATGTCCAGCGCGGCGGTCTCGCTCGCGACTACCCAGCCATTGGGCATGCGGCCGATTGCGAGCGGGCGGATGCCCTGCGGGTCGCGCGCCGCGTAGAGCGTTGATTCGTCGCAGAAGACCAGAGAGTACGCGCCGAGCACGGACGGCAGCACCTCTGCGGCGGCGTCGACCAGGTCGCCGGTGGCGGCCGCTGCGATGAGGCCGGTGAGGACGTCGGTGTCACTCGTCGCCAGCGACGGCGAGCCGCTGGTGAGATCGTGCGCCACCTCGCGGAGTTTGACGGCGAGCGCGGGTGTGTTCGTCAGGTTTCCGTTGTGGCCCAGTGCGATGTGGCCGACGCTGGTGCTGCGGAACGTGGGCTGCGCGTTGTGCCAGGAGCTCGACCCGGTGGTGGAGTAGCGAGTGTGACCGACGGCGATGTGGCCGGTGAGTGCGTTGAGCGACTCTTCGGTGAAGACTTGGGCCACCAAGCCCATCTCCTTGACCACGACGATGCGCTCGCCGTTGGAGACCGCGATTCCGGCGGACTCCTGGCCGCGGTGCTGCAGCGCGTAGAGGCTGAAATACGAGAGGCGGGCCACGTCTTCGCCGGGCGCCCAGATGCCGACGACCCCGCATGAATCCTGCGGGCCCTTGTCGTCGTCAAGTAGGTGGTGGTTCAGACGACCGTCACCGCGTGGCACTCGCACAAGCCTACGCTGCTGCAGGCAGCCCCGGTGCAGCGCGCTCAGAGGCGGCCCGAGGCTGAGGCGGGGTCCGCTGACAGCCGGTTCGCCACCCAGATGGGCGCCACCGACACCAGCAGCAACACTGCCGCGACCGCGTTGACGATCGGGCCCTGGTTCGGCCGGAAAAGGTTGTTGAACACCCACTGCGGCAGGGTCTGCAGGCCCGGGCCGGCGGTGAACGTGGTGACGACGATCTCGTCGAAGGACAGGCCGAAGGCGAGCACCGCGCCGGCGACCAGCGCTGACCGCAGCAGCGGGAACGTGACCAGGCGCGCGGTCGTCCAAGGCCGTGCGCCGAGATCGGCTGACGCCTCCTGCAGTGACACTCCTACCCGCTGCAGGCGGGCCATCACGTTGTTGAAGACCACCACGACGCAGAAGGTCGTGTGACCGAGGATGACGGTGAAGAGCCCGAGATTGATGCCCAGCGGCTTCAAGGTGTTCGTGAACGCGGCGTTCAGGGCCATGCCAGTGACGATGCCTGGAAGCGCGATGGGCAATACCACCACCATGCTGATGACCGAGCGGCCGAAGAAGCGGTAGCGCGAGACGGCGAACGCGATGAGGGTTCCGAGGATCAAGGCAAGTGCGGTGGCCGCGCTCGCGGCCTTGATGCTCGTGGCCAGGGCTGCGCGCACGCCTTCGTTGCCTAATGCGCGCGACCACCAGCCGGTCGTGAGGCCGGACGGCGGCCAGCCGAAGACGCGCGAGGTGTTGAAGGAGTTGACCAGCACCACCAACAGCGGCAGGTGCAGGAACAGCAGCACCAGCGCGGTGGTGGCAGCCAGCGACCGGCGCACTCCTCGTGAGATGAGCATCCCCGCCCTCACAGACTCTCGAGCGCGCCGGTGCGGCGCACGGCGAGCAAGTAGCCCACGACCACCACGACAGGGAAGACCGCAGCGGCGGACGCGAACGGCAGGTCGCCCGCGACGCCGATGTTGTCGTAGACGACGTTCGCGTACAGCTGTGTGGCCCGGCCCACGATCTTCACCATGATGTAGTCGCCGAGTGTGAGGGAGAACGTGAAGATGGAGCCGGCGACGACTCCCGGCATCACCAGCGGCAGCACGACTGTGCGGAAGGTGCGCCATGGGCGCGCCCCGAGGTCGGAGGCGGCGTCGAGCAGGCTGTTCGGCAGCCGCTCGAAGGCGGCGTACACCGGCAGGATCATGTACGGCAGCCAGAGGTAGAGCAGGGCGACTGTCGTCGCCAGCAGGCCCAGGCCGGGTGTGTGCAGGCCCAGGGGGCGCAGCAGCCAGTCCAGGACCCCGCGCTGGTCGAGCATGATGCGCCAGGCGTAGCCCTTGACCAGGTAGTTGGCCCACAGCGGCATCGAGACAGCGACGAGCAGCGCGGCTCGGACCCGTGGGCTGCGGACCGCTTTCGCCATGAACAGGGCGACCGGCACCGCGATGAGGGCGCTGACTGCGGTGACCGTCAACGCGACGCCGAGGGTGCGCGCAGCGATGGTGCGATAGACCGGGTCGGTGAGCAACGTTCGGAAATTCGCGGTGGTGAACCCGCGCTGGACCCGGCCGGTGAAAGAGTCGACGCTCCACACCGAGGCGGCGAACATCGTGGCGAGCGAGCCGAGGTAGAGGACGACCAGCCACACCATCGGCGCAGAGAGCAGCAGGCCCAGCCGCAGGCGCGGCCGGCGCCAGAGCGCTTGGGCTGTGCGGGCGAGCACGCCAGAGGGGGCGGCCACGTCGGACCGCCCCCTGCTGGTGAGCTCGCTGCCGGTCACGCCTATCCCTTGATGGCTGTCCAGGCCTTCGTCCACTCGGAGTAGTCGACGCAGATCTTGCCCCGGCCGTCGCCGCACTCGGCGCGCGGCGTGGTCCAGTAGTAGATGCCTTCGGCGTACGCGTTGTCCAGCGCGTGGTAGGTGTCGCAGAAGGTCTTGTCAGCGGTGTGGTCACAGGCGAGCGTCTGCGACGGAGCCTCGCCGAAGTACTCCGCGACCTGCGCGTTCACCGTCGGCGAGGTGATCCAGTCCATCCACTCGTACATGCAGTTCGGGTGCTTGGCCTTCGATGACAGCATCCACGTGTCAGACCATCCGGTGGCGCCCTCGGTTGGGACAGTGGTACCGACCTTGACCTTGCCCTCGCCGTTGATCAAGTTGGCGTTGACCTGCCACGCCGTGCCGACCACATTCGAGCCCTGGCCGAACGACGAGACCTCATCGGTGTAGGCGGCCCAGTAGGAGCCGACGTTCTTGCGCTGCGCCTTGAGCAGCGCGACGGCGGCGTCGAACTGCGTCTTGTCCAGTGAGTAGGGGTCCTTGATGCCCAGCTCTGGCTTGGTCTTCATCAGGTACAGCGCGGCGTCTGCGATGTAGATGGGGGAGTCGTAGGCCGTGATCTTGCCGGCGTATTTGCTCGCGGGGTCGAAGACGACCGACCACGACGTCGGCGCGGGCTTGACCGCGTCTGTGTTCCACATCAGGACGTTCGCGCCCCAGCCGTGCGGGATGCCGTACATCTTCCCGTCGGCGGAGTTCCAGGGGCGGTCCTTGAGGAAGGGCGAGATGGTCTTGTAGTTCGGCACCCGTGAGGTGTCCACTGGCGCGACATCGCCGCCATAGATGAGCCGCAGTGTGGCGTCGCCGGACGCGGAGACTCCGTCGTAGTCGCCGCTGCGCATGAGCGTCACCATCTCGTCGCTGGTATTGCCGATCTTCACATTCGTCTGGCAGCCGGTCTGCTTCTCGAACGGCGTGACCCAGTCGACCTTCGGGTCAGTGCTGCCGTCCTCGGCGTAACCCGCCCAGACGATGATGTTCAGCGCGCCCTCCGCCTTGGTGCTGCTCGTCTTCGAGCCGCATCCGCTGAGCACGAGGGACGCCGCAGCCAGTGCGGCGAGCAGCGTGACCTTCCGTGAACGGTGCATCGATCTCTCCTATCCCCACTTTCTGCCGCCGGTCGGCGGCAGGCCATCAGTTGATGATGAACTCTGAATCCGGCTCCCACGCGCACCACACGCGCTGCCCGGGTGTGATGTCGGACCCATCCGAACGGGCCGGGATGCTCACCGTGAGCGTCGTGCCGTCGTCGGTGCGCACGATGACGGTGCGTGATGCGCCGAGGTACGCGCTCTCCACCGTCACTCCGGCTCGCGCCCGCACGGACGCCCCCGTTGCGGGCTCGGCGTCGAGTAGTTCGATTCGCTCGGGCCGGATGCAGACCTGCCGACCCTCAGCGGAAGCGAAGGTGTTCATGGTGCCGATGAAGTCGGCGACGAACGGCGTGGCCGGGCGCTCGTAGATCGCTTGCGGCGTGCCGGCTTGGACGATGCCGCCGGCGTTGAACACCACGATGCGGTCGCTCATCGTCAGCGCTTCCTCCTGGTCGTGGGTGACGAAGACGAAGGTGATGCCGAGTTGGCGTTGGATCGACTTCAGCTCCAGTTGCATCTGCCGGCGCAGTTTGAGGTCCAGGGCCCCGAGTGGCTCGTCGAGCAGCAGCACCCGGGGCTCGTTGACGAGGGCGCGCGCGAGCGCCACCCGTTGGCGCTGGCCGCCGGAAAGCTGGTTCGGCTTGCGGGCGTCGT
Source organism: Actinomycetales bacterium (assembly GCA_018970205.1). Classification (GTDB taxonomy): domain Bacteria; phylum Actinomycetota; class Actinomycetes; order S36-B12; family UBA5976; genus RFTO01. The sequence continues at coordinate 13,611 of JAGWWW010000020.1, forward strand.
ACCCGGACAACTCCACTCGGGCGAGCGCGTCGGCTGCCGCTGCGGCACGCGCCGGCCGCGGCACGCCTGTCACGCGAAGTCCATACTCGACGTTCGCCGCAACGGTCATGTGAGGGAAGAGCGCGTAGTCCTGGAACACCGTGTTCACATCGCGCAGATAGGGCGGGTCGTTCGTCGCGTCCCGGCCGTTGATCTCCACGCGGCCCGCTGTCGGAAGTGCGAAACCGGCGATGAGGCGCAGGACCGTGGTCTTGCCGGAGCCGGACGGTCCCAGCAGGGTGAGGAACTCCCCGTCGAGGATGTCGAGGTTGACGTGGTCGACCGCGACGACGTCAGCGAATCGCTTGGAGACATCGCGCAGTCGCACCACCGGCTCGCTCACGCGTGCGAGCGTAGCCGCGCGAGTGCTGTGTCAGTCGGAAGTCAGCGGAAGCCATGCGCTCAAGTCGCTGCGCTCGCCGCTGGCATGCAGCCGGCCCGTGGCCAGCGCTTGCGCCCAGGTGAGCGAGCCGTCGCACAACGCGAGCCAGGTCTGTGCGTCCGTCTCAACCACGGCGCGCGGGGTGCCGCGGCGGTGACTGCCTCCGGGGACGGCCTGTGCGGCGCCGTACGGCGGGATGCGCACCTCGACGCTGCGCCCGGGCGCTTTCGCTTGCAGGGCGCGCAGGGCCGCGAGCACCTGCGCTCGGGTCTGCGGATCGATGTGCATCAGGCCATGATGGCCGGCAGCGCACTGGACCAGCCGGCGGCGAGTTCCTCACGGCTGATGGCGATGCGCCCGGCGTCGGTGTCGATCACCAGCGAGCGCTCCTCGGACACAACTCCGAGCAGCGCCGACGGCAGCCCGGCGAGCTCGCAGGCGGCGCGTACGGCGTCGACGTCCTGCGCTGCGACCGTGACAACAGCGCGCGCAACCGACTCGCTGAACAGCATCGTGAAGCCGTCCGCTTCGGTGTCTGAGAGAGAGACACTCACGCCGTAGTCGTTGCGCAGGACCAATTCGGCCAGTGCCACTGCGAGGCCGCCGTCGCTGAGGTCGTGGGCGCTGGTGATGAGCGGGGAGTGCTCGCGGACGACCTTGGCCAGCGCCATCTCGGCGGCGAGGTCCACGACGGGGGCGGTGCCGCCGAGATGACCGTGGAGCACATGCGCCCACTCGCCGCCGGCGAACTCCTCACGGGTGCGGCCGATGAGGAGGATTGAGTCACCGTAGCGCGCGCCATGCATCGTGATGCGGCTGCGGACGTCGTCGATGACACCGAGCACGCCGACCACCGGAGTCGGGTGGATCGCGGTCTGCGCGGTCTGGTTGTACAGCGAGACGTTGCCGCCGGTCACGGGCGTGCCGAGGGTGAGGCACGCGTCCGCGAGGCCGCGCACCGCTTCAGCGAACTGCCACATCACCTCCGGGTCCTCCGGGGAGCCGAAGTTGAGGCAGTCGGTGACCGCCAGCGGGGTGGCGCCGCTGACAGCGACGTTTCGGTACGCCTCGCTGAGCGCGAGTTGGGCGCCGGCGTACGGGTCCAGCGCACCGAAGCGGCCGTTGCAGTCCAAGGAGACCGCGATGCCGCGGCCGCTGGCCTCGTCGATGCGCACCACACCGGAGTCGTGCGGCATCGCCGCGACCGTGTTGCCCAGGACGTATCTGTCGTACTGGGAGGTCAGCCACTCCCGATCGCACAAGTTCGCCGACGACATCAGTCGCAGGATGTGCTCGGAGAACTCCGCCGCGGACGTCGGGCGGGGGCAACGCTGCGCGGTCGGCTCATCCGCTTGCCGCGCGTCTAGCCACGCCGGGCGGTGGTACGGCCGCTCGTACACAGGGCCGTCGTGAGCGACCGTGCGCGGCGGGACGTCGACGATGAGCTCGTCGTGCCAGAAGACCTGCAAGTTGCTGCCGTCGGTGACCTCGCCGACGACCGTGGCAGTGACATCCCAGTGCGCGCAGATCTGCATGACGCGGTCGATGTTGTCGGGGTGGACGACGGCCATCATCCGCTCCTGCGACTCGCTCATGATGATCTCCTCCGGCGAGAGCGTCGCATCCCGCAGCGGCACCTTCTCCAGGTGCACTCGCATGCCGCCGTCGCCGTTGCTCGCAAGCTCACTGGTCGCGCAGGAAAGCCCGGCGCCGCCGAGGTCCTGGATGCCCTCGACCAGGTGTTCCTTGAACATCTGCAAGGTGCACTCGATGAGCAGTTTCTCCATGAAGGGGTCGCCGACCTGCACGGCCGGGCGCTTCGCGGGCCCAGTGGCGTCGAAGGTCTCGCTCGCGAGCACGCTGACGCCGCCGATGCCGTCGCCGCCGGTGCGAGCGCCGTACAGAACGACGAGGTTGCCGACGCCGCTGGCCTTCGCGAGGTGGATGTCCTCGTGGCGCATCGCGCCGACGCAGAGCGCGTTGACCAGCGGGTTGCCTTGGTAACAGGAGTCGAAGACAGCCTCGCCGCCGATGTTCGGCAGGCCGAGGCAGTTGCCGTAACCGCCGACGCCGGCCACCACGCCACCGACGATGCGCGAGGTGTCCGGGTGCTCCGGGGCGCCGAAGCGCAGCGAGTCCATCACTGCCAGTGGCCGCGCGCCCATCGCGAGGATGTCGCGCACGATGCCGCCGACGCCGGTGGCCGCACCTTGATAGGGCTCGATGAACGACGGGTGGTTGTGCGACTCGACCTTGAAGGTGACCGCCCAGCCATCGCCGATGTCGACCACGCCGGCGTTCTCGCCGATGCCGACCAGCAGCGCATCCGTGACCGGCTGCTTCGCGCCGAACTGCCGCAGGTGCACCTTGCTGGACTTGTAGGAGCAGTGCTCACTCCACATGACGCTGTACATCGCCAGCTCGGCGCTGGTCGGGCGGCGGTCCAGGATGTCGCGGATGCGCTGGTATTCATCGGCTTTGAGCCCGAGCTCGGCCCAAGGCTGCTGCACATCCGGGCTGGCGGCGGCGCGCTCGACTGTGTCCACGCCGCGCTGCGTCACGGCGGCGTTGTCGGTGCTGCTCATGCGCCGACCCGCGCAGCAAGCGTGGTGACGATGGATGTGAAGAACACGAGCCCGTCGGCAGTCGGGCCGGTCAGCGGGTCGATGGCGTGCTCGGGGTGCGGCATGATGCCGACTACTGTTCGCGACTCGTTGGTGATGCCTGCGATGTCCCGCAGCGAGCCGTTGGGGTTGCCCACATACCGCGCGACGATGCGGTTCTCCGCCTGCAGCATGTCCAGGGTGCGCTCATCGGCGACGTAGCCGCCCTCGCCGTTCTTCACCGGGATGACGATCTCCTGACCGGCGGCGAAATCCGCGGTCCACGCGGTGTCGTCCGCCGCGATCCGCACTTTCTGGTCGCGGCAGATGAAATGCAGGTGGTTGTTGCGGATGAGCGCGCCGGGCAGCAGCCCGGACTCGCAGAGGATCTGGAAGCCGTTGCAGATGCCGAGCACCGGCAGGCCGTCGCGGGCGGCGTCGATGACCGCGCCCATCATCGGCGCGAAGCGGGCGATCGCGCCGCAGCGCAGGTAGTCGCCGTAGGAGAACCCGCCGGGCAACACGACTGCGTCAACGCCCTGCAGGTCCGTGTCCGCGTGCCACAGCCGCACCGCGTCGGCGCCGCCGGCGGTGACGGCGCGGGCGGCGTCGGAGTCGTCGAGCGAGCCGGGGAAGGTGATGACACCGATGCGCGCGCTCACTGCTCAGGCCTCGACCTGCAAGGAGTAGTCCTCGATGACCGGGTTGGCGAGCAGTTCGCCCGCGAGCTTCGTCAGGAGCGCCTCGCGGTCGGCGTCGAGCGACCCCTCGAGGTCGATGACGAAGCGCTTTCCTTGGCGCACATCCGCCACGCCAGTCAGGCCGAGTCGGGTCAGTGCGCCGCGCACGGCGGTGCCCTGCGGGTCGAGGATTTCGGGCTTGAGCATCACGGTCACAACGATTCGCGCCACGGTGCAACCCTACCGAGGCGTGTGTGATGCAGCAGGTCGGGCGATGGCCAGCGCTCAGCCGACGCGCGGCGCAACTTGCGGCTCAGCACCAGTCGAGGGCGAGTGGAAACTCCCGGCTCAGCGCTAGTCGAGCATGCGCCCGGTGACGCGGGTGAAGACGTCGAGGTAGCGCTCGCGGGTGCGGGTCACCACATCCTCCGGCAGCGGCGGCGGCTCCTGCCCGCTGTGGCGGTCCCAGCCGCTGGATGGGGAGGTCAACCAGTCGCGCACATACTGCTTGTCGAAGGACGGTTGCGGTCCGCCTGGCTGCCAGCCGTCGGCCGGCCAATAACGCGAGGAGTCCGGCGTCAACACCTCATCCGCGAGGACGATGGTGCCGGCGCCGTCGCGGCCGAACTCGAACTTCGTGTCCGCCAACAGCACCCCGCGTTGCGCGGCGATGTCGGCGGCGGCGGAATACACGCGCAAGGTCAGATCACGCAGGGCGGCGGCGTCAGCGGCGCCGACCGCCTGCACCGCGCCGAGGAAATCAATGTTGATGTCGTGCTCCCCGACCGCGGCCTTGGTTGCCGGCGTGAAGATCGGCTCAGGCAGCCGCGAGCCCTGCAGCAGCCCGGGCGGGAGGTCGTTGCCGCACACGGCGCCGCTGTCCTGGTATTCCTGCCAGCCGGAGCCGTCGAGATAACCGCGGGCCACACACTCCAGCGGGAACATCTGCAGGCGCGTGCACACCATCGCGCGGCCGCGCACGCTCTCCGGCACATCGGTGCTGATGACGTGGTTTGTGACCACGTCGGCGAGCCGCTCGAACCACCACAGCGACAGCGCTGTGAGCACCCGGCCCTTGTCAGGGATGAGCGTGGGAAGCACCCAGTCATACGCCGAGATTCGGTCCGTGGCGACCACGAGCAGGTCCCCGCTCGGGGTTGTCCAGAGGTCGCGGACCTTCCCGGAGTGGATGTGGGTGTAGCCGGGCGGCAGCGCGTAGTCCGGCTCGGTCGTGACGGGTGTGCCCATGTGCGCGGCTCAGAGGATCGGCGCGGGGGTGTAGCCCGCGGCGGCCGGGTGCTCAGCGCAGATGTCGCCGATCCGCGCGCACACCTGCTGAATCTGCGAGAGCGCGGCGCCTGCAAAAGCCATCGGCCGCTCAATCAGTGACGCGAGCTCAGACTCGTCAAGCGGGAAGCGGGGGTCCGCGCTGAGGTCAGCGGTGAGCGAGTTCTCGAACGACCCGGCACGACGCCGGGCGACGGCGTTGAGCGCGTGCTCCTTGATGAGGGCGTGCGCCTCCTCGCGCCCCATCCCGGCCTTCACCGCAGCCATGAGGAACGCGGTCGTGGCGAGGAACGGCAGGTTGGAGCGCAGCTCCGCCTCGATGGCCTCGGGATACACGCCGACCTCGCCGAGCACGGTCAGGAACGTCTCGAACAGCCCGTCGATGGCGAAGAAGGCGTCGGGCAACGCGACACGGCGCACCACCGAGCAGGCGACGTCGCCCTCGTTCCACTGCGCACCGCTGAGCTCGTTGACCATCGTGACGTGGCCGCGCAGGATCGCCGCGAACCCGTTCACGCGCTCGCAGGAGCGGGCGTTCATCTTGTGCGGCATCGCGCTGGAGCCGACCTGGCCCTTCGCGAATCCCTCGGTCAGCAGTTCTTGACCCGCCATCAACCGCATGGTCGTGGCCAGCGAGGAGGGGGCCGCGGCCACCTGCGACAACGCGCTGACCACGTCGAAGTCCAGGCTGCGCGGGTAGACCTGACCGACGCTGCTCAGCGCCGTCGCAAAGCCGAGGTGCGCACGCACCCGAGACTCGAACTCAGCGAGCGCGGCGGGGTCGCCGCCGAGGAGGTCGAGCATGTCCTGCGATGTGCCGACGGGGCCCTTGATGCCGCGCAGGGGGTAGCGCTCGATGAGATCGTTGAGTCGGGCGTACGCGATGAGCAGCTCGTCGGCGGCACTGGCGAAGCGCTTGCCCAGGCTCGTGACCTGCGCGGGGACGTTGTGCGACCGCGCGGTCATCGCGCGCTGTGCGTGGTCGCCGGCGAGGTGGGCAAGTGCCGCGAGTGCGGCGACGACTCTGTCGCGCACGATGAGGAGGCCATCGCGCACTTGGCACTGTTCGACGTTCTCGGTCAGGTCGCGAGAGGTCATGCCGAGGTGGATGAACTCATGGCCGGCAAGGGCGTTGAACTCCTCGATGCGGGCCTTGACGTCGTGGCGGGTCACCCGCTCCCGGGCGGCGATGCTCGCAAGGTTGACGTCGTCAACATGAGCCTCATAGGCCGCGATGGCCACATCCGGAATGGCGACGCCGAGCTCGCGCTGCGCGCGCATCACGGCGATCCAGAGCCTGCGTTCGGCTCGGATCTTGTGTGCGGCTGACCAGACCTCGCGCATTGCCGCGCTGGCGTAGCGGCTGGCGAGGACGTTGGCGATGACCGTGCTGGCGGCCGTGTCCGTCACAGGCTCAGTCTGCCGCATCAGCGGCCGCTGCCGGCCACAGCACCCAATGCGATGTCTCCGCGCGCGAACGCTCCGTCGAAGGCGACTGCGCGGGCTCGCGCGTATGCGCGGTCGCGGGCTGCCTGCAGATCCGGTCCGACCCCGACGCATGACAGCACCCGGCCGCCGGAGGTCACGAGTTCGCCGTCGCGCAGTTCGGTTCCCGCCTGCAGGACCCATGAATCCGGTGCCGGTTCCATGTCGCCGGAGATGACATCGCCCAGGCGCGGGTCTGCGGGGTACCCCTGCGATGCGAGCACGACCACGACGGCGCTGCCGTCGTGCCAGTGCAGCGGCGGCAGGTCGGCTAGGGCGCCGGTGGCGGCGTGCCACAGCACGTCGAACAGCGGCGTGCGCAGCAGCGCGAGCACCGCTTGAGTCTCCGGGTCGCCGAAGCGGGCGTTGAACTCCACCACGCGCACGCCACGGCTGGTCAAAGCCAAGCCGGCGTAGAGCAACCCGATGAACGGTGTGCCGCGGCGGGCGAGTTCGACCACCGCCGGCTGCGCCACCACCTCGGTGACGTGGTCGATGAAGTCGTCCGGTACCCACCGCAAGGGCGAATACGCGCCCATGCCGCCGGTGTTGGGTCCCTCATCGTTGTCATAGGCGCGCTTGAAGTCCGCGGCTGGCAGCAGCGGGACGACCCGCTCGCCGTCGCAGATGAAGAAGAGCGAGACTTCCGGGCCGTCGAGGAACTCCTCGATGAGCACAGCCGAGCCGTTGGCCAGGCATGACTGGGCGTGAGCGACTGCCTCATCGCGGTCGAGGGTGACGACCACGCCCTTGCCTGCCGCCAAGCCGTCCTCTTTCACGACGAACGGGACTCCAGGTTGCTGCATGTCGTCGAGCGCGGCTGTCACCTCTGCGAGGTCGGTGCAGGCAAGCGCGCGGGCGGTGGGGATCCCCGCTGCGGCCATTACTTCTTTGGCGAATGCCTTGCTGCCCTCGATGGCCGCGGCAGCAGCGTCGGGGCCGAAACATGGGATCCCGCGCGCACGCACCGCGTCAGCGACGCCGTGCATGAGCGGCACTTCGGGCCCGATGACGACGAGGTCGGCGCCGCAGTCATCGGCCAAGTCAGCGATGGCCTGCGCGTCTGTGGCGCTGGCGCGGTGCAGTGTCGCGCCCTCGGCCGCGATGCCTGGGTTCCCAGGCGCGCAGTGCAGCACGAGGCCGGGTGTACCGGCCAGCAGGGAACGGGCGAGCGCGTGCTCGCGCGCGCCGGAGCCGATGAGCAGGACAGTGGGCGTCACGCGCGGCCCATCGCCTGGTTGATGGCCTGCTGCTCCTCCGGCGACAACTGGTCACAACCGCCGCGCACCACCGGCTTCATGTAGGTACGCGTCTCAGAACGCCCGTGGATGCTGGTGATGAGCAGGCCGTCCGCGTTGTCGTCGAGCAGCGCGGTGGAGAACGACATCCGGCCGCCCATGTCGCCGAACGCGTCGTAGCGCACGACGCTCACATGACGCAGCGCAGCCGAGAGTTCGAGGCGGGTTGCGTCGAGTCGGGCGGCGAGGGAGTCCACCTGCCCAGCGAGGCCCTCGAGGTCTCGGGTGCGCGCGGCGACGACTTCTGCCAATGAGTGTCCGCTGCCGTCGGCGGTGAGGATGTCCGTGGAGCGGCGCACTGCCGCGAGCGTGCGGCGGGCGCTGACTGCGAGCGCCGCGCAGGCGATGGCGACGGCGGCGGAGCCTGCGGCGACGAGAGTCATCGGGTCGGTGACGTCAATGCCTCGCATGACCGCAGAACCTATCCCAGCGGTTCGCAGCCCCCGGAGGCCACGGACGTGGCGGCGCCGGCTGAGGCTAGGTCGGGGGCCGGCCCGCTCATCAGGCCAAAGCACGACGTTCCGAGGAGGTGGCTCGGCCGGGAACGCCGGCGGTCAGGCCGTCGGCGGCGGCGCGCAAAAAATCCTCAAGAACTGGCGGAAGGCAAAAAATAGGTCTGGACGTCGCCGACGGGGGATGCAGCAACGCCCAGACACCTAGAAGATTACAGCGATTCCCGCATACCTGCCGGACGGGGTCGCCCGATGTCCGAATCTCAGTACATCGGACTCAGACGCCTCCAGGCGACCGCCCAGCGGTGCGATCTGTCGTATCCAGCGGCTGGCCGCGGGGGCAATAGTCAGCGCAGGGTGACGAACTTGCCTACGGCTGTAGCCCGCGCCTGCCGCTGTGCGGAGGTGAGCACCTCACTCGAGGTCACGGCGTCCTGATACCGGTGCATGAACCGAGCCACATGCGTACGCGCGGTGTCTGCGTCCCACTCCGGCGGCACATCCCACACCGGGGCCAGCAGGCCGCAGGTGCGGAAGTTGCCGAGCCACTTGCAGCCGTCGCCGAGGGACTCGCCCGAGGCGGCGATGAGCCGGGCGAAAGCGTCAGTCGCCGGCCCTTCGGCATCAGACAGCACCATGCGTACCTGCGTGCGACCGGACAGTGTGACCAGGAACGCGGTGTCCCCGACCCGGCTCACCGGAGCAACCGAGGTGTTCATGTCTTCGACGGCTTCCCGGTCGTCTGCGAGTTTCGGGTCAGCCACGCCGAGGTCGAGCCACCACTGGAAGTCGGTGTGCACCACCGGGGAGAACGCGGTTGCCGGATCGAGCAGGTCCTGCGCGCGGATCTCCTGGTTGGTCGACACCATCGGCGCGATGAACTCACCGACGGGCGCCGCCGCCGCATTGATGATGGCGCGGCCCAGGTCGGCGGAGCGGTCGGAGGAGTGCGCCTGTGTCTGCAGGGCCACCAGCACCCGGTCGTCGTCCGTGCGCAACGCACCGGCACCGCCGGGCAGCAGCGTGACGATCGTCGCCTTGAGCCCGTTGGGGATCGCAGCATTCGCGCGTAGCGTGACCTCGCAGGTCGCGCTGGCGAGCAGCTCCAGCATCGCGACAAGTTCAGCCTCGCCGTTGATCCCCTCGAACGGGCGGGCGACGAACACATCCACGTTGCGGTCGCGTCCATGGCAGTTCTTGTAGCGCTTGGCGGAGCCGCAGGGGCAAGGCTCGCGCTGGCCGACGACGGGGATGTCTTGGGTCATGGCGCGCAAGGCTAGCGGCGGCGCAACAGACCTGCTGCCACCGTCGCCGCCGCAGTGAGCAGCAGCGTGGTGACGGTGGCCGAACCGCCGAGGCCGGTCAGCCATGGCGCGTGCGCTGCCACCCACGCCCAGAACGCCGACCAGCCAGGAACCTGCGCGGGGCTGATGGTGCTGTAGACGCACACGCCGAACACCCAGACCAGCAAGTACCGGGCTGCGGGCGCATCCGGTGCCGCTGCCGAGAAGCCTGCGCCTGCGGCGCCGCCGCGGATGCGCCGGACGAGGTGCCAGTCGGCGAGGACCACTGCGACCAGCGGCAGGAACACCGCGCCGATCAGGAGCAGGAAGGCCTCGTAGCTCTCGAGGTTGACCAGCACCGCGACCGCAGTCGCGAGCGCACCGACCACGACGGCGAGAGTGCGTCGGTCCCAGCGCCCGACGAGGTTCTGCGCAGACACCGCAGTCGAATAAATGTTGGCGAAGGCCTCGTCGACTTCGTCCACGGCGAGCACCGCCAGCGCGAGCGCGCCGACCGGCAGCGCCAGCAGGCCGTTGACGAACGCACTCGGGGAGTACGCCGCGGCCAGGGACTGCGAACCAGTCACCGCGAGCACTCCGATGAGGAAGAACGCGGCGCAGGTGAGGCCGTAGCCGGTGCCGACACCGATGACGGTGGCGCGGCGGCTGGTGGAGTGGCGCGACCAGTCGCCGGCGAGCACCGCCCACGACACCGGCAGCGTCACCACGATGTCGAAGGCCGGCCAGAAGGCGTCCCAGGTGCGCGCGGCACCCGGCGCATCCTGGGCGTGCGTCACGACATGCCAGAGCAGATAGACAGTCGCGGCGAGCACCAGCCACATGAGGTAGCGGCGGATGAGTCGCACGCTGCGGATCGGGCGCACCGCCATGAACGTGGCCAGGCCGCCTGCGGCCAGCGTCCACCACAGCCGGCCGTGGCCGCCGGACAGGGAGGTCGCGACCTGCGCGATGACGTAGACCTCCAGCGCCGCCCACCCGCAGCACTGCAGGAGGTTCAACACAGTCGGGATGACAGATCCGCGGCGGCCGAGCACGCCGCGCAAGGTCACCATCGCCGGAGTGCCGATGCTGGTGCTGACAGCCGCGACGAGCGCCAGCAGGATCGATCCTAGAGCTGTCCCGAGCACGATGGCGGTGCTCACCGCAGGCAGGCTGAGCGCCGGCAGGTCTGCGGACGGTTGCACCACGAAGACCGCGGTCGCCGGTATCAGCAGCGAGACTCCGAGCGAGGACCACAGCGTGACGTGGTCGCGCAATCCGAGGCTACGTGCAGCGGGGCTGCTGATGTCGAGGGTTAGCGGCGCCTCATCCGGGCGCATGGCGGTGTCGCTCATGTGATGCTCCTTCTGCTCAGTCGGCATGACCCGACTGGTCGTGCGGTCGGCAGCGGCGCTGCCCTCTCAGCCCATCGGCTCCCGCGAGGATGCGTTGAGCATAGCCACCTGCGGATGCGGGCAGGCTCGCTGATTGCAAGGATGCCGCCATGCCGGAGATCGCCACGAACGTCCTCGTCGTGGGCGCCGGTCCGGCCGGCTCCGCGGCGGCCGCATGGTGTGCGCGAGCCGGCATGGACGTGTTGCTCGCTGACCAGGCGACCTTCCCCCGCGACAAAGCCTGTGGCGACGGCCTCACCCCGCGCGCCATCAGCGAGTTGCGGCGCCTCGGCCTCTCCGACTACCTCGACACCTGCGCCCGCAACCAGGGCCTGCGCGCCAGTGGCTTCGGCAAGACGCTGCTGCTGAATTGGCCGGGCGGCCACTGGCCCGACCACGGCGGTGCGAGCCCGCGCCGGCGACTGGACAACGCGGTCCGCGACTGCGCGCTGGCTGCCGGGGCGACTGCGCTGGACGGTGCTCGGGCAGTCGATGCGGTCATCGAATCAGGCCGGATCACGCAAGTGCTGATGCGCACCGACGCCGGCACGGTGACAGTGCGGCCGCAATCGGTCATCGTCGCCGACGGCGCCAAGTCATCCCTCGGCCGGATCCTCGGCAGGCAGTGGCACCGCGACACCGTCTACGGCGTCGCCGCCCGCGCGTACATCGAGAGCGACCGGCACGACGACCCTTGGATCTCCTCGCATCTGGAACTGCGCGACAGTGAGGGAACGTTGCTCTCCGGGTACGGCTGGGTGTTCCCCCTGGCCGACGGCGGAGTGAACATCGGCGTCGGCACCTTGGCCACAGAGAAACGCCCGGCCGATATCAACCTGCGTAGCCTGCTCGACACATACGCCTCGGCTAGGCGCGAGGACTGGCGGCTGCGCGGAGACGTGCGCGACTTCGCATCGTCACCGCTGCCCATGGGCGGCGCTGTGAGCAACATCTCCGGCACCAACTGGGTGATGGTCGGCGACGCCGCCGCCTGCGTGAACCCGCTCAACGGCGAGGGCATCGACTACGGCCTGGAGACCGGGCGGCTCGCCGCGGAGTTGCTGGGCGACGACTCTGCGAGAGTTGACCTCACCACCGCCTGGCCGCAGATTCTCAACCACCACTACGGCACGGCGTTCTCCATCGCGCGGCGGTTGGGAAACCTGCTGACCGTTCCCGGGTTCCTCACTGCCGCCGGCCCGCTCGGCATGCGCTCGACTCCGCTGATGCGGCTGGCGCTTCGCTGGATGGGCAACTTGGTGGACGAGTCCGACCAGGACACCGCGGCGCGGCTGTGGCGCGCTGCTGGACGGGCGAGCCTGAAACTCGATGAGCGCAGGCCGTTCGGCATCGCTGCGTAGTTGAGCAGAGCCCGTTGATTGGACCTGCGGGGGCTGGGCGTCGCTGGTCGCTGCACATGCCTGGGGTTAGCCAGGGAACATGGTCGATTGCTACGTGACACGCGCTGCCACGCCGGTTCAGTGTGCGACGACTTCGAAATCGACACCCAGCGCTGAGTACGTGGGAATCGCCCGCTTGTCGCGGGTGATGAGTGTGATGTCGTTGTCGCGCGCGCAGATGCCAATGAATCCGTCGCACATCGCGCCACCGCTGACTCCTGCGGCAGCGATTTCATCACAAGCACGCATGAACGAGGCGCCGCTCAGTGTCACGATCGTGTCTGGACAGGTGCTCCTGACAGCGCGTAACGCTTGGCCCGACGTCAGTGAGTAGCCAAGAGGCAGTCGGGTGAGCGCGGCGAAGGTCTCAACCCACACGGGCTGCAGGACGACTGTGGCCCGTGCTAACTCAGCCCGGCATGTGGCATGTTCAGCGAGCAGCGCGTGAACGCTGGGCATGAGAACGCTGCTGTCAAGTGCGTAGCCGCTCACCGGCGCACAGACTCCAGAGTTGCCCGGACTGCATCATCGCTGAGCACTGTGGCGTCAGCGGGACCGGTGAAAAAGACCCTGCCCTGTGCGTCGACGCACGGCTGCATCACCGACGGCACTGCGAACGTGAGAAGACCCGCTTCGAAGGTCATCTCCAACGCCGACCCAGCCCGCAGCCCCATAGCGTCCCGAACTGGCTTAGGAACCACAATCCGACCGGCCCCATCAATGGTTACCTTTATGGCAGAAGTCATGGCATCAAAATACCATATCGTCTACCATTGAGAAATGCAGTCCGCCCAAGGCTGGTGCGGCGTGGGCCTCAGGGCCTCGCAAGGCTGAGAACAGGTTTATGTGCACAGTTACACGTCGACGCTGACGTTGCTGCGCGAGACCAGGTCTGCGTAGAGGCCACCGCGGTCGAGCAGCTCCGCATGCGTGCCGACTTCCGCGACGC
>JAGWWW010000065.1 GCA_018970205.1 Actinomycetales bacterium
TTCACACGCATGTGGATGAGAGCGCTGGCTCGGCGTTGCGTGTGCTTGTCAAGGGTGAGCAGTGGTTCGCGAGCGTCTCGCCTCTGACGGCCGAGTCTGCTCGGCCGCAGTGGAGCCCGATCTACATCGTGGACTCTCTCGCTAGGGCCCGCGATCGGGCGCGGCAGGCTGGAGCGACGATTCTGGTCGAGCAGATGCCCGTGCCGGGCAGTTCGATCTGCGTCTTCCGAGAGCCGGTCATGGGCATGCCCATCACGGTGATGGGCGCTGGTTCACAACCCTGATGCCGGGCGCGTCTGCCACTCTGCAGTAGCACCGCGGCCCGGGCCGGCGCGGCGCGGCGCGGTTTATCACCGCGGCTCAGGATGGGCAAATTCCTCGCGTGGCATCTTGCTCCGACCGGATGAGTGTCTTATCGTTTCACCGCTTGTGAGCCTGCGTGGCTCGTCCGTCACGAAGTGAAGATGAGGAACGACATGAAGAAGTCCGCGGTCTGGCTCGCAGCCTGTGCGCTAGCCCTGTCCGGAATGGTCACCGCTGTGACTGCTCTCTCATCCAGCGCCACGACGCAGGGACCCAAGGAAATCGGCCGCGTCTACTTCGACCTCGACCAGCCGAGCCTCACCGCCGGCGAGAAGGCGCAGATCAACAAGATCCTGCCCGCCCTGAAGTCCGCGGCCAAGATCGAGGTGGCTGGCTACGCGGGTACTGCAAGCACTCCGCGCAGCAAGGTTGCACGGTTGTCGTTGCAACGCGCCCAGCAGGTCGCCGCGTACCTCAAGTCCAAGGGCGTCACGGCCGTGATGGTGGTGGCGGGCAAGGGCTACGCCAAGGACACCAAGGTCCGATCCAAGATGCGCCGCGTCATCATCACGGTGCTGACTTATAAGACCGCCAGCCCAACTCCGACGCAGACCTGCCTGCCCAATGTGGATCTGGCGCGCAGTGGCGCCAACTACTGCTCGCCGCCCCCGACCCCGACTTGCGTTCCAATTCCGGCACTCGCGCGCGGCGCGGTCAACTACTGCTCGCCGCCCCCAACGCCGACTTATGACCCATGTGCGTTCTTCCCCGTGCCCGGCTGCGCGAACTACACGCCGCCGCCCACGCCGACCATCACTCCGACTAGTGACCCGTGTCTCATCTCTCCGGTGCCTGGCTGCCCGAACTACTCGCCTCCGCCGCCGGTACCCACCGTCACGCCTACTCCGACAGTAACTCCGACGGTGCCGACCGACCCATGCATCCTCAACCCATTCGCTTGCGTGCCGGTGACCTGAACACCAGATTGACTAGGCGGCCAGGGCACGGAGATCGCGTCCCTAGCCGAGGCGAGAGGGCTCAAGGCCGTCGTTCTGCCAGGGGCTGCCAGGCAGCACAGCCTGCATCCGCGGCCATGATCTGACTGCCGCATCGCGAGTCGGCGCCCACCGGGCCGCGATTAGGACCGTGGCGGTGCTGTCTCGCATGATGCGTCGACGGCGCTCCCCTAGGCAGGTCAAGCCCGCTACGGCTGTCATCGCTGACTAGCCAGAGCGCGACCAGAGCGTCACGCCCGGCTGCGACGGCGCCGCACCAACGCGACACCAAGCGCCACCAGCAGCGCACTCAACCCGAGCATCGCGCTGGAGTCGGCGCCGGTGCGAGCCATCTCCGGCGGCGCAGGGGCCGCCGGCAAGCCGCCGGGCAGCGGGTCCTCGCCAAACTCGGGCACGATTCGGGCTGCTGCCGTGCTCGCGCTGACCTCGTCGGCGTTGTCCGCCTTCACGGATGCGGTGTTCGTGATGGCGGCTGAGAGCGATTTGGCCACGAATGTGAACTCCAACGTCGTGGTCTGCCCGACTTCCATGGTCCCGAGGTCACAGGTCACGGGGCTCGCGGTGGCATCACAGATCTCCGGGGTGCTCACCACGGTGGCGTTGCCGAAACTCTCTGTGAGCGTCACATTGCGCGCCTCAAACTGGCCGATGCTGGTGACAGTCACTTCGAAACGGGTCTGGCCCTGGGTGACCGGGTCGAGTGCGCGCTTGGTGATGCTCAGCTCCCCGGGTCGGGTGACGCCGATCGACGCCGAGTCGGTGTCATTGGTCGGGTCGCTGTTTCCGCCCGGGTCTGCCGTGACCGTCGCCGACAGTGTCACCGTGCTGCCTTCAGCCAAGCCGGAGTCAGCCTTGGCACCGATGAGAATCTGCGCGCGGCCGCCTGCATCCAGCGTGCCCACGGCACATGTCACGGTCGGTGCGGCCAGGGTGCAGTTCGCCGGCACGACCGCATCAGTCACACCAGTCGGCAGGGTCGCGGTCACGGTGACCCCGGTGGCGCTGAGTCCGATGGCGGTGGCGTTGAAGACATTGATGACCCAGCCCACCTCGTCACCGGGGAACACAGATGCGGCGGTTGCCGCGGTGACGGCCACAGCCACATCTGCGGCCGCGCCGGGGTCGAACACCATCTCGCTGCTTGAGGCGTTGTTCGCCGGGTCGGTGTCGAAGGTGCTCGTGGACACGCTCGCGGTGTTCTCCACGGTCACTGCGCCGGGAGTGGCTTTGGTGAAGGTCGCCGGCACGGTGACCACGCGGATCGCGTGGGCGCTCAGGGTGCCGAGTTTGCAAATGAGCCGGTCTTGGCCGCCCTCGGCCGCGACGCTGCAGGAACCCGCCGCACCCGCGACGGTGATGCCCGCCGCGTCGACCGACAGCCCAGCGGGCAGCAGGTCGGTGACCATCACGGCGTCTGCCGCGAACGGGCCGTGGTTGCCGACCACTATCGAGAAGTTGGCTGCCGCGCTGCCGGCGGCGGCGGTCACGGTGGCGGAATCGAAGAGCTTGGTCACGTAGACATCGGACGTCTCCGCCACGGTCACGTCAGCGATGTTCGAGCGCGCGGACTCGGGCTCCCCGCCCGCGGCGTAGGTGGCAGTGGCTGTGTTCGCGATGGTCGCGCCGGCGCCGCTGGCCTTGATGACTGTGTCGAAGGAAACCGTCGCCGATTCGCCAGGGTTGAGCCGCCCGGCGATGTTCGAGGCGCCGACCGGCCGCCAGGACATGGACGTTCCGGCCACGGTTCCGGCGTCGGAGTCGGCTGCGTCTGTCAACCCACCCGCCCGCGGCCCGGAGGCCGCGCGCAGGCTGCCGGGGGAGTAGGTGCTGTGCATCGGCAGCGAGTCGTTGATGACGAGGCTCTCAGCCGGCCCGCCGCCTTTGTTCGTGGCTGTGATGCTCCAGCGCACCTTGCCCCCGGGCACCGGCTCGCCGATCACCTGCGCGCGCTTGCTCAGCACGATGCACGCAGGCGTGCCGAAGGCGA
Organism: Actinomycetales bacterium; assembly: GCA_018970205.1. Classification (GTDB taxonomy): domain Bacteria; phylum Actinomycetota; class Actinomycetes; order S36-B12; family UBA5976; genus RFTO01. Next base: position 3,307 of record JAGWWW010000065.1, read on the forward strand.
TGTCATCGAGGAAGTTGCCGACGGTCGGGTCACCGCTTGCGGTGGAGACCGCCTCAAACGCGAACCGGGTCACGGTCTGCCGCGCGGGGATCACATAGGTACCGCTGTGGCGGCCCCAGCCGCTCGTGCCGTCGGACATGCGGGCCACCTCGTGTAGCGGGCCTCCGGGCGGCCCGATGACCACGCGCATGGTGTCCACGCCCGCCCGGCCGCGGTGGGCCAGGGACCAGGTCACAGCTGTCCCCGGCGTGGTCTCCACGTCTTGGAACAACGCGGAGGTCATATTCGCGTTCAGTTCCGCGAACTGCGAGCCCTCGGCGGCCGGCACCCCGTTGAAGCCGTTCGACCACAACTCGATCTGCCGGTCCGAGGCGGTGGTGGACCAGCCGGGAACATTCGCCTCCGACATGAAGCGGTAAGCGCGCGGCGGGATGGCCGGGCTCTCAAAGCCCGCATTTGTCAGCGCGATCGCGTCGGAGGCGCAGGCGGTGGCCCCGGATGCTGCCAGCGCGGGTGTGGGCGCTGCGACGGGCATGAGCAGCAGTGACGCTGCGGCAGCCGCTGCAGCAACTGCGATACGGCGGCTGCGGACATCGTGGAGCCTTGCGCCGGTCACGGCCATCATCCTCAATCTCCCTGCTTCCTGTGCGCCCCGTGCTCAGATGCCCTCTCGAGCGCGGCCGCGACGGGCGCCGAGCCGAGGGCTCAGATGAAGCCGCGCGGCCCGGGGCGGCGTGCCGGGCAGTCTATGGCTGCGGCGGCGGATTCCTCGGCTCCCAATGCGGGGTGCGGCGCCGCGCGGTGAACACCCGCCACAGCGCGAACCCCGATGTCGCCAGGCCGAACAGCCCGAACAACCGGCCGCCGATCGCACTGGACACCACGAGCAGGTACACCGACACCACCGCGCTGCATGCCCCGAACAAGACGGCCCCGACCTTCGCCGCGGTCTGGGGCAGGAATGACAGCAGCACTGAGACCGGCCCGCCGACGAATGAGATGGCGACGATGATGGCGACCACGAGGGCGAGGGACTCCATGGGGAAAGCATCGCAAGCGCCAGCCCACCGCGACTAGGGGTGAAAGCCGGGGAGTTGGGGTGCGCCAACCCCGGTGTGGGGCGTCGCTGGTAGCCTCTTGCATTGACGGTTCTGGGGCGGGCGCCCTAGAAGCCGCGACGAAAGCCCGGCCGACCGGCCGGGGGACTCGCGCCCGAAAGGCTGAATCATCATGGCTCTCGACGCTGCCACCAAGGAAACAATCATCAAGGAGTTCGCCCGCAGCGAGGGCGACAC
>JAGWWW010000021.1 GCA_018970205.1 Actinomycetales bacterium
GTTCAGGTCATCGCAGGCAAGGACAAGGGCCGCGTCGGCACCGTCATCCAGGTGCTGGTCGAGAAGGACCGCGTCATCGTCGAGGGTGTGAACCGCGTCAAGCGCCACACCAAGGTCGGCCAGGGCATCCGCGGCGCGCAGTCCGGCGGCATCATCACCGTCGAGGCCCCCATCCACGTCTCCAACGTCATGGTGGTCGACGACGAGGGCAAGGCCACTCGCATCGGCATCCGCCGCGACGCCGCCGAGAAGGTCCGCCCCGACGGCACCTCCTACGACACCACGCGTCCCGTGCGCATCTCCAAGCGCACCGGAAAGGAACTGTGATGACCACCGCGACCACCACGATGCCGCGCCTGAAGGCCCGCTACCGCGAGGAAATCGTCCCCGCGATGCAGTCCGAGTTCGGCTACGCGAACGTGATGCAGGTGCCGCGACTGACCAAGGTCGTCGTGAACATGGGTGTGGGCGAGGCCGCTCGCGACTCCAAGCTCATCGAGGGCGCCATCCGCGACATCACCGCCATCACCGGCCAGAAGCCGATGGTGACCAAGGCGCGCAAGTCCATCGCCCAGTTCAAGCTGCGCGAGGGCATGCCGATCGGCTGCCACGTCACCCTGCGTGGTGACCGCATGTGGGAGTTCCTCGACCGCCTGCTGTCGGTCTCGCTGCCGCGTATCCGCGACTTCCGCGGCCTGAGCAGCAAGCACTTCGACGGCCGCGGCAACTACACCTTCGGCCTGAACGAGCAGTCGATGTTCCACGAGATCCCGATCGACTCGATCGACCGGGTCCGCGGCATGGACATCTCCGTTGTGACCACCGCCGGCACCGACGATGAGGGGCGCGCGCTCCTGCGCCTCCTCGGCTTCCCGTTCAAGGAGAACTGAGCCATGGCAAAGACATCCCTGAAGATCAAGGCCGCGCGCCCGCAGAAGTTCAAGGTCCGCGCCTACACCCGTTGCACCCGCTGCGGTCGCCCGCACTCGGTGTACCGCAAGTTCGGCCTGTGCCGTGTCTGCTTCCGCGAGATGGCACATGCTGGCGAGCTTCCCGGCGTCACGAAGTCCTCTTGGTGACGTCCCTTACCCCAACCACGACGCCGAAGGTCCGCCTCGCGGAAACCACGGTGAGAAAGGCCGGTAGGCCATGACAATGACCGACCCGATTGCGGACATGCTCACCCGCATCCGCAACGCGAACCGCGCATTCCACGAGACGGTGACCATGCCGCACTCGAACATCAAGGTCGGTGTCGCGGAGATCCTCAAGCGTGAGGGCTACATCGCGTCCTTCGACATGACGGACGATGCCGTCGGCCGCACGCTGACCATCAGCTTCAAGTACGGGCCGAACCGCGAGCGCTCCATCGCCGGGGTCAAGCGCGTGTCCAAGCCCGGCCTTCGCGTGTACGCGAAGAGCACGAACCTGCCGAAGGTGCTCGGCGGCCTCGGCGTAGCGATCATCTCGACCTCCTCGGGGTTGATGACTGACCGTGAGTGCGCAAAGAAGGGTGTAGGCGGGGAAGTCCTCGCCTACGTCTGGTAAGGAGCCTTTGACATGTCTCGTATCGGACGTTCACCCATCCCCGTCCCGGCTGGGGTCACCGTGACGATTGACGGCTCGGCCGTCACCGTCAAGGGCCCTAAGGGCGAGTTGTCGCACACCGTCGCCTCGCCCATCGCGGTCGCGCAGGAGGACGGCGTTCTCACCGTCACCCGCCCCGACGACGAGCGCGCCTCGCGCAGCCTTCACGGGCTCACCCGCACGCTGCTGGCCAACATGGTCCACGGCGTCACCCAGGGCTACAGCAAGACCCTGCTCATCACCGGCACCGGTTACCGCGTCACGGCGAAGGGCGCGGGCCTTGAGTTCGCCCTCGGCTACTCGCACCCGATCGTGATTGAGGCCCCGGCCGGCATCACCTTCGCAGTGGAGTCGCCGACCCAGTTCCACGTCAGCGGCATCGACAAGCAGCTTGTCGGCGAGGTGGCCGCGAACCTGCGCAAGCTGCGCAAGCCCGACCCGTACAAGGGCAAGGGTCTGCGCTACTCCGACGAGGTCATCCGTCGCAAGGCTGGAAAGGCTGGTAAGAAGTAATGAGCATCGTCGCCAAGCTCGGCACCGGCAACGCCAAGGCAACTGCCCGCTCACGCCGCCACAGCCGCGTCCGCAAGAAGATCAACGGCACTGCTGCGCGTCCGCGCCTAGTGGTCAGCCGCTCCACGCGCCACGTGTTCATCCAGGTCGTCGACGACGCAGCCGGCAAGACGTTGGCCAGCGCTTCGACGATGGAGGCCGATGTGCGCAAGGCCGGCGGAGACAAGACCAGCCAGGCCCGTGCCGCCGGCGCGCTGCTCGGCAGCCGCGCCGCCAGCGCCGGCATCACTGCTGTGGTGTTCGACCGCGGCGGCAACAAGTACGCCGGCCGCGTCGCGGCCGTCGCCGACGGGGCCCGAGAGGGCGGCCTGTCGTTCTGACGGGCACCACGGAACACGAAGGAAGAGGAACACAGATGGCTCAAACAACCGGCCGCTCAGAAGGCGGACGCGAGCGTCGGGACCGCCGTGACGGCGGCCGTGGTGCCGCGCCGGAGAAGAGTCCCTTCATCGAGCGCGTGGTGACCATCAACCGGGTCGCGAAGGTGGTCAAGGGCGGACGTCGGTTCTCCTTCACCGCGCTGGTCGTCGTCGGTGACGGCAACGGCATGGTGGGGGTCGGCTACGGCAAGGCCAAGGAGGTGCCGCAGGCGATGGCCAAGGCCACCGAGGAGGCCCGCAAGACCTTCTTCCGCGTGCCGCGCATCCAAGGCACCATCCCGCACCCGGTTCAAGGTGAGGCAGCGGCCGGTGTGGTCCTGCTGCGCCCCGCCGCACCCGGTACCGGCGTCATCGCCGGCGGCCCGGTGCGCGCGGTGTTGGAGTGCGCTGGCATCCACGACGTGTTGTCCAAGTCCCTCGGGTCGGACAACGCCATCAACATCGTCCACGCGACAGTCGCCGCGCTGCGCAACCTCGAGTCCCCGGAGAGCGTCGCCGCTCGCCGCGGCAAGTCGCTCGAGGAAGTCGCCCCGGCCGCGCTGCTGCGTGCCAAGGCCGCGGAGGTGCACGCCTGATGGCTCGCTTGAAGGTCACCCAGAAGAAGTCCACGATCGGCGGCAGCCCGAACCAACGGGAAACCATGCGCAGCCTCGGCTTGAAGCGCATCGGCGACGTCGTCGTGAAGGAAGACCGCCCGGAGATCCGCGGAATGGTCAACACCGTGTCCCACCTGGTCCACCTTGAGGAGGTTGACTGACATGACGCTCAAGGTTCACCACCTGCGCCCGGCGCCTGGATCCAAGACTGCCAAGACCCGTGTGGGTCGTGGTGAGGGTTCCAAGGGAAAGACCTCCGGCCGCGGTACCAAGGGAACGAAGGCCCGCTACCAGGTGCCGGCGCGCTTCGAGGGCGGTCACCTGCCGCTGCACATGCGCACGCCGAAGTTGAAGGGGTTCAAGAACCCGTTCCGCACCGAGTACCAGGTTGTCAACGTCGCATCGCTGGCCAAGCTGTTCGAAGCTGGCGCCACCGTCGACGTCGCGGCGTTGGTCGCTGCCGGCGCGGTGCGCAAGGGCCAGCCGGTCAAGGTGCTCGGTCAGGGCGACATCACCATCGCCCTGCACGTCACCGCCGACAAGTTCTCGCAGAGCGCGATTGACAAGATCACCGCTGCCGGCGGTACCGCAAACGCGCAGTGATGGCCTAAGTTCAGGCCACAACATCTCGGAGGTTGACCATGCTGAAGGCACTGTCCGCGGCGTTCAAGACGCCCGACCTGCGCAAGAAGCTGCTGTTCACGCTCGGCATGATCGGCCTGTTCCGCTTCGGCTCGCTGCTGCCGACCCCCGGGGTGAGCTACCCGGCCGTGCAGAAGTGCATCGACCAGACCGCCGAGAACCCCATTTACGGGCTCATCAACCTCTTCAGCGGCGGCGCTTTGCTGCAGTTGAGTGTCTTCGCGCTCGGCATCATGCCGTACATCACCGCCAGCATCATCATCCAGTTGCTGACGGTGGTCATCCCTCGCCTTGAGGCGCTGAAGAAGGAGGGTGGCGCCGGTCAGAAGACCATGACGCAGTACACGCGCTACCTCACCATCGGCTTGGCAATCCTGCAGTCCGTGGGGATCATCGCGCTCGCGCGTACCCCCGGCCGCCTGTTCCAGGGCTGCAACGAGGACGTGCTGCCGAACGAGTCCATCATGGTGCTGGTCACCATGCTGCTCGTGATGGTCGCGGGAACCGCCTGCATCATGTGGCTCGCCGAGCTCATCACCGACCGCGGCGTCGGCAACGGCATGTCGTTGCTCATCTTCACCTCGATCATCGCGTCCTACCCCGGCCAGCTGTCCAGCATCTTCCGGGTGGACGGGCCGCTGACGCTCGGCTTCGTGCTCCTCGTCGGGCTCGTGACCATCGCCCTCGTGGTGTTCGTGGAACAGGCGCAGCGGCGCATCCCGGTGCAATACGCCAAGCGGATGGTCGGGCGCCGCATGTACGGAGGGACCTCCACCTACATCCCGCTGAAGGTCAACATGGCCGGTGTTATCCCGGTCATCTTCGCCTCGTCGCTGCTGTACATCCCCGACCTCATCGTGCGCCTCAGCGGCTCACAGGCCGGCTGGGCGCAGTGGGTCATCCGTTACTTCGCCCCCGGCGCGGCCGCGTACTTGGTGTTCAACTTCCTGCTCATCATCTTCTTCACCTACTTCTACATCAGCATCACCTTCAACCCGAAGGACAACGCTGACGAGATGAAGAAGTACGGCGGCTTCATCCCGGGCATCCGCGCCGGCAAGCCGACCGAGGACTACCTGAGCTACGTCATCAGCCGCATTACCCTGCCCGGTTCGGTGTACCTCGCGTTCATCGCCACCATCCCCTACATCGCCTTCGCGGCGCTGGGAGTGGGCGGCCGGTTCCTCTTCGGCGGTACCAGCCTGCTCATCATGGTCGGCGTCGGCCTTGACACGGTGAAGCAGATCGAGAGCCAGTTGCAGCAGCGCAACTACGAGGGGATCTGGCGCTGATGCGCGTCCTCTTCATGGGTCCTCCCGGCGCAGGCAAGGGGACCCAGGCGGCGCTGTTGGCGCAGCGGCTCGGCATCGTGCACATCTCCACCGGCGACATCTTCCGCAGCAACGTCTCGCAGGGGACCCCGCTCGGCCTGCGCGCGAAAGCGTTCATGGACAAGGGGGAGTACGTCCCCGACGACGTCACCAACGACATGGTCCGCGACCGACTGGCGCAGCCGGACGCCGAGGCCGGATTCATCCTCGACGGCTACCCGCGCACTGTCGCCCAGGTCCTCGAACTCGACGGCATGCTCGCCGACTCCGGTGAGCAACTCGACGCGGTCATCGAATTGACCGCTGACACCGACGAGTTGGTGACCCGGCTGTCCAAGCGCGCTCAAGAGCAGGGCCGCACCGACGACACCCCGGAGGTCATCCGCCGCCGGCTCGAGGTGTACGCCGACTCCACCGCGCCGCTGATCGCACTCTTCGCCGAGCGCGGCATCCTCACCGCAGTCGACGGCCTCGGGGCCATCGACGATGTGACCGCGCGACTGGTGACCGCGCTCGCAAACTGAGCCGCGCTCCACTCATGCGCAGCGCCCGCAAACTCGAGGTCAAGACCCCTGAGCAACTCCGCGTGATGCGCCGTGCCGGGCTGGTGGTCGCCGCCGCGCTGAACCGGATCGCGCAATCCGTGCAACCGGGCATCACCACCGCGGACCTTGATGCGATCGCGGTATCCGTGCTGCGCGAGAACGACGCCGCGCCGTCGTTCCTCGGTTACCACGGGTACCCCGCGGTTGTGTGTGTCAGTGTGAACGACGAGGTCGTCCACGGCATCCCCGGTCCGCGCACATTGCATGACGGCGACATCGTCAGCATCGATTTCGGCGCCATCGTCACAGACAACCGGGGCCAGGGCTGGCATGGCGATGCGGCCGTCACTGTGTTCGTCGGCGAGGCATCGGCTGAGGACGCGGCGCTCAGCGATGTCACCCGTTCCGCACTTTGGGCCGGCCTCGCGGCTGCGCAAGCCGGGGGCAGGCTCAGCGACATCGGGGCTGCCGTGGAAGGCGTTGTGCGCGCAGCCCCCCACCCCTACGGCATCTTGGCCGACTACACCGGCCACGGCATCGGCACGCAGATGCACCTGCCGCCGTCGGTGGAGAACTTCGGCCCGGCCGGGCGCGGGCCGGTGCTGCAGCCGGGCCTGGCGCTCGCAGTTGAGCCGATGGTCACCATCGGCAGCCCCGACACGGATGTCCTCGAGGACGACTGGACTGTGGTCACACAAGACGGCTCGCGGGCCTGCCACTGGGAGCACACCGTCGCCGTCACATCCGAGGGCCCGTGGGTGCTGACAGAGCCGGACGGCGGAGCCGCGATGTTCGCGGCGATGGGGGTCGACTCTCCGGCCGCCTCCCGCGACTGAGGAAGCCCTCACTGGTGTGTATGAGTGCGGTTCTCGCCCCACCCGAACCGGGTTGAGACGATGTCGGCCTGAGTGGCGTCGACATCCCAGCCGTACCGCCGCGCCGCCGCAAGCGCCACATCGGTGAGCCCCCGCGCTGCTTCCTCGGGCGCGAGTGCAAGCGCCGCGGCGACGGCAGCCGCCTCATCCGGCAGGACGTGCTCCAACCGGCGAGTGGGGTCGAAGAAGTCCAACGACGGGTCGGCCGCGCTGGCAGTCAGCATGCGCAGCAGGCACCCCGTGGCGTATGACCGGATGACCTGCCCCGCAGCGAGAGTCTCACCGCGCCGGGCACGGCCAACGCCGATGACGAGAAGCGACATGAAAAGGGTCCACTCGCGGCCCAGGTCAACGGGGTCTGGGCGCTTGACTGCCGCTTTCGTCGCCTGCGCAACCTCAACGTCTCCGTAGGCCAGCGCCCAGTGGTTCACCCCGCAGGCACGCAATTCCTCAAGGTCAAACACCGCGAACTCCAGGACATGCCCGTCCCGGTAGTGCACCTTCAGCCCATGGGCCGTCTCACGCGCGGCCCCGGCCACGGAGTCGCTGTCCGGCAGCCATGTCAACTCCTGCCGCAGCTCCTCCTGCCTCCCGGGGCAGGTGACGACGAAAAAGTCATGGTCGCTCCACTCGTCAGCCCGGCTCCGTTCGGCTGTCGAACCGAGCAGCACCAGTCCGATGACCCGGTCGTCGGCCTCGGCCCAGGCAGTGAGGTCGGTGAGGAAGCGATCGAAGTTCACAGCGGCAGTCAACCAGCCCAAGTTGGCGTGTCGGCACGCTCGGCGTGTCGGGGTTGACACCGGTAGCCGTCCCCGTCCGAGGACCTGACCCGCCTGCGGGCCCACCGTAGCCCGGTCGTAGACTCCTCCCTTGTGCCCCAAACCGGGTCACGAATCACATGCACGCCCCGGCAACACCGGTCCGCGACGCCCGCGTCGCAGGTCGGGGACGCCTCGGTACGCAGCGAGCAACGGAACGAGACCACACCCGAATGGCCAAGAGGGACGGCGCGATCGAGCTCGAGGGCACGATCATCGAAGCGCTGCCCAACGCCATGTTCCGAGTGGAACTGGAGAACGGCCACAAGGTGCTGGCTCACATCAGCGGCAAGATGCGGCAGCACTACATCCGCATCCTCCTCGACGACCGAGTCGTCGTGGAACTGTCGCCGTATGACCTCACCCGCGGCCGCATCGTGTACCGGTACAAGTGAGAGTCGCACGAGGAGCAACGACATGAAGGTCCAGCCGAGCGTCAAGCCGATCTGCGACAAGTGCAAGGTGATCCGCCGTCACGGGCGGGTCATGGTGATCTGCGAGAACCCGCGCCACAAGCAGCGCCAGGGCTGATTCGCAGGCCACTCTCACAACTGAACACACGCGTCACCCGACACCCGCGGCAGTGTGCCCGCCGCGGGACGACACCCCCGGACCGGATCGCCGGGGACCCCGCTAGGCGGTGGGGACAGGTGACGCCCAACACGGCCGGACGACAACAGATAGGACGGAACCCGCCCATGGCACGTCTCGTTGGCGTCGACCTCCCACGCGAGAAGCGTTTGGAGATCGCGCTCACTTACATCTACGGCATCGGCCGCACCCGTGCCCAGGAAATCCTCGCCGCCACCGGCGTCAGTGGTGACCTGCGCGTGCGCGACCTCACTGACGAGCAGCTGGTGCCGCTTCGCGACTACATCGAGGCGCAGTTCAAGGTCGAGGGTGACCTCCGCCGCGAGGTGCAGGCCGATATCCGCCGCAAGGTCGAGATCGGCTCCTACCAGGGAATCCGGCACCGTCGTGGCCTGCCCGTGCGCGGTCAGCGCACCCACACCAACGCACGCACCCGCAAGGGTCCGCGCAAGACCGTCGCCGGCAAGAAGAAGGTCGGCAAGTAACCCTCCCCGCTGGCGCCACGCGCCGCGACCACCAGCCTCGATAACCCACGAACGCGAAGGAACACCATGCCCCCCAAGGCCCGTACCGCGGCCGGCGCCAAGAAGGTCCGCCGCAAGGAGAAGAAGAACGTCGCTCACGGCCACGCGCACATCAAGAGCACGTTCAACAACACCATCATCTCCATCACCGACCCCACCGGTGCCGTCATCGCCTCGGCCTCGTCCGGCCAGGTCGGTTTCAAAGGCACCCGAAAGTCGACCCCGTTCGCTGCCCAGCTCGCCGCTGAGGCCGCCGCGCGCCGCGCGATGGAGCACGGCATGCGCAAGGTCGACGTGTTCGTCAAGGGCCCCGGCTCCGGCCGTGAGACCGCCATCCGCTCGCTGCAGGCGACCGGCCTGGAGGTCGGCTCCATCTCCGATGTGACCCCCCTGGCCCACAACGGCTGCCGTCCGCCGAAGCGCCGCCGCGTTTGAGACTCTGAAGGAGAAACCACACCATGGCCCGTTACACAGGTGCGGACTGCAAACGCTGCCGCCGCGAGAAGGTCAAGCTCTTCCTCAAGGGCTCCAAGTGCGAGTCCGCCAAGTGCCCCATCGAGTCCCGCCCGTACCCCCCGGGCCAGCACGGCCGCGGCCGGTCAAAGGACTCCGAGTACCTGCTGCAGATGCGCGAGAAGCAGAAGTGCGCGCGCATCTACGGCGTGCTCGAGAAGCAGTTCCGCGGTTATTACGAGGAGGCCCAGCGCCGCTCGGGCAAGACCGGTGAGAACCTGCTGGTGTTGCTCGAAGGCCGTCTGGACAACGTCGTCTACCGCGCCGGCTTCGCCAAGAGCCGCGACATGGCCCGCCAGTTGGTGCGCCACGGGCACTTCATCGTCAACGGCCGCAAGGTCGACATCCCGTCGTTCCAGGTCTCGCCGTCGGACATCATCGACGTGCGCCCCGGCTCGCGCGAGCTGACGCCGTTCCTGGTCGCCCAGGCCGAGCTGTCCGAGCGCACCCCGCCCGCGTGGATGGAGGTCGTGCCCAACCGGATGCGCATCCTCATTCACAACCGGCCCGTGCGCGCCAACATCGACACCCTCGTGCAAGAGCAGCTCATCGTCGAGCTCTACTCCAAGTGATCCACAGCCGGCGTCCGCATCCGCGGGCGCTGGCCTCAATCTGCGGCGTCAAATAGAGGTCGCTGCGGGAAGGAACGCCAGTGCTCATCGCACAACGCCCCACCCTTACTGAAGAGAAGATCTCCGACACCCGCTCCCGGTTCGTGCTCGAGCCGCTCGAGCCGGGCTTCGGCTACACCCTCGGCAACTCGCTGCGCCGCACGCTGCTGTCGTCCGTGCCGGGCGCGGCCATCACCAGCATCCGCATCAACGGGGTGCTGCACGAGTTCACCGCCATCGAGGGCATGGTCGAGGACGTCGTCGAACTGAACCTGAACATCAAGTCCATCGTGGTCTCCAGCGACTTCGACGAGCCGACCCGCATGTACCTGCGCAAGTCCGGCCCGGGTGCTGTGACCGCCGGCGACATCGAGTGCCCCGCTGGCCTGACCATCCACAACCCCGGTCTGCACCTGGCCACCCTGAGCGACAACGGCGCGCTGGACATCGAGTTCATCGTCGAGCGCGGCCGCGGCTACGTCGCCGCCTCGCAGAACAAACTGGTGGGCGCCGAGATCGGCCGCATCCCGCTTGACTCCATCTACTCGCCGGTGTTGAAGGTCGCCTACAAAGTCGAGGCGACGCGTGTCGAGCAGCGCACCGACTTCGACAAGCTCGTCATCGACGTCGAGACCAAGCCCTGCATGACCCCGCGCGACGCATTCGCCTCCTCCGGCCGCACGATGAGCGAGTTGCTCTCCCTCATCACCGACCTGAACCCGCTTGCTGAGGGTGTTGAGCTTGGGCCTTCCGAGAGCGACAACTACCTCCTGGAGCAGTTGCAGATGCCGATCGAGGCACTGGAGCTCACCGTGCGCTCGTACAACTGCCTCAAGCGTGAGTCCATCGACACGGTCGGCGCGCTCATCTCGCTGACTGAGGCCGACCTCGCGGACATCCGCAACTTCGGCAGCAAGTCCGTCGACGAGGTCAAGGAGAAGCTCGCGAGCATGGGCTTGTCCTTGAAGGACTCCACCGGCGGCTTCGACGCCGGCGCCGTGGCCACCGCGGTCGCGCGCGACTTCACATTCGCCCCGGTCGCTGTCGCAGCGGCCGGCGCCGACGGCGACTCCGCCGCGGCCGAGGACGACGACACCGCCTACATCGAGGACGAGCAGCTCTGACCCCCGGTCAGCGCCGCGAAAGGGAAAACCATGCCAACTCCAACCAAGGGTGCGCGCCTGGGCGGTAGCCCGGCCCACGAGCGCCTCATCCTCTCCAACCTGGCGACCTCGTTGTTCGAGCACGGCCGCATCACGACGACTGAGGCCAAGGCCAAGCGCCTGCGCCCGTTCGCCGAGCGGCTCATCACGTTCGCCAAGCGCGGTGACCTGCACGCGCGTCGCCGCGTGATGACGGTCATCCGCGACAAGGGCGTCGTGCACGTGCTGTTCACCGAGATCGGGCCGAAGTACACCAACCGCAACGGTGGCTACACCCGCATCACCAAGATCGGCCCGCGCAAGGGTGACAACGCCCCCATGGCAGTCATCGAGTTGTGCGAGCCGCTGGCAGAGAACGTGGTCGCTGAGGCCGCTGCCGCCGCCAAGCGCGCCGCCAAGGAGAAGGCACAAGCCGAGGCCGCCGCTGCGGCTGCTGTCAGCGCCGCTGCTACGGCGACCGCCGAGGCTGCCGCTGAGGAAATCAGCGACGACGCTGCCGCTGAGGAGACTGCTGCTGAGGCGACGGACGCCGATGGTGCGGTTGAGGCTGCTGCCGAAGAGTCAACTGAGACTGCTGCTGACGAGGCCACAGACGCTGCTGCGGACGACGCTGCTGCGGACGAGCCCAAGGCCTGAGCATTCCTGCGCGCGATGAGCGCGAGCGATGAGGTCCAGTCGCGCCGGGTGACCCGGTTGCGGCTGGACCTCTCGTATGAGGGGACCAACTACGCGGGCTGGGCGACCCAGCCCGACCACCCGACCGTGCAGGGCCTGCTGGAACCGGCGTTGGCTGTAGCCCTGCGCCTTCTGGAGCCGCCGCGGGTGTGGTGCGCCGGCCGGACCGACGCCGGGGTGCATGCGCGCGGGCAAGTGGCGCATGTGGACGTGCCAGAGTCCTCGCTGGCGGTCACGATGGAGCGGCTCGCCATCCAACTTCGCGCACTGCTTCCCAACGACATCGTGGTCCACCGTGTGCGGCAGGTCAGCGCCGATTTCGACGCCCGGTTCTCCTGCCTGTGGCGGCGCTATGAGTACCTCATCGATGACCGTGGCGTTGGGCTGGACCCGCTCACCCGCGCTTTCGTGGTGGAGAACTACCGACCCCTCGACATCGACGCGATGAACGCCGCCAGCGCCGGTTTCCCGGGGCTGCGCGATTTCGCTGCGTTCTGCAAGCCACGTCCGGGGCGCACCACCATCCGCGAACTCATGGAGTTCCGCTGGTCGCGCACCGCAGACGGGCTGGTGCGCGCCGACGTGAAAGCCGACGCGTTCTGCCACTCGATGGTGCGATTCCTGGTCGGTGCCATGCTCCCGGTGGGCGAAGGAAACAAGCCGGTGACGTGGCCGACCGACATCCTCGCCAGCGGCGCCCGGCCGGACGGTGAGCCCGGCTTCAACCTCGCCCCAGCCAAAGGGCTGGTACTCGCCGAGGTCGCCTACCCGGACGACTCTGAACTGGCAGCCCGCGCCGCGGCAACCCGCGGCCGCCGCACGCTGGACTGATACGTGCGTTCACGCGACGTTCATGCTGCCGCTTCTCAGGCCGCGCACGACGGGCTGACGTTGACTGCTATAAACGCCGACATGCCATCTAGCGTCCGAGCGGCCGTCAGTGCGGAGTTCACCGGCACCGCAGTGCTGACCTGTGCGGTCATTTCATCCGGCCGGCTCGCTTCGGGTCTGACCCGTGACGCCGCTGTGGCGCTGTTAGCAAACGGCATCTCAACCATCTTCGTCCTCGCCACCCTCATCTGGGTACTGATGCCCGTCAGTGGCGCTCATTTCAATCCTGTGGTCACACTCGTGATGAGACTGCGTGGAGCCGTGACCACCAGACACGCCATTGCGTATGCGCTCGCGCAGGTGGCTGGGGCGTTTGCCGGCGCGGCTGTTGGCAATGTCATGCATGGGGAACCGGCAGTGAGCATCAGTCAAACGGCGCGCTCAAGCCTCGGGCAGCTGCTCGGCGAGGTCATCGCGACCGCGGGGCTCCTGACCCTCGTCTGCGTCTGCATCGACCGCCGCGCAGAGCGCTCCATCCCGGTGCTCATCCCCGCATGGATCGGCGGCGCCCTGCTCTTCACCTCGTCAACCGCGTTCGCCAACCCCGCTGTCACCATCGGACGCGTGTTCAGCGACTCGTTCGCCGGCATCGCTCCGGCGTCGGCGGTCGCGTTTCTAATGGCGCAACTCGTAGGTGCGTTGCTTGGCTTGGCTGTCGCCAAAGCCGTCCATTCGACCCAGGAGGAGAGTCATGTCGTCCCCCAGCGCTGATAAGCCAGCATCGACACTGGCCACGGTCTTGTTCGTCTGCGTACACAATGCCGGTCGTTCCCAGATGGCAGCAGGGTTCCTGCGCCACCTCGCCGGTGACCGAGTGCGAGTGCTCTCCGCCGGGACCGCTCCGAGGGACTCCGTGAACCCGGTTGCGGTGGAGGTCATGGCTGAGGTGGGCATCGACATCACCGCTGCCGTCCCGACGGTGCTGACCGATGAGTCCGTGCAGGCCAGCGACTACGTCATCACGATGGGCTGCGGCGACGCCTGCCCGTTCTACCCGGGCAAGCACTACCTCGACTGGAAGCTCGACGACCCCGCTGGCCAAGGTGCTGAGGCTGTCCGTGTCATCCGCGACCAGATCCGCGCGCACGTGGCGGCCCTGATCGACGAAATCGACGCCCGCGGCTGAACACGGCGCCGCCGCCGATCAGCCGGTGTTTCGCATCCCGGCGGCGATGCCGTTGATCGTCAGGGCCAGCGATCGCTCAAGGGACGCGTCGGTCACGGCTCCGGCAGCGCGCGTGGCGCGGACCCGTTCGAGCAGCGACACCTGCAAGTGGTGCAAAGGCAGGAGGTAGCGGTCCCGTACCGCGAGGGTCTGCGCCAAGGACGGGTTATCTGCCAGCAGCGGCCGGCCCGTGACGGCCGACACCTCCGAGACCGTCTGGGCATGTTCCTGCTGCAGCATCGCCGGGATGTCCCCGGGAATGTGGCCGGCAAGCCTGGTCGCGTACATCTGCGCGATGTTGAGGTCGGTCTTCGCAAGCGTCATCTCGATATTGGAGATGAAGTTGCGGAAGAAGGGCCACTGCTGCCACATCTGCACTAGCACCGCTCCATGGCCCGCGGCACGCACAGCGGACAAAGCGGTGCCCACGCCGTACCAGCCGGGCACAATCTGTCTGGACTGCGTCCACCCGAACACCCATGGGATGGCACGCAGGCCTTCGAGGCTCGTCGCGCCGCTGCGTCGCGCCGGCCGCGAGCCGATCTTCAGGGACGCCAGTTCCTCTACGGGCGTCGAGGCGGCGAAGTAGTCAGGCAAGGAGGGCAGTTCGACCAGGGCGCGGTAACAACTGTGTCCGGCGGCCGACGCGAGGTCCATCAGGTGGTCCCAGTCTCGCAGCATGCCGGGGTCCTCACGCGGCGTCTGGTGCACGGCTGTCGCCTCGATGGTTGCGGCAAGGGACTGCGCGAGGTTGTCCTTGGCGAGCCAGTCGAGGAGGTACTTGTCGCTGATGACCTCGCCCTGCTCAGTGGCCTTCATCGACCCATCGAGCACACCCCAGGGCTGCGCCAGGGCCGCTGCGCGAGTCGGCCCGCCGCCGCGGCTGACCGTGCCGCCGCGGCCGTGGAACAGGCGCAGCCGGACTCCGTGACGCGCTGCCACGTCGCGCAACTGCCGTTGGGCTGTGTGGATGTGCCATTGGCTGGTGAGGATGCCGGCGTCCTTGTTGGAGTCCGAGTAGCCGACCATGACCTCCTGCAGGTCGCCATGGGCACGGGCGATGTCGCGCAGCACCGGGTCCTCCAGCATGCGGTCGAGGATTTCGCCAGCCTGCTGCAACTCGCAGACTCGTTCCAGCAGCGGCACGAACTGCACCGGGTACCGGCCCCGTTCGGGGTCGATGAGGCCGGCGTGCGCTGCGAGCCGCGCGGCGGCTGTGACGTCCTCGGCGGACTCGGTCATGGCGACGATGACGGTGCCTAAACAGCGTTGACCGAAGGTGCTCACCGCAGCTTGTGCCTGCTTCAGGGTGTTCACCATGCTTGTGTTGTCCGCCTCGGCGGCAGCTGTGTCCGCCAGTTCGGCACGGATCACCGCAGAGTTCTCGCGGATGTCGAGCCGGACCAGGTCCAAGCCGACGGACGCCATGGTGATGAGGTGTCGATCGACCGCACTCAGCGCCAAGTCTCCGAGGTTCCCCTCGGCCACTGTGCGGCGCAAGACGCTCAGGTCGCAGAGGTAACCGGCACTGTCGCGGTATACGTCAGCCGGCGTCAGCAGTGACCTCGCGCCCGGTTCGAGGTGTGCGCGCAGGGTGTTCACCAAGCGCTGCCGGATGTTGCGCAATTGCAGCCGCCACGGCTCGTCGCGGTGGATGGCGACGTACCGCGCATCAAGGCCGGCGACCGAGCCGTCGTGCGCGAGCGTCTGCGGCGAGGCGCCCGACATGCGCGTGCTCGCGGAGAGGTCGTCGATGAGCCGGTCGACGAAGGCGATCTGCCCCCGCAGCGCATGTTCGCGCGCGGTCCGGACCGCCTCCCACATCACGTCCGGGGTCACGTTGGGGTTGCCGTCGCGGTCTCCGCCGATCCAGGAGCCGAGCGTCAACGGCGCCACCCTGCCCTGGAGCACCTCGCCCACATCGAGATGTCGCACAAGCGGGCCGAGCACCTCCGGCATCGCGACTGTGGTGATGCGCTCGGCGTAGAACAGCGCCGTGCGCACCTCGTCGAGCACCCCCGGCCGCTCGCCGCGCAACTCGTCGGTCAGCCACAACATGTCGACCTGCTCAGCGAGGCGGTCGTGGTCGGGCTCAGCGGTGGTCAGCAGTTCGGCGATGCTGCGAATCCGAGCCAGCACAGACTGCCGGGCGGCCTCTGTCGGATGTGCTGTGAGCACCAACTCGACGTCCAGTTTCGACAGTGTGCTTTGCAGTCGCCCTGGCTCGCCGTCGGCAATCCGAATCGCGTCGCGCAAAGAACTCAGCGGGCGCTGCTCGGCTAACGCCGCGCGCGCGACCTGCTCCGCGGTGTTCGCGAGATGGAAATACAAGCTGAACGCGCGGGCCACGTCGGCGGTGCCCTTGGTGTCGATGGCGGCGAGCAGGCTGGGGAGCAGCTGCGGCTGGTTGCGTGCGGCGTCTCGAGCGCGCTCGACTGTGTCCAAAATCTCCTGGCCACGATGGCGGACGATGGACTCGCCCAACAGGGTTCCCAGCGTCCGCACCCGCGCGCGTAGCGCCGCGTCGATGTGGGTGTCCGAGCGCCTGTCAGGCATTGGCGAACTCTATGCAGCAGCGCCCGGAATGGCGGGCAAGGGTGAGCCGGGACAATGCCGCCATGGGTCATATCGATGTCGCACATGTGGGCTACACCCTGCCCGACGGCCGGGTGCTGCTCGACGACATCAACTTCCGCGTCGGCGACGGGCAGAAGGTCGCGCTCATCGGCGCCAACGGCGCCGGCAAGACCACCCTGTTCCGCATCATTGCCGGGGACATCGAGGACTACGAGGGTTCAGTCACGCGCAGCGGCGGCTTGGCAGTGATGCGCCAGTTCATCGGCCACATGACGCAGGGAACGGTGCGCGACCTACTGCTGATCGTCTCGCCGGAGCCTTTGCGGAATGCGGCGCAGCGACTCGCAGACGCAGAGATCGCGATGATGGAGCGCGACGACGAACCCGCGCAGATGGCGTACGCACAGGCGCTCGCAGACTGGGCGGAGGTCGGCGGCTACGACATCGAGGTGATGTGGGACCTCTGCACCATGGCCACCCTGGGCCTGCCGTTCGAGCGCGCACAGTGGCGCGAGGTTGGGACGCTGTCCGGCGGCGAGCAGAAGCGGCTCGTGCTCGAGGCCTTCCTGCGCGGGCCGGAAGAGGTGCTGCTGCTCGACGAGCCCGACAACTACCTCGATGTGCCGACCAAGCGTTGGCTGGAAGACAAGATCCTGCAGACCAAGAAGACGGTGCTGTTCATCTCCCACGACCGCGAGTTGCTCGCGCGCGTGGCGAAGACCATCATCACCGTGGAACTCGGCGCCGCCGGCAACACCGCCTGGATCCACGGCGGCGGCTGGGCGAGTTACGAGCAGACCCGGCGCGAGCGGTTCGAGCGGTTCGAGGAACTCCGCCGGCGCTGGGACGAGGAGCACGCCAAACTCAAGGCGCTGGTGCTGATGTACAAGGAGAAGGCGAAGTACAACGACGGCATGGCCGGCCGCTACCAAGCCGCGAAGACCCGGCTCGCGAAGTTCGAAGAGGCCGGACCGCCGCAGGCCATCCCACGCGAGCAAGTCGTGCAGATGCGCATGACCGGTGGCCGAACCGGCAAGCGCGCGGCGGTCTGCCAGGGCTTGCAGTTGACGAACCTCACCGCCCCGTTCGACACCGAGGTGTGGTTCGGCGAGCGGGTGGCCGTGCTCGGCGCCAACGGCTCGGGCAAGTCGCACTTCCTGCGGCTGCTGGCATCCGGCGGCACCGACCCCGAGCCCGAACACCTGCCCATCAGCGACCTCGTCATCGAACCCGTGCGCCACACCGGCGTGGCCAAACTCGGCGCTCGCGTGCGCCCCGGCTGGTTCGCGCAGACCCACGCCCACCCCGAGTTCGCCGGCCGCACCCTCATCGACATCCTCGGCCGCGGCGACGAACACCGCGCCGGCATGGACCGGGAGGCGGCCGGCCGGGCGCTGGCGCGCTACGAGCTCTCCCACGCCGCTGAACAGACCTTCGAGACGCTCTCCGGCGGCCAGCAGGCGCGGCTGCAGATCCTGCTGCTCGAACTCGGGGGCGCCACGCTGCTACTGCTCGATGAGCCGACAGACAACCTTGACCTGCAGTCCGCGCAGGCGCTGGAGGAGGGCCTGGCCGGCTTCACCGGCACGGTGCTCGCTGTGACCCACGACCGCTGGTTCACGCGCGGGTTCGACCGGTTCCTGGTCTTCGGGGCCGACGGCCGGGTCTACGAGTCCGACCAGCCGGTCTGGGAGCACGCGCTGCCCTCGGTGGGCTGAGACCCCGGTCTGCGCCGACGGCCTCAGCGGCGCCTGCAACCGCCCCACCGGCCCCTACTGCCCGCAGGCACCCTCACGAAGCGTCCTCGGACGGGGCTGGGTAGCCTTTCCCCTTGTGCCTGACGGCCATCCGTCGTCGTGGCCGAACCCCAGCAGTGGCCAGCACCCCGGCCCCGCGCCGGTGGTCGGCCCATGACAGCGGGGCAGTCGGCGGGCCACCTCCCGGCAAGACCGAAGCGAAGGCAGTTGAGCGTGCGCACCTATTCACCGAAGCCCGGCGAAATCACCCGCCAGTGGCACATCATCGACGCGACCGACATCGTGCTCGGCCGCTTGGCCGTGCATGTCGCCACCCTGTTGCGCGGCAAGCACAAGCCCACCTTCGCCCCGCACGTCGACACCGGCGACTTCGTCATCGTCATCAACGCTGAGAAGGTTGCGCTCTCAGGCTCCAAGCTCACGCAGAAAATCGACTACCGCCACTCGCTGCACCCGGGCGGCTTGCGCGCAACCGCCTACGGCGACCTGTTGCAGAGCAACCCGCGTCGCGTCATCGAGAAGGCCGTCAAAGGCATGCTCCCGCACAACAAGCTCGGTGCGCAGCAGCTCACCAAGCTCAAGGTCTACGCCGGCAGCGAGCACCCGCACGCGTCGCAGCAGCCCTCGGTTTACGAGATCACCCAGGTCTCCCAGTAAGACGGCAGAGAAGGAATCCCAGTGAGCGACACCACTCTCGACATCGACACCGCCGACGAGGCCGTGCCGAGCAGC
The DNA here is from genome assembly GCA_018970205.1 of Actinomycetales bacterium. Lineage (GTDB taxonomy): Bacteria > Actinomycetota > Actinomycetes > S36-B12 > UBA5976 > RFTO01. The sequence continues at coordinate 18,547 of JAGWWW010000021.1, forward strand.
TACACCTCCGAGACCCCGGCGGCGAAGTCCGGCGCGGGTCGCGGCGGCAATGTCGCCAAGGCGGGCGCTGTCGGCCGCCGCAAGGAGGCGGTTGCGCGCGTGCGCATCGTCCCCGGCACCGGCCGCTGGACCATCAACGGTCGCGAGCTGGACAACTACTTCCCGAACAAGGTCCACCAGCAGTTGGTGAACGAGCCGTTCAAGACCCTCGACCTCGAGGGTCGCTTCGACGTCATCGCGCGCATCGCCGGCGGCGGCATCAGCGGCCAGGCCGGTGCGCTGCGCCTGGGCATCGCCCGCGCGCTGAACGAGGTCGACGTCGAGGTGTACCGCAGCCCGCTGAAGAAGGCCGGCTTCCTCACCCGTGACCCGCGCGCCAAGGAGCGTCGCAAGTACGGTCTGAAGAAGGCGCGCAAGGCGCCGCAGTACAGCAAGCGCTGATCGTCCGCGCGTCACGACGCTTTCATGGCTCGGCTTTTCGGCACCGATGGCGTCCGCGGCTTGGCCAATGTTGACCTGACCCCCGAACTCGCTCTTGCCATCGCCAGTGCTGCCGCGGCCGTGCTGACCGACGGCAGCACCCGACCGCGCGTCGTTGTCGGCCGAGACCCGCGTGCCTCCGGTGAGATGCTCGAGAACGCAGTCGTGGCGGGTCTCACCGCAGCAGGCGCCGACGCCATCCGGGTAGGGGTGCTGCCCACGCCGGCCGTGGCATACCTGACCGACCGCCTCGGCGCGGACTTCGGCATCATGCTCAGCGCCAGCCACAACGCGATGCCCGACAACGGCATCAAGATCTTCGCCGCCGGCGGCCACAAACTCGACGACGCGGTCGAGGACGCCATCGAGGCGCAACTAGCGCTGCCGATGCCGCGGCCCACCGGTTCTGCCATCGGCCGCGTGCTCGACCACCACATCGGCGGAGGCGAATACGTCGAGCACCTGCTCACATCTCTCGGCGGCCCCGATGCCAGGCCGCTGGCCGGCCTGAAGGTCGTGGTCGACTGCGCCAACGGCGCGGCCTCCTCTGTCGCCGCTGACGCGTACCGCCGTGCGGGCGCCGAACTCATCACAATCCACGCCACACCAGACGGCCTGAACATCAACGCCGACTGCGGCTCCACCCACATCGGCGACCTCGTCAGCGCGGTGCGCGAGGTCGGCGCCGATGCCGGCATCGCCCACGACGGCGACGCCGACCGCTGTCTCGCGGTGGACGCCGACGGTGACGTCGTCGACGGCGACCACATTCTCGCCATCCTCGCGCTGAGCATGCGCGAGCGCGGCCTGCTGCACCGTGACACAGTCGTCTCCACAGTGATGGCCAACCTCGGCTTCACGCTCGCCATGCGCGACGCCGGCATCGAGGTGCTGGCCACCGCAGTCGGGGACAGATATGTGCTCGAGGAGATGCGCCGGGAGGGCTACACCCTCGGCGGCGAGCAGAGCGGCCACGTCATCATGTCCGAGCACGCCACCACCGGCGACGGCATCCTCACTGCACTGCACCTGCTCGCCGAGGTCTCCCGCAGCGGCATGTCCCTGGCAGACCTGGCATCCGTGGTCACGAAACTGCCGCAGGTGCTGGTGAACGTCAAGGGCGTGGACAAGGCGGTCGTCGCGGCCTCGCCGGAGGTCGCCGAGGCGGTCTTGGCCGCCGAGGCCATGCTCGGCCAGACCGGCCGCGTGCTGCTACGTCCCTCTGGCACAGAGCCAGTGGTGCGGGTCATGGTCGAGGCGCCGAGCCAGGAGCAGGCTGAGGAAGTCGCAGGCAGCCTCGCGGCTGTCATCCGCGGGCTAGGCTGACGCGCATGTGTGGAATCGTCGGCTATGTAGGGCCCAAGTCCGCAGTTGACGTGGTGGTCTCCGGGTTGCAGAGGCTGGAGTACCGGGGCTACGACTCCGCCGGCGTCGCGGTCATCACCGCCGAAGGCTTGAGCACCCGCAAGAAGGCCGGCAAGCTCGCCAACCTGCAGGAAGTCATCGCCAACGACCCCTTCGCAGACTCCGGCATCGGCATCGGGCACACCCGCTGGGCCACCCACGGCGGCCCCACCGACACCAACGCGCACCCGCATGTGAGCAGCGACGGCAGCGTCGCCGTGATTCACAACGGCATCATCGAGAACTTCGCCGAGATCCGCACCGAGCTCACCAGCCTGGGCATCGAGTTGCGCTCGGAGACCGACACCGAGGTCGTCGCCCACCTGCTGCAGATCGTCCTCCCCACCGTGGACGGCGACCTGATGGAGGCGATGCGCCGGGTGTGCCGCCGACTCAACGGGGCGTTCACCCTCGTCGCCATCGTCGCGGCACAGCCCGATGTGGTCGTGGCTGCGCGCCGCAACTCCCCGCTGGTCGTGGGGCGCGGTAAGGGGGAGAACTTCCTCGCCTCCGATGTCTCGGCGTTCATCGAGCACACTCGCAACGCCATCGAGCTCGGGCAAGACCAGGTCGTGCAGATCACTCGCGACGGCGTGACCGTCACCGACTTCGACGGCCGCGACGCGGAGGTCACCGAGTTCGAGGTCACCTGGGACGCCGCCGCCGCCGAGCGCGGCGGCTACGACCTGTTCATGCTCAAGGAGATCGCCGAGCAGCCGAAAGCCGTGGCGGACACCCTGCTGGGCCGGATGTCCGGCGGGCTGCTGACGCTGGACGAGATCCGCATCCCCGAGGAGCAGTTCCGCGACATCTCCAAGGTGGTCATCGTCGCCTGCGGCACCGCGTACCACGCCGGCATGATCGCCAAGTACGCCATCGAGCACTGGACGCGCATCCCGTGCGAGGTCGAGTTGGCCAGCGAGTTCCGCTACCGCGACCCCATCGTCGGCTCGCGCACGCTGGTCATCGCCATCTCCCAGTCCGGCGAGACTATGGACACCATCATGGCCCTGCGCCACGCCAAGGAGCAGGGCGCGAAGGTCCTCGCCATCTGCAACACCCGCGGCGCCACCATCCCGCGCGAGAGCGACGGAGCGCTCTACACCAACGCCGGCCCGGAGATCGCGGTCGCCTCGACCAAGGCGTTCCTCACGCAGGTCGTCGCCGCGTACCTGCTCGGCCTCTACCTTGCGCAGGTCCACAAGACCAAGTTCGCCGACGAGATCGCCGGCGTGCTCGCCCAACTCGACGACATGCCCCGGCGCATCGACCTCGTGCTTGACACCACCGAGCACGTGCGGCAGGTCGCGCGCGACCTCAGCGACGCCACCTCCGTGCTCTTCATCGGCCGCCACGTGGGCTACCCGGTTGCGCTCGAAGGCGCGCTGAAACTCAAGGAACTCGCCTACATGCATGCCGAGGGCTTCGCCGCCGGCGAACTCAAGCACGGCCCTATCGCGTTGATCGAGGATGGGATGCCGGTGGTCGTGGTCGTCCCGCCGAAGACCGGCCGAGACGTGCTGCACGAGAAGATCGTCAGCAACATCCAGGAAGTCCGCGCCCGCGGCGCCAAGACCATCGTCATCGCCGAGGAGGGCGATGAGGCGGTCGCCCCGTTCGCGGATGTGCTCATCCGCATCCCGGAGGCGCCGACGTTGCTGCAGCCGCTGCTCGCGACCGTCCCGCTGCAGATCCTCGCCTGCGAGCTGGCGACCGCGAAGGGCCACGACGTGGACATGCCGCGCAACCTCGCCAAGTCCGTCACCGTCGAGTGACCCGGCGCGCGAGCAGTTAGCGGGAAACAACATGGTCCTCGCACTCGGCACAGACCTCGTCGCCGTCGACAGGTTCGCCTCAGCCCTTCGTCGCACCCCCCGCATGCGCGAGCGCCTCTTCACTCACGCCGAACTCGACAGCCTCGCCGGCGACCCGGCAGCGCACCGGCTGGCGGCGCGCTTCGCTGCGAAGGAGGCTGTTGCCAAAGCCCTCGGCGCACCCTCCGGGCTCTCCTGGCATGACTGTGAGGTCATCACTTTGCAGGACGGTCGACCCTCGCTGCGGCTGAGCGGCTCGGTCGCAGCAGCGGCGCAGGCACAGGGCTGGGCCGTGTGGGAGATCTCCCTGAGCCACGACGGCGGCTTCGCGATGGCCACCGTGGTGGCGCTCGGCGCTGCAGCGCCCCAGTGAGACCGCCCGTGACCCCCTCGGCATTGCCCACTGACGCCACGAAGTACACCCGCGGCGTGGTCGCGGTCGTCGCCGGATCCGAGACGTACCCGGGTGCGGCGGTGTTATGCGTCGCCGGAGCGCGTCGCGGCGGTGCGGGGTATGTGCGCCACATCAGCCCCGACGAACTCTGTCGCACCTTGGTGCTGCAGAGATTCCCCGACGTGGTCACCAGCGCCGACGCAGACTTCGACACCCTCGCAGGTGCTGCCGCAGTGGCGATTGGGTCGGGCACCGCCGCCGCAGAGCCATGGTTGACCGACGTGCTCCGGCAGGTGTTGGGCACACCAGCCGTGGTCGTCGTCGACGGCGGCGCACTTGATGTGTTGCGACACGACGCGCAGGCGGCATCGCAAGTTCACACCCGCGAGGTGCCCGTGGTCATCACCCCGCACTTCGGCGAGGCCTTGCGGCTGCTGCCCGGCCTGCCGGCACACCGCTCGGAGGCTGCAGTGCTGCTGGCCCACAAGACCGGCGCGGTGGTGGTGCTCAAGGGCCCAGGCACCGTCGTCGCCACCGCCGACGGATTGGTCGACGTCGATGACATCGGCGGCCCGGAACTCGCCACCGCCGGCACCGGCGACGTGCTCGCCGGGTTGTGCGCGTCCATGCTCGCAGCGCAGGTATCAGCACAGGGGAGTCTGACGATGGGGGCCACCGCGGAGGTCGCTGCCGCGGCAGTGCGCGCACACTCGCTGGCCGGGCGCGCCGCCGCCAGCGCGGTGTTCAGCGTCACCGCCCTCGATGTCGCTGACGCCCTCGGCGCGGTCATGCGAGGATTGCGCGGGTGAGCGCCTTCGACAACGCGACGGTCAGCGTCAGCCTCGACGCCATCGCTCACAACACCGCCCTGCTCGCCCGTCATGCGCCGACCGCGCAGGTCATGGCGGTCGTGAAAGCCGACGGCTACGGGCACGGGCTGATCCCGTCCGCTCGCGCGGCCCGCGCCGGCGGGGCGCAGTGGCTCGGAGTGGTGGGCATCGACGAGGCGGCTGCCCTGCGGGCGGCCGGCGACACCGGCAGCATCCTCGCTTGGCGCACCGGCGCGCAATCAGACTTCGCCACCGCAGTGAGCCTCGATGTGGCGGTCAGCGCCGCCGCGCCCGAAGCGCTCGAAGCCATCGCCGCCGCCGCCCGCGCCGCTGGCGGCCGCGCGAGCGTTCACCTGGCCCTGGACTCCGGCCTCGGCCGCGAGGGTGCGCCACTAGGGGAGCAGTGGGATGTGCTGCTCGCAGCTGCGGCGTCTCTGGACACGGCGCTGGTGGATGTCTGTGGGGTGTGGTCGCATCTAGCTTTCGCCGACGACCCGCACCATCCGACCATCGACGCCCAGCGTGCTGCTTTCATCGCCGGGGCGGAGCAGGCGCAGTCAGTCGGCCTGGACATCCGCCTGCGACATCTCGCCAACTCCGCAGCGACCCTGACCCGCCCAGACCTGCACTTCGACCTCGTGCGCCCGGGCCTGGCTGTGTACGGCGTCTCGCCCATTCCCGCAGACGGCGCGGCTTTCGGTCTGCGGCCAGCGATGACCTTCCGTGCACCGGTCTTCGCGGTGAAGCAACTGCCCGCCGGCCACGGCATCGGATACGGGCACACCTACCACGCGACTCACGACACCACGGTCGTCGTCGCAGCCGCCGGATACGCCGAGGGAGTCCCGCGCAGCGCCGGCAACAGCGCGCCGGTGCAGATCAACGGCGGGCGCTTCACCATCTCCGGACGCGTGAGCATGGACCAGGTGTCCATCGACATCGGCGCGCACCCGGTCGCAGTCGGCGATGTCGTCACGTTCTTCGGCCCGGGTGACTCGGGCGAGCCGACGGTGGAGGAGTTCGCGCGCGCCTGCGGCACCATCTCGTACGAGATCATCACCCGGCTCGGCGCCCGTGCCGCGCGGGTCTACGTCGGCGGCTGAGCATCATGAGGGATCCCCTCGCCGGCGTTACCGTGCAGGTGCGTACTCCTGAGCAGATGCAGACTCTCGGCGCGGCGGTCGCCGCCCTGGTGCAGCCGGGGGACCTGGTCGTCCTCAACGGCCCCCTCGGCGCCGGCAAGACCACGTTCGTGCAGGGCGCGGCGCGTGCGCTCGGAGTGGTTGAGGCGGTCACCTCGCCGACCTTCGTCATCGCGCGCAGCCATCGTGGGTCGGCGATGAACCTCGTGCATGTCGACGCGTACCGGTTGGCCGACCCGCATGACCTCTCGGCGTTGGACCTCGATGACGAACTCGAGGGCGCGGTGGCCTTCGTGGAGTGGGGTGCGCATGTGCTCGCCGGCTCCGACCCGCTGGCCATCACGATCGACCGCGGCCGCGAGGACGATGTTCGGCTGGTGACGCTTCCGCCGACGTTGGCTGAAGCTGCGGCCGCGCTGCCGAAGTAGCCTTGCGCCCGCCATGCTGCTCGCACTCGACACCGCAGGGGTCAACCGCACAACGGTCGCCCTGCTCGCCCCCGGAAGCCCTGCGCGCGGGCGGTCCGTGGCGATGTCGCCTGCGGAGTGTCTGGTGCCGCTGACGCAGGAGTTGTTGCGCGAGGCGGGCGCGGAGATGGCCGACCTCAGCACCGTCGCTGTCGGGGTGGGCCCCGGGCCTTACACAGGATTGCGCATCGGTCTGGCACATGCGCACGCACTCGCCCACGCACTGTCGGTTCCCCTGGTCGGCTTCTCATCGTTGGCCGCAGTGGCAGCGACGATTGACCCCGCGCCGGCGCGGTTCGTGGTCGCCACCGACGCCCGCCGCAAGGAAGTGTTCAGCGCGCTCATCATTGACGGCGTCTTGCAGATGGAGACCGTCACCGTCAGCCCAGCGCGCGACGTGGCGGAGGCATACCGGAGCCTGCCGGTCATCGGGGACGGCGGCCAGCGGTACCGCGAGGTTTTCGACGCCGCCGGTTGCGCACAGTTGCAGCCGACCGTGGATGAAGCAGTTGCCTTGGCAGTGATTGCGGTGCGCGCGACGGCCGACGGCGGGCTGGCGCCGTTCCCCGCGTACCTTCGCGAGCCCGATGCAGTGGCCGCCTCGGATTTCAAGCCGGTGGCGCCGTGAGCGCTCGCAAGTCGACGGTGCACGACTGTGACATGAGAGTGCCGGCCGATGTGTGCACGTGGTCGGGTTTGCACGAGGTGTCGCCGTGAGCATGACCATCGAGT
>JAGWWW010000066.1 GCA_018970205.1 Actinomycetales bacterium
TTCGAGGACGCCGATCTGAGTGATGCCCTCGCGGTCGCGTACCGCCATGACCCGGTCGACGGACTCGCGACGGGCGAGGAATTCGGCCTCGGTGATGACTGTGCGGCGCCGGGTGCCTTCGCGGCCCTCGCGGCGGCGCTGCTTGCGGGCCTCAAGCCGCACGGAGCCCCCAGCCGCAGTTCGCGCGGACGGTTCCCGGCTCTGCCGGACGTGGACCACGGTGGCGACGTCATCGCCGGACTCCGCGCCGGGCTCGCCGTCACCTGCGCCTGCGCGTCGGCGGCGTCGGCGGCGCTTGGAGGAACCTGCGCCGGAATCGTCACCCTCGTCAGCCTCAGACTCGGAGGCGGAGTCCTCACCGCCATCGGCCGCGCTTTCGCCCGTAGTGGATTTGGACTTGCTGCCCCGACCACGGCCGCCACGGCGGCGGCGGCGCGAACCGCCTTCGGCGCCGGAGTCCCCGGAGTCAGCGTCGGATGCCTCACCAGCGCCGTCCGCGACGGGCGCCTCGCCTGCGTCACCGGCGGCGGCCGGCTTGGCGGCGCGGGTGCGCTTGGCCGGCGCGGCAGCGACGTCGGGGGCTTGGAAGATGGGGGTCAGCACGGCGGCGACTGGTGCGGTTGCGACGGTGCCGCCAGGCTCAGTTGCGGCGCCTGCAGCGGATGCTGCCTTTCCGCGCGTTCGGCGGGCAGCGGGGGCCGATGCAGATGCCGCCTCAGCTGTCGCGCCGGCGGGCTGTTCCGACGTGCTCTTAGCCGACTGCGCAGGCTTCGACGCCTTGGGACGGGCCGCCTTGGCCGCTTTGGTCGTCTTGGCGGGTGTGGACGTGGAGGTCGCCGCGGGTTGGGCGGCAGCCTCAACCAACGGCGGGCCTGCGGGCCGCGCAGCGGCGCGGCGGCGGGTTCGGGGGGCGGTCGGCGCGGCGCCGGATGCGGGTGTGCCAGTGGGTTCTTCGGCCATGCTCAAACTCCTGTCGTGAGCGACCGGCGGAGCGAGCGGTTCCAGCAAGTGTCCGGCGGACACGCCTGGCGAGGACCTGAGTCCTGCGCGGCTGGGCCGGGGGCACGAGCGGTATGACGCTGGTGCTCCAGCAGCGGTCGCTGCCTTCTGCTGTCGACGCCGGGGGCGACGACACAAATCTGGTGGGTGATGACACTCCCGACGCCGGCTGGATGGCCTGCGTTCCGAGTGGCGGTCAGCCTGTGACTTCCACCAGCGGGTCTGCGACCTGCTGGGCGTCGGCGGACAACGGCCCTTGGGCTAGCCGAGTCACACGAGGCGGCGCGGCTGGCACCAGACCGCCCTGCTCGCGCAGCGCGGTGAGGATGTCATCTGGTCGTACGGCCGGTGCTTGGTGCCGGACGACCGCGCTCAGTATGGCACACGTCTGACCTTGCTCCGGGTCGCCCACGCTTAACGCGCACACGGCGCCGCGAGCGTCGAAGCGGCGGATGCCGTCTTTCATCATCCGGCTCACGACGACCTCCTCTGCTGCGAGGAAGGTCTGCACCGCCGCAGAGGCCGTCTGGGCAGCCACGCCGGGTAACTCGATGCGCCAGACGCTGGCGTGTAGCCGGCTCGGCAGGTCGCGGTCAGCCGCCACCACGACCGTGACGAGGTCGAACCCCTCCGGCAGGGCGTCGCTGACGCGCTGGCGGACCACTTCAGGGTCGCATTCGCGGGTGAGCGCGACCTCGACGTACTCCGCGAGGCTCGCCGCGCCGGTGGGGGCGGAGTTGGCGTACGAGATGCGCGGGTGCGGGCTGAATCCAGCGCTCATCGCCACCGGGACCTCCGCGCGACGCAGCGCGCGCTCGAATGCACGTTGGAAGTCGCGGTGGCTGGCGAAACGCATGCGGCCGTGCTTGGAGTAACGCATGTGCAGACGCTGCGCCACCGGCACGGCCACGCGTCCGGGGTCGGGACGGCTGGCCATGTTCAGTTGACGACCGTGAGCGGCAGCAGCGTGCGGCCGGTCGGCCCGATCTGGATGTCGGTGCCCATCTGGTCGCAGACACCGCAGTCGAAGCACGGGCTCCAGCGGCAGTCGTCGATCTCGACCTCGTTCAACGCGTCTTGCCAGTCGTCCCACAGCCACTGCTTGTCCAGGCCGGAGTCCAGGTGGTCCCAGGGCAGGACCTCGACGAGGTCGCGCTCGCGCTCGGTGAACCACTGCATGTCCACGCCGGTGCCCGCAAGCGCGTCCTCGGCGCAGCGCTGCCAGCGTTCGTAGGAGAAATGCTCGCTCCAGCCGTCGAACCGACCGCCGTCGCGCCAGACGGCTTCGATGACCGCGCCCACGCGGCGGTCGCCGCGTGAGAGCAATCCCTCTACGGCCGAGGGTTTGCCGTCGTGGTAGCGCACACCGATGGCTTTGGCGTACTTGCGGTCGCCGCGGACGACCTCACGAAGTTTCGCGAGGCGGTTGTCGATGGTGTCAGGCGACGCCTGTCCCGCCCACTGGAACGGCGTGTGCGGTTTGGGCACGAAACCTCCGATGGAGATGGTGCACTTGATGTCGCGGCCGTCGGTGACCCTGCGGCCGGCGTCGATGACGTTCTTCGCCATCTCCGCGATCTGCAGCACGTCCTCGTCGGTCTCCGTTGGCAGTCCGCACATGAAATACAACTTCACCTGCCGCCAGCCCGCGGCGTACGCCGCGCTGACCGTGCGGATGAGGTCGTCCTCGGAGACGGTCTTGTTGATGACCTTGCGCATGCGCTCGGAGCCGCCTTCGGGTGCGAAGGTGAGGCCGGAGCGGCGACCGTTACGGGAGAGCTCGTTCGCGAGGTCGATGTTGAACGCGTCGACGCGGGTGCTTGGCAGGGACAGGCTGACGTCGCTGCCGTCGTACCTGTCTGCGAGTTGCTTGGCGATCTCCCCGATCTCGGAGTGGTCCGCACTGGACAGGGAGAGCAGGCCGACCTCCTCGTAGCCGGTCTTGGCCAGGCCGTTGGCGACGATCGCGCCGACGGTCTCGATGTTGCGCTCGCGTACCGGCCGGGTGATCATCCCGGCCTGGCAGAAGCGGCAGCCGCGGGTGCAGCCGCGGAAAATCTCCACGCTCATGCGCTCGTGCACGCTCTCGGCGACCGGGACCAGCGGTGCTTTGGGGAACGGCCACTCGTCGAGGTCCATCACGGTTTGCTTGGACACCCGCCAGGGGATGTCGCTGCGATTCGGCGCAACCCGGCGGATGCGGCCGTCGGGCAGGTACTCCACATCGAAGAACGCGGGGACGTACACGCCGCCGGTGCGGGCCATGCGCGCAAGCAGTTCGACCCGGCCGCCGGGGCGGCCCTCGGCCTTCCACTGGCGAACGATGTCGGTCATGGCGATGGCTATCTGCTCGCCGTCGCCGAGGACGGCCGCATCGATGAAGTCTGAGATCGGCTCGGGGTTGAATGCTGCGTGGCCGCCGGCGACGACGACCGGGTCGTGCTCCCCGCGGTCGCGCGCATGCAGCGCGATCCCGGCGAGGTCGATGGCGTTGAGCATGTTGGTGTAGCCGAGCTCGGTGGCGAACGACAGGCCGAAGATGTCGAAGGCGCCGACCGGCCGGTGGCCGTCGACGGTGAACTGCGGCACCCGGTGCTCGCGCATGAGCGCTTCGAGGTCGGGCCAGACGGCGTAGGTGCGCTCGGCGATGGCGTCGGGGATCTCGTTGATCACTTCGTAGAGGATCTGCACGCCCTGGTTGGGGATGCCGACCTCGTACGCGTCTGGGTACATCAGGCACCAGCGGACGGCGGCGCTGTCCCATTCCTTGACCACGGCATTGACCTCGCCGCCCACGTACTGCACGGGCTTCTTCACCAGCGGCAGCAGTTGCTCGAGGGCGTCGAAGACGCTGTGGCCGAGTCGGTAGCGGGCGTCGAGGTCCGGGGCGATGGTCACGGGGGTGATGGTAGCCGCGGGCGTGGGAGGGCCACAGGTGCAAGTGGCGTGTTCGTCAGGCGCGCAGGATGCTGGCGCGGGTGGCACTGTGCACGTTGACGAGCAGGCCGATGCCCAGCCAACAGGCGAACATCGCGGAGCCCCCGTAGGACATGAACGGCAAGGGAACGCCGGTGATGGGCATGATGCCGAGGTTCATGCCGATGTTCTCGAAGGACTGGAATGCGAACCAGCAGACGACACCGACGGCGACGAGGCGGCTGAAAAGGTCCGGCGCCCGCTTCGCGATGACCAAGCCGCGCCAGATGATGGTCGTGAGCAGCCCGAGGATGACCAGGCAGCCGAGCAGGCCGAGCTCCTCCCCCGCGACGGAGATGACTGAGTCGGTGTAGTTGAAGGAGACGAACCGGCCCTGGGTCTGCTGGCCGTGGAACAACCCTTGCCCGGTGACGCCGCCGGCGCCGACGGCGATGCGCGACTGGATTTGCTGGAAGCAGATGTCGCGTACGCCGGCTGAGGGGTTGACGAAGCAGGTGATGCGGGCGAGTTGGAACTCCTTCAACGGGCTGAGCGGCGACACAGCGAGC
>JAGWWW010000067.1 GCA_018970205.1 Actinomycetales bacterium
CGCCACCGACCATGATGTGGCCAAGGTCAGGCAGACCCTCCAAAGTGCGCTGACAGTCACATGCGTGACATGCGGCAGGGCGACCCTGCCGACCAAGATGTGGCCAACGTGAAGAAACCATCCCCCGTGACGGGCGGTCAGCGGACATGCGTCACGGGGGCATCCCGTCGAGACATCCCGCCATCGCGTGATTGTCGGGAGTCCGGGATGGGGATGGGCGGTGCACTACCTTCTGAGCCGTGGATCCGCGCTGGTTGAGTGACGACGAGCAGGTCGCCTGGCGTCGCCTGATCGCGGTGGCAGAACTGCTCCCCCATGACTTGGCCTCACACCTTCGCGATGAGCACGGCATGGGGATGCATGAGTACTGGGTGCTGGCCATGCTCTCGGAAGCCCCCGACCGAACGTTGCGGATGCGTGAGTTGGCCCGGCGCGCGCAAGCATCCCCGTCGCGCGTCTCCCACACCATCGACCGGCTCGAAGGTCGCGGCTGGGTGATCCGGCAGCCCAGCACCACGGACCGGCGCGGCCAGCAAGCGAGCCTCACAGCGGCAGGTTTGGAGGCCGTGCAGTCGACCGCCCCGAGTCATGTTGAGCGCGTTAGGCAGGTGGTCTTCGACGCCCTCGATGCCCAGGATGTGGCTGGCCTCGCGCGCATCATGGACCGCATCCTCGCCAGGCTGGACCCAACGGGTGAACGGTCGCCGGGCGGACGGTACTGAGCAGACCCACACTGACAGGCGCAGACGGATTGCGCAGGTCGGATGAGCGCCGCGCGGATGCGGACTTGCGGCGGCCGAGTCAGCGCCGCGCGGATGCGGACCTGCGGCGGCCGAGTCAGCGCCGCACGGATGCGGACCTGCGGCGGCCGAGTCAGCGCCGCACGGATGCGGACCTGCGGCGGCCGAGTCAGCGCCGCACGGATGCCGACCTACCGCGATTTCGACCGGCCGCTACTAGGCGCGCGGCCGGCGAGACTCGCCTGCGCGCATCAGTGAGTTGAGTGGGACCTATGAGACGCAGCCGACAGCGGTGAGCCGTGGTTGCGTCCATGTCGCGCGCATCGCCCTCAGCCCAAGGCGCTGGCTACCATGCGTTCATGGCCGAGCCGATTCTCAACGTTGATGTGCAACCGGGTGCGGCGGCGGGTGTCCACGCGGACTACGCATCCGTGTGGACCACCCCGGAGACGTGCGTCATCGACTTCTTGTGCGTCACCGAGCCGATTCGCCCGCAGGTGGGCGAGGACGGGGTCAGCCGACCGTTGGTCAACACCACCTTGGTCAGTCGGGTGCGGATTCCCCCGACGCATGTGTGGGAGCTGATGAAGGCGCTGGAGAAGCAGTTGTCGGCCTGGGAGACCAAGCACGGGAAGCAGCCTCGAGGAACCAGCCATGACGAATGATTTGGCCGGTGCCGAGCGCAACCTCAGGGGCGGCCGGCTACGTCCAAGGCGTGTGACTCAGCGTGCGACGCGTACAACGGCCGCCCTTGCCGCGTTGTCGGCCCTTGCGGCCTCGGCAGGCGTGTCGGCAGTGGCCGCTGCGCAGATGCCGAGCGCTGCCTTCAAGAACTCGTTGAAGGTCATGATTGTTGGCACGACGCCGCTGCCCCCGAGAGTCACCGTGACCGGTCCCAAGCAGACCTCGGCGAGCAAGACCGGCTTTCAGAGCCTGATGACCAAGACCACCACGTTAAAGGGCCTCACCCCAGGGACGTACTCCATCAGCGCCAAGGCCGTGATCAAGTCGGGCGTGACGTACACGCCGAAGCCGGCATCCGGAAAGGTGACAGTCAAATCCAGCGGCGTCTTCACGTTCACGGTGAAGTACGCCAAACAGAGCGGATCTGGAAGTGAGCCCAGTGCTGTGACCGGGCTGAGCGTGGAGCCAGCCGAGAGCCGTCTCACCGTGAGATGGGACACCTCGAACCCCGCAAAGTCGGTGACCTACGACGTGTGGGCGGCGGAAGCAGGGACATCGACGCGGGCCGGGGCGTGCCTGATCGGCAAGTCCGGGTGCACGATCTACGGCCTGCGGGCGGGGCAGTCGTACACCGTCACGGTCACCACGAAGGCCTCGTCGGGACAAACGTGGTCGGCTACTTCGGCAGCGGTCGCGCCGCTGCGCAAGGGGCAGGCGTTCATCAACGGCTACGTGGTCGGCGCAGGGTCGAATCTGCGGGGAGCGAACCTGCAAGGCGCGAACCTGGCTCGCCTCGACCTGACCGGCGCGGACCTGACCGGCGCGGACCTGACCGGCGCGGACCTCTCGGCGGCCAAACTCGCATCGACGACGCTGGACGGGGCGACCCTGACCTCGGCAACCTTGCGGCGCGTGCAGTCCGGACTCATCACGGGGACGCCGAAACTGCCCAAAGAGTGGTTGCTCATCGGCGGGTATCTAGTCGGCGAGGGCGCGGACCTCACCGGTGCGTACCTCGATGGGGCTGACTTCACAGGCGCGCGCATGACTGATGTGCTGCTCAAGGGGGCGCACCTTGCCGGCGCCGATCTTCACGCGGTGTCCGGGTCAAGCCTGCGCGGGCTCAACCTCGAGTCAGTCGACCTGCAGTCCGCCAACCTCTCAGGCTTGAACCTCTCCGGCGCATCTTTGAAGGCTGCAGTGATGCTCGCCGCCGATCTCAGTGGCACAAACCTGAGCCACGCGGTCCTGATCAACTCCGTCGACCTGCGCGGGGCAAACCTGCGCGGGGCAAACCTGACGGATGCCGACTTGACAGGTGCGGACCTGCGCAAAGCAGACCTCACTGACGCGGTCTTGTCCGGCGCGACGCTGAAGTCCGTGCGCAGCGAGGGAATCGTCGGGGTGCCAGCATCACTGCCGGCCGACTGGGCGTTGCGCCAGGCCTACCTCGTCGGGCCGTGGGCGTATCTGACGAGCGCCAACCTCCTCGGGGCGGACCTGTCCGGGTTGAAACTCACCGGCGCGAACCTCGGCGCGGCCACGCTCATCGGCGCGAACCTCACGAATGCGAACCTCGTCGGGGCGAACCTCAGCGGCACTGACATCAGCGGGGCGACACTGACGGGTGTGGTCGCCACGAACCTCACGGGCAGCACGCCGCGCAACATCCCCAGTGGGTGGATCTTCCAGTCGCAATCCCGCAGCCTCGTTCCTAAACCGTGAGTGACACGACGGCTCAGGCGGGCGGTGCTGCTGTGATGCCAGCGCTGTACATCGGGCACGGCGCACCGATGTTGCTCGACGACCCCGTCTGGAGCGGGCAACTGGCGCGACTCGCGGCCGACCTACCGCGGCCGCAGGCGATCCTGATCGTCTCAGCGCACTGGGAGTCCGCGCCGGTGGGTCTGTCCGCCACCCACGCGAACGCGGACGTCGTGTACGACTTCGGCGGCTTCGCACCGAAGTTCTACTCGATGCGTTACGACACACCCGATGCCTCGGCGATCGCCAGCCTCGTGCGCGCGACGCTGCCGGCGACGGTCGCCGTACACCAGCACACCTCGCGTGGGCTCGACCACGGCGCATGGGTGCCGCTGCGGATCATGTATCCCGATGCGGATATCCCGGTGCTGCAGATGTCCTTGCCCACACATGACCCGGAGACGTTGCTGGCGCTAGGAGCGGCGCTGCGGCCGCTGCGCCAACAGGGCGTGCTCATCATCGGGTCTGGCTTCCTCACACACGGCTTGCCGTTCCTGCGCGACTGGCGCGTCGACGCACAGGCGCCCGGCTGGTCAGTGGACTTCGACCTCTGGGCGGCGGACGCGCTTGCGCGTGGTGACGTGGACACGCTGATGCGTTACCGATCTTCGGCCCCCGGCATGCCGTACGCGCACCCCACGGTCGAGCACTTCACGCCACTGTTCGTCGCCTTGGGCGCCGCGACGGATGCACAGGCACCTCCGACGACGGTCATCGACGGGTACTGGATGGGGCTCGCGAAGCGGTCGCTGGCGTTTGCCTAGTACGTCGTACAGCGGCACACCCGCAGTTGCCTGGGCGGCGGATGTGCCGTCAATCACGGGCACTGCGGTCTGACACGCACGCCACCGGAGGATAGTGCGCGCTCGACCGGATTGCCGTCAGCGACGGGCTCGCACGTCTGCCTCGATGCGGTCAGCCGCGGTGCGCACATCCTCGTGCTCCCAGACGGTGACGACATGCCACCCGCA
>JAGWWW010000022.1 GCA_018970205.1 Actinomycetales bacterium
CATCGTGGTGCTGCGGTACTTCAACTGCTGGTCGCAGTCGGCCATCGCCGAGGATGTCGGCATCTCCCAGATGCACGTCTCCAGACTGCTCACGCGCGCCTTGGAACGGATGCGCGAGTGGGCCGGCACCTGACCGGCCAAGGTCCACGACCGCCGACACAACATGCGTTCGAGCGCCTGAGTCGCAGGCTCGATGGTCGCATCGACGGACCGCGCCGCCCCGTAACACATGGGCGCATGGTCGGCGGATGAGTCTGCGGCCTGACAGGTGCGTCGACGCAGTCGGCCTCGCGACCGCGGTGTCACCGCCTCGACGTCCCCGTCTGGCGTGCTGCGCCGCTTGGCTCAGGCTCTGGGCTGCGCCTGCCCGTGGGTTCCCTCATGCCGAGCCCACTGCACCAGCGCAACAGCGCCGACGAGGGCGACCACTGCGGTGAGCACGCCCATGATCCGGTAGCCGGGCTGGTCAGACTTCAGCAGCGGCCACGCAGCCACGAGTGCGAATGCCTGCAGCAGCGCGCTTGGAGTCCACATCCGCCCCCTGCTGGTCATTGCGGCCCAGCCAACCGCCGCCACGCCAACGGCCATGAGGAGGTACACGACGACCTCGCTGACCGCCACCTGCGATGCGGGGGTGTCTGATGTCCACCCGTGCGTGTGGCGTGACACGATCAACGCGCTCACCGCCAAGCCGGCAAGCCCGGCTGCTTCAGCCCACAGCACCACCGCAGCAAGGACCCGCCACCACGGGCGGCGCTGTCCGGGTGCGGGTCTCCCGCGGTCTGCCGATGCTCCGGTGGGCATGCCACGCAGCCTAGGAGGCTGTGGCGCGATCCACGTGCCGCCACATGAGGCCTCGGGCGACCTCGAATTCGCGCCATTGCGACACGCCCGGGCGCACGACACTCATGTGGCTGTGCGATCCCGCCCGACACGCCGGGAATACAACGGTGGCGTGACCTGTTTCTCAGAGCATCTTCATGCTAAATCGCTTGGCGTACGATGCAAAGCGTGTCAGACTAAGGTTTGAAACGGTTTCCTTTGGCGAAGTGTTGGTCCCCCCTGGCCGGCGCGACCAACAGCGGCGGGTGTCCGGTCATGGGCCCCGAGGCTCACGGGCGTGCCGGAACGGCGGATGGCCCGCACGACAAGCATCGGAAGAACCGGACAAAGAGCGGAAACGGACAAAGGGCACTACTGTCGTGACTGAAACAAAAGCGCACAGGAGTCCAGAACCGGACTACGTACCCGCGCGACAACGTTGCAGCGGACTGAACGGAAGGGAGCAGGGCCATGGACTGGCGACATGATGCTGCCTGCCGCGACAGCGACCCAGAGTTGTTCTTCCCCATCGGCAACACCGGGCCCGCACTGCACCAGATCGAGGCGGCCAAGCAAATCTGCCGGATTTGCCCGGTAATCTCCGAGTGTCTGCAGTGGGCTCTGGACACCGGCCAGGAGGCTGGCGTGTGGGGCGGGGCCAGCGAGGATGAGCGCCGCATGATGCGCCGCCGCGCTCAACGGACCGCACGCGTCCTCTGATTCCGGCTGCCGCGCATGGTGACGCGGCGCTACGGCTCGACTGTGACGAGCACATCCCCCTCTTGGACGACATCCCCCTCGCGGACCTGGATGTCACCAACCTTCCCGGGCGCCTCGGCGAACACGGGAATCTCCATCTTCATGCTTTCCAGCATGACCAGGGTGTCCCCTGGCTGAACCGGTTGCCCGGGCGAGACGAGGATGGTCAGCACGTTGGCGACCATCTCGGCCCGGTACTCAACCGTTGGCATGGCGCGGGAATCAGCTGTTGGGGCGCTTGCCGTGGTTCGCGCCGCTGTTCTTACGGGCCTTCTTCTTGCGAGCGCGCTTGCTCATGGTGCCTCCTGCTGGTTCCGGGCAGCGGTTGCGCTGCGCCTCATGCCGCGCTGGCGGCAGGGGTTCAGCCTAGCCGGGGTACCGGGCGGGAGTACCGAGCCGGTTCAGCTGCGCTCGATCCAGACGGACTCGGACTGCCAGAGCGTCTGGTCGCTGAGGGCGGTCTGCACCACCTGAGTCACGACGCTCTGGCGGAAGTGCCAAGGTGCCTCCTGCGGGGCGACCCGTGTGGCCATGAGCCGCTTGAGGCGGCGCACGAGCAGGACCTGCTCGAGGCAATCCCGGCACACGACCAAGTGGTCGACGAACTGCTGCTCACTCAGGCCCGGGCACGACTCTGCCTCGCCGTCCACATAAGCGTCGAGCCACTCGGCGATCTCTGCGCACGCGATGGCTCGGCCGGCGCTCATGCGTCGTCACCTGCCTTGGGTCGGATGTAGCCGCGCTCGACGGCGACATCGTGAAGGAGGCCGCGCAGCGCCTTGCGGCCGCGGTGCAGCCGCGACATCACAGTGCCGATGGGAGTGTCCATGATGTCCGCGATCTCACGGTAGGAGAAGCCTTCGATGTCTGCGAAGTAGACGGCCAGGCGGAACTCCTCCGGCAGTGCCAGCAGCGCGTCAACGATGTCACTGTCCGGTAGCGACTCCAGCGCTTCCACCTCAGCCGACTGGGCACGCCCGTCGAGGTCGATGCGGTCGGACTCCCAGTTCTCGCGGTCGTCGAGGGAGTCTTGGGCCGGTGCCTGCTGGCGCTTTCGGTAGACGTTGATGTAGGTGTTCGTCTGGATGCGGAAGAGCCACGCGCGCAGGTTGGTGCCGGGCTTGAACTGGTGAAAGGACCGGAAAGCCTTGAGTAGCGTCTCTTGGACGAGGTCCTGTGCGTCGCTGGGGTTGCGGGTCATCTTCATCGCCGCGCCGTACAGGCCGTTCAGATAGCCGGAGACCTCGCGCTCGAACCGAGCCGACCGCTCGTCACGGGTCTCAGTCTCAAGATCGACGAGGCCGTCTGCGGCTGGGGACGGTGCCGGGATGGCGTCGGTGGCGGTGATGGTGCCGCTGGAGGCGTTGGCCGCGCAGGGTGCAGCAGCGGAAGCGTTGGCGGGGTCGACGGGGTCGGACTGGGCACTGACGGTGTTCGTGGTGGTCTCCTTACGGTCACGGGAGGTGCTGTGGTCGGCTTGGTTGGGTCGTGCAGTGATGCTGGTCGCGCTGGCTTGGCTGGTCGGTGCGGCCGTAGGGTCGTGAGCCCCGACGTCCGCCCCGGCGGGCGGAGTTGTCAGATGACTACCCCGCGCTTGCGAGTGTAGCCACGGGACTGACATACACCCCGGATCCGAATTGAGCAGCACAGGTCACACAAACGTGCTGCGGGGCGGGGTTATTCCCGACGGATGGCGAGCCTGCCGGAGCGTTAGCCGCCCCGTCGGCCACGGATACCCCCGGAAGCGGTGCGCCGTCCGACGCAACTCCCCCCACTCGTAGCAAACCGGTCACGTTAGTTACGCCGACCCCCGTCTTGTGCGCAAACCGACCCACGGACACACCCGCGGGCGGCGACTCGGCCTTAGAAGAGCAGGTGCTGCTCCCCTTGCGCGCGATTAGACGCAGCAGCGGCCGCGTCGGTTCCCTCTGGGTTCGAAGGAGCATCGGGCGGGCCGAACGCGTCCCAGAGGTACGCGCCCTCGTTGCGCACGGAGTTGACCTCAGGCGATACCGGCCGGACCAACACCGGCTGGTCAGGCAGGGCGGCGATGGCGTGGGCGAGCACGTCCGGCGCAGCCGCTGCCCCCGTGGGGTCGAGCCAAGCCGCCCACAGGTCACGGTCGAGGACCACCGGCATCCGGTCGTGCACCTGCGCGGCGGCGCCGACCGCGTCGGTTGTGAGCAGGTTCGCGGTGAGCAGCGCAGGTTGCTCTGGGTCGCTGCCCGGCGGCCGCCACCACTCGTAGAGCCCGGCGAAGGCTGCGTGCGGACGACCCTGCACCGTCATGACGTACGGCTGCTTCTTCACTCGCGAACCGGGGACGGTTGGCGCGACGGGCAGCCACTCGTACCAGCCGTCGCAGACGACCAGGCAGCGCCGCTCGCGGAACGCGCGGCGGAAAGCCGGCTTCTCCGCGACGGTCTCGGCGCGGGCGTTCGCGAGCCGCGAGCCGATGGACTCGTCCTTGGCCCAGGACGGGACCAACCCCCAGCGTGCGACCACGAGCTCACGCACAGTCTGCGGGCCCTCGGGGCGCGCCTTGACGATGTAGATGTCTGAGGTGGGCGCGATGTTCCAGCGCGGCGGCAGGTGGGTGTCCGTGACGGCGTCGACCTCGAATTCGAGTGCGAGCGCGTCACGGTCTGCCGACAGGGCATAGCGGCCGCACACGAGGTCAGCATGCCACCGGCGTCACTACGCTTGGGACACGATGACGATGCCGACGGAGTTGTGGCGCGCGCCGGCGGCGCGCGGTCCGGTGCGGGGCACTGTGAGGGTTCCCGGGTCAAAGAGCATCACCAACCGGGCGCTGGTGCTTGCGTGCCTGAGCGACGGCCCGGGTGTGGTGCGCAACGCACTCTCCGCCCGCGACAGCGAAGTGATGGCCCAGGGGCTGCGCAGCCTCGGGCACGAGATTGACTGGTCCGGCGATGTGGTGTCGGTGACGCCCAGCAGCGGCTCTGAAGTCGGCTCTGTGACCGTGCACTGCGGACAGGCCGGGACGGTCATGCGTTTCCTGCCCGCCGCGGCGGCGCTGGCGCGGGGCGCGATCACCTTCGACGCGGATATGAGCGCCCGGACCCGGCCGATGAGCCCGGTGCTGCAGGCGCTTCGCGACCTTGGCGTCAGCGTCGATGCATCGGCGGGCTTGCCTTTCACTCTGCACGCGCAGGGGCGGCTGCCCGGCGGAGTGGTCACCCTCGACGCATCGGCTTCGAGCCAGTTCGTGTCCGGGTTGTTGCTCAGCGCTGCGAGTGCTGATTCCGAGGTGCGGATCGAGCACCGCAGCGCCTCCGGCGCGCAGGTGCCATCACTGCCCCACATCGAGATGACGTGCCGGATGCTCGCCGCCCACGGGGTGGGCGTTCAGTGGGACCGCGACGGTGCAGGTGCGATGTGGACTGTGCAACCGCAGAGGATGACCCCGCACGACTGGGAGGTCGAGCCGGATGCGTCGAATGCGCTGCCGTTCATCGCAGCCGCGGCTGTGACCGGCGGCGAGGTGACCGTCCGCGGCCTCGGCCGCAGCGCGCTGCAGCCGCTGGCTGACGTGGTCGCGGTGCTGGAGCAGTTCGAGTGCGCCGTCGAGCGCACCGAGGAAGGCTTGCGCGTGACCGGGCCGGGACGGCTCGCGGCAGTGGACGTGGACCTCTCGGCCATCGCGGAAACAGCGGTGACATTCGCGGCGATGTGCGCGTACGCCTCCGGCCCCTCGCGACTGCGTGGGGTGGCGCACATCCGCGGCCACGAGACCGACCGGGTCGCCGCCATCATCTCGGTGCTGCGCGCTGTGGGCTGCGGGGCGGACTACGACGACGACAGCGACACGCTCACCATCAACCCCGGACCGCTGCGCGCGGCCACCTTGGACAGTTTCGATGACCACCGTATGGCCACGGCGGCAGCCATCCTCGGCCTCGGGGCCGAGGGCGTCAACGTGGCGGACATCGCCGTGACCGCGAAGACGATGCCAGGGTTCGCCGAGATGTGGGGCGAACTGGTGGTAGGCGAGGGCCGATGAGCCGCTGGCGTGACGAAGACGATGTGAGGGTGCGGCCGAGCCGGCGCAACACCGCGCGGCGGTCGAAAGACCAACCGGCGCATGAGGAGTCTGTGAGTGCCGCTGTGGTCGGCGTGGACCGCGGGCGCATCACCTGCGCACCGGACTCCGATCACGGCCTGCGCATCACCGCCGTGAAAGCACGCAACCTCGGGCGCAAGGGGATCGTGGTCGGCGACCGCGTCGGTCTCGTGGGAGACACCACCGGCAATCCCGGAACCCTCGCCCGCGTCGTGCAGCGTCAGGAGCGCAGCAGCACGCTCCGGCGGACCGCCGACGACACCGACCCGCAGGAGCGGGTGATCGTCTCCAATGCGGACACCCTCGCGGTGGTCACGGCCGCGGCGAACCCCGAGCCGCGCACCGGCCTCATCGACCGGTGTCTTGTCGCCGCGTTCGCCGAGGGCATGGACGCACTGCTCATCGTCACCAAGACCGACCTCGCCGAGCCGGACACGCTCGTGGACTACTACCGCCCGCTCGGCATCCCGGTTTTCACCACCGCACACGGTGAGCCGATGCCGGAACTGAGCCATGAGCTCCAGCGGCGCACCACGGTGCTCGTCGGCCACTCCGGGGTCGGCAAGTCCACGCTGCTCAACGGCTTGGTGCCGCACGCCATGCGGCGCACCGGTGATGTGAACGTCGTGACCGGTCGCGGCCGGCACACCTCGACCAGCGCACAGGCGTGGGCGTACGGCGACGACGGCTGGATCATCGACACCCCCGGAATCCGCTCCTTCGGCCTGGCACATGTGAGCGCCGAGGACGTCATCGACGCCTTCCCTTCACTGGATCCGGCAACACAGCAGTGCCCGCGGGGGTGCACCCACGACGAACCCGAGTGCGGGCTGACCACGGCCGCGGCTGACGGGACAGCTCCGGTGGAACTGGTGGAATCCGTGCGCCGACTGCTACGGGGCATCCGCGCCGAGGACTGACTCAGACACCGGCGATGCCGCCGACAGCGTTCAACTGACCTGGTAATCAGCGGATTGTCCTGCGGCGGGGCCCACCGAGCACCTAACGTCGTCGTATGACCCAGTCCACGGCTGTGGCCGCCGGCGTGCTCAATGACGGCCAGCCGAGTGTGGAGTCCTTGCTGCAGGCATGGGGCGGACATGTCGCCCTGCTCTCCCCCACTGGTCAGGTGTCGTGGGTCAGCCCCGAATGGGACTCCACGATGCGCGACTTCGGCCTCAGCGCACTCACGCGTGGCAACGACTACTGGCATGCGCTGCAGTCAGCGCTGAGCACGCACACCGAACGCGTCGATGCGCTGTTGCACGCGATTGAGCAGGTGCGCCGACAGGAACAGCAACGGGTCGCACTGGAGATGGCGTGGGCCGGCACCCGCGGCAGCCGGCACATCAGGGTTGATGTCACTGCCTTGCCCCAGGGTTTCCTCATTCTGCAGATGCGCGACATCTCACCTGGGCCGCAGCCCTCGCATGACCTCGTGTACATGGCCTACCACGACCCAGTGACCGGTTTGCCGAACCGCTTCTCAGCCACCACGGCCATCAACCACTCTGTCCGCCGGTGCTCCCGGACTCAGGTCGGCATGGGCTTGGTTTTCTGCGACCTTGACGACTTCAAGGACGTCAACGACCGATTCGGGCACCTCGCCGGTGATGCTGTGCTTCAACAGATCGGGGCGCGGTGGCGCGAGTGGACTCGTGAGACCGACACCCTGGCTCGCATCAGCGGCGATGAGTTCATCTTGGTCGCCGACGGCGTCAGCGGGGCTACCGAGTTGGCGGGCCTGGCACACCGCCTCGCAGCCGCGCTGGCCCAGCCGATGTCGGTCGACTCCAGCACCGTGCGCGTGACCGCGACATTCGGCGCGGTGTATCTGCCGCCGGAGCGTTCGCTGGATGTCAACGAGAACGAGGTGCTCGATGCCGCCGACCGCGCGCTCTATGCGGCCAAGCAGCGCGGCAACGACCAGCTCATCGTGCGCACTATCGGGGACGAACCAGCGCAGTGATGTGAGTTGCGGGGCGTAGCGTCACCGAC
This sequence comes from Actinomycetales bacterium, assembly GCA_018970205.1. Lineage (GTDB taxonomy): Bacteria > Actinomycetota > Actinomycetes > S36-B12 > UBA5976 > RFTO01. The sequence goes on from JAGWWW010000022.1 coordinate 7,664, forward strand.
GCGATCCGCCCGACTTCTCCGGGCCCAGTGGGCGTGAGTTCCATGCGCTGGGCGATGCGGGCCAGCGCCACCGCACCCTCGAGCAGCGCCATCTCCCGGCCGATGCACATGCGCTGACCGATGCCAAACGGCAGGTAAGCGAGGCGGCGAGCGTCGTCCTCGCGCAGGAACCGCTCCGGGTTGAAGGCCTCCGGCTCGGGCCACCACCGCGGGTCACGGTGGATGACCCACGGGCTGATGATGATCAGCGCGCCGCAGGGGATTGAGTGGCCGCTCAGCGTGTCCGGCTCGGTGCTGCGCCGGGTGATGAGCCACGCCGGCGGATACAGGCGCAGCGCCTCTTCGAACACCGCGCGCGCGTACGCCTGCCCCTGCACATCGTCAACGGCCGCCTCACGAAGGCGCAGATGGTGCTCTGGGTGCGACAGCAGCAGGTGCCATGCCCAGGTGAGGCCGCTGGCGACAGTCTCGTGCCCGGCAACGATGAAGGTGACGATCTCGTCGCGCACCGGTCGCGGCACAGCGTGGCCGGCGCGCACGTCGTGCGCCTGCATCAACAGCGCGAGCATGTCTGTGTGCTGCACGGGGTTGCGCAGCCGGTGTGTGATGAGTGAATCCACAGCGGCGTCGAGCGCGGCGAGGCTGGCGCGCAGCGCCCGGTTGGCCGGCGTGGGGATGCGCATCGACGCGGCCCACGGCCGTTGCGCGCGGGAGACGACTGCGTCGAGGGCGCGCATGGTCGCGGCGCTGAGGTCGGCGGCCTCGGCGCTGAGGTCCGCGCTGAACAACGTGGTGCCGACGATCTCCAAGGCGATGCGCATCATCTCAGCCTCGATGTCCACGGCCGGATCTGCGAGCCAACGGTCACAGGCAGAGTCGACTGCGGCGAGGACGGCGCCGCGCATCTGCGAGACGAGTTCGTGGTGGAAGGCCGGTTGCACCGTGCGCCGGGCTGCACGCCACACATCACCGTCGGCCGTGAGAAGGCCCTCGCCGGTGAGGACCGACAGGCCGCGGTACTGCATGGTCTGCTTGTCGTAGCCGCGCGCATTCTCAACCAGCACTCGTCTGGCGACAGCTGCGTCAGCGACTGAGTAAGCGGGCGGCACCGGCACCGGGAACTGCACGATGGGGCCGTGTGCGGCGTGCGATGCGGCCAAGAACGTGAGCGGGTCGCGGCGGATGGCGCCGATGCTGCGGATCATCTCGACGCTGCGCGGCCCCGGGGCTGTCAGGACGGGCCCGCGTGCGTACGCACGCACGGTCGACAGCACGTGGTCAGCCTAGGGCGGTGGGAGTGCTCACGGTGACGGCGACGGCTCGGTGGTCGGAGCCGGGGATGCGGATAGTTCGGTAGTCGGCAAGCCCAACGCCGCGGCCGAGGATGTGGTCGATGGTTGCCAGCCCGGGACCGTTCGGGCCGTACGTCCACGTCGGCTGCCAGCCGGAGCCGGTGGCGTCGAGTGCGTCGACGAAGCCGCGACCTTGCAGCGCACGGAAGGGGGCGTGGTCGCGGGTCATGTTCAGGTCGCCGGCGATGACGGCAGAGTCGGGCAGCCGGTTGGCCGCCGCGAGCAGTGCGCGCTGGTCTGCGGCCCAGGCCGCGCCCTCGCGCCAGCGGGGCGACATCGGGTGCGCGGCGAGCAGTCGCAGGCGCCCCTCGGCGGCAGGACCGAAGCCGCTGATGTCGACAACTTCGCCGCCGTAGGCCAGCGCGACCGCGCCGCGGGCATGCATCGGCACGCGCGACCAGACCATGACACCGGTGAGCATCGTGGTGCCGACACGGTGGGGAAGCACCTTCTCGATGCCGTCGGCCACAAGCGCGCGGCGCAGTGCCGGGCCGCACTCACTCACGACAAGCACATCCGCGCGTTCACGGACGACGGCGGCGACGAGGTAGCGGCCGGTTTCCGGTGACGCCATGGAGTTGAACGCCATCACGCGCAGTTTCGGGGCTTTCTCCTCACTCGCGGCGAGCACCGACGTGGGCCCGGGAGTGAACACCGGCAGCCACCACGCGCAGATGAGCGCCACGCACAGCGCACCCACGGCTGCCAGCACCCGCCGGCGCGCCACTGCAAGGACGAGAGTCGCTGCCGCGAGCGGCACGGCGAGTAACGGCACGGCCGCAACCAGAGTCGGCAGGAAGAGCCAGGTGACCCCGGTCTGCCGCGCGGTGAGGACCACCGCCGCGGTCACGACGACCGCCTGCGCGGCACGCTGGGTCAGATCCAAGCGGCGGGGTCGACCTCCCACTGCGGGCCTCCCGACTGTGGCATAGGCGCTGTGCTGGGTTGGATTGTCCGTGCCGGAACACCGACCGCGGTGGTCCGCGCCGGCACATCCGCGAGCACAACCGCGCCCGCGCCGATACGCGCATCATCCCCGACCACGATGGGCCCGAGCACGGTCGCCCCGGCGCCGACGACCACCCTGTCCCCCACATGAGGGTGGCGGCGGCCGGCGTACGCGCGGGTGCCGCCGAGAGTCACCCCATGGAACACGGTCACGTCGTCGCCGATGACTGCGGTCTCCCCGACCACCACCCCCATGCCGTGGTCGATGAACAGCCGGCGCCCGATACTTGCAGCAGGGTGTATCTCAATGCCGGTGTGCCGACGGGCGACCGCCGCGAGGATGCGCGCGGGCAACAGCCAGCCGCGGCGCCACATCCGGTTGGCCACGCGATGTGCCCAGAGCGCGTGCACACCGGGGTAGGTCAACACCACTTCGAGGCTCGTACGCGCCGCAGGGTCCTTCAGCAGCGCGGTCCGTGCGTCTTCTGCGAACAACGCCCGCAGCGACGGCGCATCGGCCATCAGGCATCGACCAAGTCGGCGAACAGCGCCGTGGAGAGGTAGCGCTCTCCGTACGACGGGATGACGACGACGATGAGCCCGCCGGCGGACTCCGGACGGCGAGCCACCTCACGTGCCGCCCAGAGTGCGGCACCGGAGGAGATGCCGACCAACAGGCCCTCTTCGGCAGCGGCTCGGCGGGCGAACTCGAAGGCGTCGTCGTTGGCGACATCGATCACCTCGTCGTACACGGCGCGGTCGAGGATGTCAGGGACGAAGTTCGCGCCGATGCCCTGGATGGGGTGACCGGATGGGCTGCCGCCGTTGAGGATCGGCGAGGCTGCGGGCTCGACGCCGTAGACCTTGATGTCGGGGTTTCGTTCTTTGAGCACCTGGCCCACGCCGGTGATGGTGCCGCCGGTGCCGATGCCGGCGACGAACGCGGTGACGCGCCCCGCGGTGTCGGCCCAGATCTCCTCGGCGGTGGTCGCGCGGTGCACGGCCGGGTTCGCCGGGTTGGCAAACTGGCGGGCGAGCAGGCCACCGCGCTCGGCTGCGACTTCTTCGGCCTTCGCGACCGCGCCGCGCATGCCCTCGGTTGCCGGGGTGAGGATGAGTTCGGCGCCGTAGGCGCGCAACAGCGCACGACGCTCCTTGCTCATCGACTCGGGCATCGTCAGCACGACGCGGTAGCCGCGGGCGGCGCCGGCCATTGCGAGCGCGATGCCGGTGTTGCCGCTGGTGGCCTCGACGATGGTGCCGCCGGGCTGGAGCGTTCCGTCAGCCTCGGCGGCGTCAATCATGGCGACGCCGATGCGGTCTTTGACGCTGTTCGCGGGGTTGTAGAACTCCAGTTTCGCGGCGACGGTCGCGGGCGCGCCGTCCATGATCCGGTTGATGCGCACCAGCGGGGTGCGGCCGACGAGTTGGGTGACGTCGTCGTGGATGGTCATCGGGGTTTCCTTTCTGGGGCGCCGGGTTGGCGCGAGTCTTGGGGTGGTGGCGTTGAGGACTGGCGGGGAGCGGTGGCCTGGGGCGGTGCGGTAGTTGGGGATCAGGGGACTGCCCCAAGAACAAGCAATCGTGGACTCGCGCGCGGTGTCGTCGATGAGACTGCGGATGGCAGGACACATCTGCCAGTAGCTCACAGAGCGTGAGTCGGGATGCGCGGATTCCGCGCCTTGCACTACTTGATGCGACAGCGCATGCGGGTGGCGCGGCCAAAGTCGATGTGGCGGCGCTTGGTCAGACCGGTGCCTTGACAAATGAAGCAAGTGCAGCGGGACATGGGGCGACGGTACCAACGTCATCGTGGCCGCGCAGCCTGGGCGCAGGCGTTGGTCCTTACTGCAAAAAACTCGCATCTGCTGCACCTGGCGAGCAGCGGATGGTTCCGCCGCGAAGCCCTACTGAAGCAATGGCCATGTGAGGGTTGTGAAGAAGCGTGCATGCGCACCGGCGTGCGCCCCGAAAAAAGAGTGAACCCAGGGACTCATCCCTGGGTTCATTCATTTGGTAGCGGGGACAGGATTTGAACCTGCGACCTCTGGGTTATGAGCCCAGCGAGCTACCGAGCTGCTCCACCCCGCGTCAGAGTGATGCCAAGGCTACGCGGTCAGCGCGGCTCATGCGAAGGCAGGGTCCCCACAGTCCGCATGGCGGACGTGCGCGAGCACCTCGTAGCCACGCGAGCAAGGGCAACGCGACGTCCGGCACCGGATGGCTCCAACCCATGCATCACGTGCATGACTCGAATCCAGCGACCCCGACGCAATCTCGCAAGCCACCAGCCTCAGGTGGTCTTTGTGCCGCCCGGCAACTTCGCCCGCGCGGCCTGCGCGCGCTTGATCGCCGCGGCGAGCCGGCGCTGCTGCACGCCGTACTCGGCGAAGTCACCCTTGGCCAACGCTGCCTGACCGGCGTCGTAGGCGGCCTGTGCGTCGTTGAGCGCCTTCGCCAGCACGGCTTCAGCATCCGCCGCGACCGGCGGCTTCGGCTGGCCGGGCTTGGTCGGAGTGGGTGCAGATTCAGCACCTTCGAAGACGACTGCGAGCGCCTGGCTGAGCGTGTCCTCAAACGCCACCTTGGTGCCGTAGGAGACCAAGACCTTGCGGTACACCGGGAAGCCGTTGCCCTTGCTCGCGCGCACGTAAACCGGCTCGACATAGAGCACTCCCCCGCCGACCGGCAGGCTGAGCAGGTTGCCGAGGTCGACTTGCGAGCCGCCTGCGCGCAAAAGCGAGAGCTTGGTCGACACCGTCGGGTCGGACTCGAAGTTGTTGTACGCCTGCGTCGGGCCGGGGATGGTCGTGGAACGTGGCAGTTGCAGGACTCGCATGGTTCCGTAGTCCGGGCCGGGTGTGGAGTTCACCGCCATGAACGCCGCCAACGTGGGACGTTGGTTCGGCGCGAACGTCGTGGTGAGGGAGAACTGCGCCTGCTTCTGCCCTGGCATGCGCACCGTGAGGTAATACGGCGGCTGCGCCTGCTGGCTGTTCTCCTTCGTCGGGTCGTTGGGGATGACCCAGAAGTCCTGGCCGCTGTAGAAAGCGGCCGGGTCGGTGACGTGGAAGCGGGCGAGCACCTCGCGCTGCACTTTGAACATGTCCTCGGGGTAGCGCACGTGTGACACGAGCTGCACGGCCATCTGCGTGCTCGGCTTGACCACTCCGGGGAACACCCCTTGCCAGGCCTTCAGAAGTGGGTCCTTGGAGTCCCAGGAGTACAGCGTCACAGTGCCGTCGTAGGCGTCGACCGTGGCCTTGACGGAGTTGCGGATGTAGTTCACTTTCGGCTGCACGAACCCGAACTGGCCGCCGGTGTTCAGGGAGTCTGCGGTGGCCTCACCGAACGCGGTCTTCGCCGCGTAGGGGAAGTTCGCCGACGTCGTGTATCCGTCCAGGATCCAGGTGATGCGGCCGTTCACGACAGCCGGGTATGGGTCGGAGTCCAACTGCAGCCACGGCGCAACCTTGCGCACGCGTTGGGCCGGGGTGCGGTCCCAGAGGATGCGCGAGTCGGAGGTGACGAGTTTGGAGAGGAGGATGTTGGCGTCCTGGTACTTCGCCGCGAACAGCAACTTCTTCCACAGCGGGCCGACCGAGACGCCGCCGGTGCCGGTGTAGGCGTAGTTCGCCTGACCGGTTGCGGTCGCGTCAGTCGGGTAGTCGAACTCGACCGGCTTGCCCGCGCTCGTCCCACCGACGATCGAATAAGGCGGCGAGAACTCGCCGAAATAGACCCGCGGCTGCTTCACGCCGAGCTTGCCCGACGGCGGCAGGTTGCTCTCCACGAACACCGGCTTGCCCTCAGCCTGGTCGGCGGTGTTGTCGAACGCGGCGACGAGGCCGAACCCGTGCGTGTAGACGACGTGGTCGTTCGCCCAATTGCGCAGCGCGGGGTCGAGCCCGTTGAGGTTCACGTCGCGAACAGCGAGCACCACGCCGCGCTGCTTGCCGTCGATGGTGTAGCGGTCGATGTCGAGCAGGTCGGGAAACGCGTAGAAGTTCTTGATGAGCTGCAGCTGCGAGAAGGTGGTGGACATGACGTTCGGGTCGAGCAACCGAACCGCGTTGAGGGTCCCGGTGTCCTCGGCGAGGTTCGCCGCCGTGGGGTCACCGACGGCGCTGTAGTCCTGCTTCTTGACGTCGTCGAGGCCGTAGGCGTAGCGGGTCGCGTCAATGTGGCGTTGGATGTACGGCGCCTCGCGGACCACCTCGCTGGGCTTGACCTGCAGTTGCTGCACGACCGAGGGATACACGCCGCCGGCGAGCAGCGATACCCCGGCGAGCAGTCCCAGGCTCAGTACCGCCATGCGCATGCCACCGCGGAAGGCCGCGACGAAGAAGAGCAGTGCCGAGAGCGCGGCCACCCCCATCATGATCTGCAGCGCCGGGATGCGGGCGTGCACGTCTGTGTACTTCAAGCCGGTCAGGAGTTGGCTGTCGCGAAGCGCGAGGCCGAACTGGTCGAGCCGGTAGGCGGCGGCCTTGATCAAGAGACCCAATCCGGCGAGCACCGCGAGGTGCCGTTGCGCGGGGACGGTGATGCGCTGGCCCGAGCCGCCCTGGAGGTTGATGGAGCCAGCCGCGTAGAACGTGACGGCGGAGGCGATGAGCGCTGCCACCACGAGCGAGAGCGCGGTTGCGACCACGAACCGCTGGAACGGGTAGGTGAACATGAAGTAGGAGACGTCGCGGCCGAACTGCGGGTCCTTGACCCCGAACGGCGACCGGTGCAGGAACAACTGCACGGTCTGCCACTGTCCGGCGGCGGCCGAGCCGGCGAAGAATCCGAAGAACAGGCTCGCGCCGATGAGCAGTTTGACGCGGATGGGCTCGACCACCTCGCGGTAGCGCTGCCCACCGGCGGGCGGGAACGCCGGACGGGCACGCCACGCGAGCGCCGAGGCCGCGTAAATCACGCCCGAGGTGAGCACACCGGCCGCCGCGAACAACCCCCACTTGGAGAGCAGCGTCGTGGTGAAGACCTCGGTGGCGTCGACCGAGGAGAACCAGAGGTAGTCGGTGAGCATCGAGACCACGACACCGCCGACGAGCAGCAGTGCCGCAACCACGGCCAGAGTCGGCGCCCAGGCGCGGCCGCGGGATTCCGCGCGGCTGTCTCGGGACGGGGGGACCTGGGTCATCTGCTGTGCCTCCTGAGGCTGGCGTGCTGTCGGGAACGTCCGAGTTCATACCCGGTTCGGGGGTGGTCGATGCGGCGTGATTCTTCCGGGAATCACTCAGCCGCGCGAGGCGGGGCACGACGGCAGACCCGTGCGCTGGCCGCGACCAAAGCGGGTCACCGCGTCGACGGCGTCGGCGATGGTCGAGACCTTCACGACCGTCAAGCCGGTGGGGATGTGGCCGGTGACCTCATCGCAGTTATCAGCCGGGGCGAGGAACAAGGTGGCACCGCTGCGCCGGGCGCCGACCATCTTCTGGTCGATGCCGCCGATGGCGCCGATCTTGCCCTTGAAGTCGACGGTTCCGGTGCCGGCGACGAACACCCCGCCGGTCATGGGGCCCGGTGTGAGCTTGTCCACCAGGCCCAGCGCGAACATCATCCCCGCACTCGGTCCGCCGACGCTGCTGAGTTGGAAGGTGACGGGGAACGGCGGCTTGGCCACAGCGGCGATGCCGATGCCGATGTAGGACTTGCCCGGATGCTTCGGGTGCTCCTTGGTGGACACGGTCTCGGTGCGCGTGACTGTGCCGGTGCGCAACACCAGCCGCACCTTGGAGCCGATGGGCAGCGGCCGAATTGTGTTCAGGACGTCCTCGGGGGTGACGATCACGACCCCGTTCACTCTGACGATCTCGTCGCCAGGGTCGATCGCCTTGGCTGAGGGGCCGTCGACCGTCACCGAGCCCGCGATGACTTTCGTCACGGTCGGGATTCCCAGATACGCCATGGCCGCCGCGACTGCCTCACCCTGGGAGTCTGCGAACTGCTCCTTGTGCTCCTGACGCACCTGCTCCTCGGTGGCGTTCGGCGGGAACAACACCGAGCGCGGCACGATCTCGATCGCGGGGTCGAACCATCCGCGAATCGCGGTGAGCAGGTCCAGCCCGCCCTCCGGCCCGCCGGTCTCCCGCACCGTCACCAGGTCGAGGTGGCCGGTGGTGGGGTACGTGCGACGGTCCTTGACACTGATGAGGTCGGTCCCGGAGTACGCGCCGATGGTGTTGAACGTCGGTCCTGGGGCCAGAGCCACGAAGGGCACGGGCAGAAGGGCCGCGACTGCTGCGAGCACCACGAGCAGGACGAAAGAGACGACTCCTTGCAGGCTGCGCGGGCTGAGGCTGGAGTCCGAAGCCTCGGGCGCCGGACCGTGCTCGAGGCTCATGGCCGCTGTCCCGGGTCTGAATCCGGCTGACCGGAGGTCGTGCGGTCGGCGCGAGCGGCAGCACCTGACGCCTCAGATGAGTGCCAGCCGGCGTCCTGCCCGGCGTGGACTCGGGCCATCGCACCGCGGAAGCGGGAGAGCCGCTGCACGGTGACAACCGGGTCGCGGTGAACCGATTCCCGGGAGCGCCACAAGACCACGGCCCACGCGGCGAGAGTGCTGGCCACGGGCAGCGCCCACCACCACATCACCGACATGCGCCCAACTCTATGCCGGGCGTTCGCGCCCGCGCCCGAGCGCGCTTAGGCTCGCACCGCGGAACATCCTGCGCCCGGGCGGTGTTGTGATGACCGACGCGGGGCGCCGTGCCCGGCTGTGCGCCCCCACACCAGAGGAGCATCGCCATGACCCCAGTTTCAGGCCCCCCTAGTCGCGGGGACGACGAGCCGAACCCGCTCGCGGGATTCGGGGAGATGCTGCAGTCGCTTGGGCGGATGATGACTGCCGCCGCGGGCGAACGCAGTACCGGCCTGACGGCAGCGGCGCTGCGCCAGGGTGCCTCCACGCACATGCCCTCGCACCGAATCGTCGACACCAGGCTGACACAGGCGGTTGACGCCGCCGGTGAGCTCGCGAACATGTGGCTCGACGCGGCCACGAGCCTGCCCTCATCCGGGTCCTTGCGGGCATGGTCGCCACAGGAGTGGCTGGAGGCGACGGCGGCGGGCTGGGTCAACCTCGCGAACCCCGTTATCGACGGCACCGCTGGCGCGAGCAGCGCGGCCCTAACCTCGCTGACCTCCGCTGGCGACCCAGATGCGCCGCAACCGGCGGTGCCGCTGCCACTGGCAACGATCTTCGAGCGGATATGCGCCGGCGTGCTCCACCAGCAACTTGCGCAGACTGTTGCTCGCTTGTCCGCATCAACCCTGTCCTTGCACGAGGTGCCGGTAGACCTCGCAGGCGGTGCTGCGGTGCTGCCGCACGCCGTTGAAGAGTGGGCCGTGGACCTCGGTGTGGCCAAGGACCAGGCACTGCTCTGGTGCGCGATGCGCGAAGTCGCGCTCGCACGGCTGCTCGAGGCTAACCCCTGGATCAGCCGCGCCATCACCGACGGACTCGCCGCGTGTGCGGCCTCCCTGCAGGTGGATGCTCAGGCCATCGAAGACGCCATGGAGGGCATCGACCTGACGAATCTCTCCAGCATGCCCGACCTCTGGGGCTCGGGGGCCATGGAAGCCAAGCCCACCGCCGCCGGCATGGCGGCCGCGGCACGGGTAGAGACGCTCGTGACGCTCGTGGAGTCGTGGGCAGACACGGTCATCGGTGCAGCCGCTGCCGGCCGGCTACCGGCCCATGCGGCGATGTGCGAGGCGTACCACCGGCGGCGGCAGTCCGCATCGCCCACCAAGGATCTGCTGGACTCGCTGCTCGGCGTTGATGTCAGCGGCAGGAAGTTGCGGGTAGCGCAGGGCGTGTGGGACTACATCGCGGGCAAACACGGTGTGGCTGCCCGGGACCGGCTGTGGTCACACCCGGACTTGCTGCCGACGACCGATGACCTGACCGACCCGACCGACTTCCTCGCCGCGTTGAACTCCGAGCCGCTCACAGCCGGTGGCAGTCTCGACGCACCCGAGGCGAACTGAGTCGTGCAGTCACGGGCGGCGGCGCGGGACTTGCGCGCCGTGCCGAAACAGCCCTACAGGCGTCAGCCGCTCGGTGGCGTCGTTGTCGGCCCGCCGTGCCCGCTGACGCTGCGTCCATCTATGCGTCGAACAGGTCCATCTGCTGCGCGGCGAGGTAGTCCGCATTGCCCTGCTGGGACTGCCAGGTGACCCCGTCGAGGAACCCGCGGGCGCGGTCCCGGTCGGGGTAGACCGCGAGCAGCGCCTCGAACTCCTGGCCGTGGCCGTGGTGCATGAGATGGGCGAGTTCGTGTAGCAGCACGTAGTCGATGACGAAGTCCGGCATCGCACGCAGCCGATGTGACAGCCGGATGCTGCCCTCGGCGTTCACGCAGGTCCCCCACACGCGCGACTGCGCGGTTGTCCAGCGCACGCTGCTCGGCTCGGGGAACCCGGGTGGCAGCCAGCGCGCGGCGAGCCTGCGCGCCCGTTCCGCGAGTTGCTCATCAGTCGGGGTGCGCCCCTGCGCCTGTTGAATCAATCGGCCGAGCAGTTCCTGGGCCAGGGGCAGCAGCTCCTCGCTGCTGATGCGCGCCGGCGCGCTGATGATGACCCGGCCGCCCTCGCGGAACACGGACACCGTCCGGCGCCGCCGCTGCGAGCGCCGCAGCTCCACGTCGGCGATGCCGAGGCTGTCCGCCAGGTCGCGCACATGCGCATCAAGGGAGCGGGCCATGGCCGGGACGGTAGCGCGTGCGCGGCGCCACGGCGCACACGTCGGATAGGCCCAGGCGGCCACCCAAGACGTGACGCACATGACTCTGACGATGGCGAATTTGTCCGTTGACCCGGGCCGGGAACCTGCCCTAGCCTGTGCGACCACGGAAAGCCCTAGGAAAACGCGCGGACCATACGCAAGGGGAAGGCGGATGGTCTGCGGCGGCACCTGGGGCTTTCCCCTTTCCGGCCCTAGAGCAACGCTTGAACAAATATCGACAATTCGGTCAATTTGCCGACCTTGGCACGGTTTGCCTGTTTCCTGAAGCCCGACACGCCCACATCACATGCCATTTACGCCAGTGCAGCCTCCGCTCTGGGCTACCGTGACGGCGGCTGACCGCGGTGTGCCAACACGGGAAACGAGCGTTGGCCGCCGCACCACAATGACTGCGACAGCCGCTGTCTGACCAACGAGAAAGGGCCCGGCATGGCCGACTCCTACACCGGCGAGATCTACTGCCTGAAGTGCAAGGGCTTCAAGCAAGTCACTGGCGAGATCATCATCAACGAGAAGGGCCGCCGCGCAGCGCGCGCGACCTGCCCGACCTGCAGCAAGCCGATCAATAAGTTCCTGCCCAAGGAGTGACCTCAGTTCGCTGACTCCTTCGCGAGAGCCCCAGAACCCCTTCGGGTTGCTGGGGCTTTCGCGTTAGCAGACCGCAGATGTGGACGGCAGACCCCTTCCACATACGACTGCGATGAAAGTGCGGGCCATGCCCTCCGACGACCGCACTGACCCGCGCCCTGACATGCCTCATCGGGGTCCGAACCGTCGCACCACCCAACTTCCGGCACCGCAGGCGCCATCGGCGCTGAACCCGGCTGCACGGCAGCCGGTGCGGCGCCGGCTACCAGCGCCGGCCGGACGCGTCGACGGACGCCACGACCGGGTGACGTCGGCACCGACACCGACGTCAGTCGCACGTCCGCTGCGACCGATGCTGCGACCGGGGACGGAACTGCTCTGGCTCAGCACCGGGGAACTGGGAGTCGGCAGCCGCCCAGGAGTTCGCCTCCACGCAGACGCAGCCACGCTCATCGGCGTGGCCCGGTCGCTCGCCGGGGTCGATGGCACCCGCCCCTGGGATGCGGTTGCGACGGACCCGCTCAGCGCAGAACTGCTTGACGTGCTGGTTCAAGCCGGGTGCATCATCGACGACCAGGGGCGCGGGACCGGACCTGTGTCCGGGCTGGCCAGCAGCCGGCTGCGCGTCATCGACGCCGACCACGACGACGCATTCGAACTTGCCCGCGGCCGGGCACAGGCACGGGTCGCCGTCGCTGCCCCCGACCACCTTGCCCGGCCCATCATCAGTGCGCTGCTGGACAGCGGAGTGGAGTGCGTGGACGACGGTGCTCCCACCGTCGCCGCAGTCGTGCATGTCCACGAGGGTGGCGAGCCGCGCCTGGACCCAACCGGCTGCGACCGCTGGCTGCGCGGCAGCATCCCCCACCTCGCAGCCAGCATCTGTGGCACCCGGGTTCGCATCACCCACATCGTCCGGCCGGGGGTCACGGCCTGCGTGCGCTGCCTGGCCATTGCCGACGACGACCGCGACCTCACCACGTTCGCCACTCGCCCAGGCAGCGGCACCTTTCCCACATCGGGCCACGGTGGTACCGCCCTCGGCCCGGACGTGGTGGCGCTGTGCACAGGGCTCGTCGTCGGCCGGCTGCTGGCATTCATCGACGGTGTGCATGCACGCAGCCAGTGCCCGATGACGCTCGACACCTGCGGCAGGACAGCCCTGCACAGCGCTGACGTGCACCCACGCTGCGGATGCGCGATCACCGCGGACCTCCGACTGTAACCGTCACACCGCAACGCTGTGCGCCGCCAGAGACGCCGGGGAATCGCCGCCACGTGAGCCCATCTGAGCCGACGACGAGCGCAACCTGCGCAACCGTCCGACAATATGCGCAATGTCTGAGATTCCCCGTACCTCACTGCGCCGCAGCGCCCGGCTCGCCGCGGTGCCGATCAGCGCTGCCGGTCGCGCCGCCCTGGGCGCGGGTCAGCGGCTCGTCGGCAAGTCGGCCAGCGATGTGGCCGCGAGCATCCAAACCAGAAACGCCCAGCAGGTCTTCGAAGTCCTCGGGCAACTCAAAGGCGCCGCTCTGAAGTTCGGCCAAGCGCTGAGCGTGCTGGAGTCTGCGCTGCCGGTCGAGTTAGTGGGGCCGTACCGGGAGTCTCTGACGAAGCTTCAGAACGCGGCGCCGCCGCTGGGTGCGGATGCGGTCCATGCACAACTGACGGACGCCCTCGGCCCGGACTGGCGCGACCGCTTCGCCGAGTTCGACGACACCCCCACCGCCGCAGCGTCCCTTGGACAGGTGCACCGGGCTGTGTGGCGGGATGGGCGTGTTGTTGCCGTGAAGGTGCAGTACCCGGGTGTCGCGGACGCGGTGAAGAGCGACCTCGCTCAGATCCAGCGCTTCGGCCGCCTCCTCGGCTCAGTCGCGCCCGGACTGGACGTGAAGTCGCTGCTCGCCGAGGTGAGCGAGCGGATGAAGGACGAACTCGACTACATCCGCGAGTCCCGCAACCAGCGTGCGTTCGCCGCCGCCTACGAGGGCGACCCCGAGGTGTTAGTGCCGCACGTGCTCGCTGCCTCGCCCACGGTTTTGGTGTCGGAGTGGGTGGACGCCACGCCGTTGTCGAAGGTGATCGCGGCAGGGTCGCGGGACGAGCGCGACGCCGCGGGACACAAGTACTTGAACTTCCTGCTCAGCTGCGCGGGCCGGGTGGGCATGCTTCACGCCGACCCGCACCCCGGGAACTACCACATCGCGTCCGACGGGCGGTTGGTCGTACTCGACTTCGGCGCCGTCGCACAATTGCCCGACGGGCTTCCGAGTGCGATGGGCGCGGTGCTGCGCATCGCGATGGAGGGCGACGCCCAACAGGTGCTGAAAGGGCTGCGCAACGAGGGGTTCGTCCGGCCGGGAATCGACATCGACGCGGAGTCTTTGCTCACATACCTCGCGCCATTCTGCGAACCGGCGGCACCGCAGCGCTTTCACTTCACGCGTGAGTGGATGCGCACGCAGTTCGCGCGCATCAATGACCCGCGCCACCCTGAATTCAACGTGGGACTGAAGATCAACCTGCCCGCGTCGTATGTGCTCATTCATCGGGTGTGGCTTGGCGGCATCGGGGTGCTCTGCCAGCTCGACGCCACCGTGGCTGCGCGGCAGATGTTCATCGACAGCGTCCCCGGGTTCGTGGACGCCGGCGCGGCCGCCTGACGAAGCCTTTGGCCCGACGGTCAGCCAGAGGCGGCCTGATGAACCAGCGGCAGGTTCGCTAAGAACCGCGACACCTCGCAGGGCTCGCCGCGCCGTTTGCGGTAGTGCGTGAGAGTGAGGCTCGAGCGGGCTCGCGTCATCGCGACGAACAGCAACCGCCGCTCCTCCTCCACTGCGGCCGGACCGCGCGCGTACGCGTGGGGCAACACCGACTCCACGAGGCTGGTCACGATGACCGCATCCCACTCCAGCCCTTTGGCCGCGTGCATGGTCAGGACTGACACCGCCGGTGTCGGGGGCAGTTCCAGGGCCTCGGCACGCTGGTGTACCTCCACCAGCAGGTCCTCGGCACGCATGGAGGGGTCGTGTGCGGCCAGCGACTCCGCGAGGCGCATCAGAACGGTGTAGGAATCCCAGTACGGCTGATCATCGGATTGTTCTGGACTCCATCCGGCCCGGGTCACGATGTCAGTGACCGCCTCGATGATGCTGCGCTGGGCATGCTCAGCGCGCAAAGTCAGCAGCGCCCGCTTGACCTCTGGCCGCATGAAGAACCCGGCCATGCCGCGCATGAGCACCGGAATGCCGCGGCCGCGCAGCGCTCCGGCGAAAGCGTCAGCGCGATCCTGCTGCCGGGTCAGGACTGCAATCTCTTCCGCGGGCACCCCTGATGCCAGAAGCTGCTGGACTCGGTCTGCGACCACGTCTAGTTCCACGACGTCATCAAGTGCGTCCACCACACTCACCTCAGACGCCTGCCCGTCCGCCCGCGCCGCCCGCATGGCGGCGCGCTCGCCGCCGACGTGGCCAGCAGCCTGGACCACGGCAGCCCCACACCGGTAGGTGCGCGTCAGGTAAATCACGTCAGCGCCCGGGAAGTGCGAGGCGAATCCGCGCAGGAAGGCAGGGTCCGCGCCGGCGAAGCCGTAGATGGCCTGGTCCGGGTCACCGACCACGCACAGGTCGCGGCCGCGGCCGGCCCACTGCCGAATGAGCAGGAACTGCAGCGGCGTGGTGTCTTGGAACTCGTCGATCGTGAGGTGTCGGTAGGTGCGGCGGACTTGAGCCAGCGCCTCCGGCTGCTCGTCGAGGATCCCCACCAAGAACAACAGCACATCGTCGAAGTCCATCAGCGCGCTGGCCGCCTTGATGCGCTCGTACTCGGTGTAGACCCTCGCGAGCTCGGTGGCGTCACTGCCTCGCGGAGCGGTCCGCATCTGCGCCTCAAATGCGGCCGCGAAATCCTCCGGGCCGAGCATGCTCGCCTTCGCCCAACCGATGTGGGAAGCCGTTTCCCGCACCGCCTCGGCGGAGTCCGCAAGGCGCAGATGCTCGCGCGCCTGGGCGACGAGCCCCTCTCGGTCGCTTGCCAGAGTGGGCATGTGGGTGCTGCTGGTCTGGCCCCAGAAGAACCGCAGTTGCCGCAGCGCTGCGGCGTGGACGGTCCGCGCGGCCACCGGTGGCGCGCCGAACGCGCTCATCCGCGCCTGCAACTGCGCTGCTGCGCGCGTCGTGAATGTCAGTGCCAGGCAATGTGAAGCCTCGAGCTCGCCGCTGGCGATGCCGTAGGCCAGACGCGCGGTGATGGTGCGCGTCTTCCCTGAGCCGGGTGGTGCGACGATGGCAAGCGGCTGGCCGAAGGTGGTCGCGGCGGCCCGCTGCTCCTCATCGAGACCGAGAAGGGCTGACTGCGGGTCCACGACCCGATCCAAGCACCGCCCTCGGACGCCCGGCACACCCGTGGACCAGGGCGCTGGGAGGCGATGCCTGCCCTGCGGTGCGATGCCACGCGGCCTCACCACGTCGGCGCTCAGCTCAGGTGAGTGCAGCGGCGCCGTGTGCGGCGGGCCGGGCGCGCTCACGCGCC
>JAGWWW010000068.1 GCA_018970205.1 Actinomycetales bacterium
GAGTCGCCGATCGTGTTCCTGCGCCTGCGCAAAGCGGTGCGCAAAGGCACCACGAAGGTCGTCAGCGTGGCCTCGTATGCAAGCGCCGGCACCGCGAAGCTTGGCGCGACCCACATCGCGTCCGCCCCGGGTGCCTCAGCGACCGCGGTGTCTTCGCTGCCAGCGGACCTCGTGGCGGCACTGTCTGCGCCAGGCTCGGTCATCATGGTCGGCCAGCGCGCCGCTGCCACGCCGGGCCTGCTCTCCGCCGTCTGCGCAGTGAGCGCCCAGACCGGAGCCCGCATCGCGTGGGTCCCGCGCCGCGCCGGTGAGCGCGGGGCGCTCGAGGTCGGTGCTCTCAGCGGCCTGCTGCCGGGGGGCCGCAGCGCGGCTGACGCCGCCGACCGCGCAGCAGTGGAGAACGTGTGGGGCGCCCTGCCGGGTGCGAGCCGCGCCGCCGGTGATGACCTGGTCGCGGAGGTGGCGCGCGGGGAGTTCGCGGCGCTGGTCACCGCTGGCATCGAGCCGCGCGACGCAGCCGACCCGCGGGCCATGCGCGACGCAGTCGCCGCAGCCGGTTTCGTCGTCGCCTTCGAGACCCGCCACACCGAGATCACCGAACGCGCCGACGTGGTCTTCCCGGTTGCGGTGGTCACGGAGAAGTCAGGCCGGTTCGTGAACTGGGAGGGCCGGGTGCAGGCCTTCGCCGCTGTCGAGCCCGGCTCGCTGCACCTGAGCGACGCCCGTGTGCTCGCCGACCTCGCAGACGCGATGGGGGTGCCGTTCCCGGCAACCGCCACCGCCGTGCGCAGGGAGATGACCGCACTCGCCGCAACTGTGCCACCGTCGTCAGCGGCGCCGACGGCGGCTGCTGCGCCCGCGAGCGGCTCGGTGGTGCTCGACACGTGGCATGAGTTGATCGACGCGGGCGCGCTGTCAGAGGGCGAGCCGTATCTCGGAGCCACCGCCCGACCGGTGCTCGCCCGCATGTCCGCCGCCACCGCTGCGGCCGCAGGGATCACCGACGGCGGTCAGGCGCATATCTCGACCGCCCGTGGAGCACTCACGCTCACCGCGTGCGTCGAGCCCGGCATGGCCGACGGGGTCGTGTGGCTGCCGGCCAACGCCCACGGCTGCTGCCCGGCGGAGACACTCGGCGCGCGCATCGGCGACGCCGTGTCACTTTCAGCCGGAGGTGCACAGTGACCTTCAACGACCCGTTTGGCATCATCGTGGTGAAGGTGCTCGGCATCTTCGTCCTGCTGGTGCTGATGACGCTGTTCACCATCTGGGCGGAGCGCCGCGTGGTCAGCCGCATGCAGCACCGCATCGGCCCGAACCGCACCGGCCCGCAGGGCCTGCTGCAGTCGCTCATGGACGGCATTAAGCTCGCGCTCAAGGAAGACATCACCCCGACCGGCGCGCACAAAGCCGTGTTCCTGCTCGCGCCGATCATCTCCACCGGGCCGGCGTTCCTGGCATTCGCGGTCATCCCGTTCGGCCCGGAAGTCTCCATGTTCGGCCACACCACGCCGTTGCAGCTGACCGACTTCCCGGTGTCCGTCCTCTACGTGCTCGCCGTGGCCAGTGTCGGCATCTACGGCATCGTGCTCGCGGGCTGGTCGTCGAACTCGACCTACTCGCTGCTCGGCGGCCTGCGCTCGAGTGCGCAGATGATCTCGTACGAGATCGCGATGGGCCTGTCGTTCGTGGCGGTGTTCCTGTACTCCGGCTCGATGTCGACCTCGCAGATCATCGAGAAGCAGACCAGCGTGTGGTTCATTCTGCTGCTGCTGCCGTCGTTCGCGATCTACGCGATCTCGATGGTGGGGGAGACCAACCGGGCGCCGTTCGACCTGCCCGAGGCCGAGGGTGAGCTCGTCGGCGGCTTCCACACCGAGTACTCCTCGCTGAAGTTCGCGCTGTTCTTCCTCGCCGAGTACGTGAACATGGTGACCGTCTCGGCGATGGCCACCACGCTGTTCCTCGGCGGCTGGCGCGCCCCGTGGCCTTTGTCCACCTGGGCGGGCGCGAACACCGGCTGGGTGCCGTTCGTGTGGTGGCTGTGCAAGGTGTTCGCCTTCTTGTTCGTGTTCATCTGGCTGCGCGGCACGCTTCCCCGGATGCGCTACGACCAGTTCATGCGCTTCGGCTGGAAAGTGCTCATCCCGAGCTCCATCTGCTGGCTGCTGATCGTCGCAACCGCTCGCGCGCTTCGCAACAACTCCACGATGGACACCCGCGGGCTGCTCGTCACAGCGGCGGTCATCCTGCTGGTGGTCGTCGGCATCTCCGCAGTCGTCGAACGCCAACGCATCGCCGCCACCGAGCGCGACGAGGCCGAGCGCGGCGAGCGGGAAGCCCGGTCGCGCCGACTGTTCCCCACCCCCCACGCACCAGCGGCGGCCTCGGCGGCCGCCCTCGAGCCAGGCGAGGCCCACGATGCCTGAGTTGCCACAAGTCGTCCGCGGGTTCGGCGTCACCTTCCGCACGATGTTCAAGAAGGTCGTCACCGAGCAGTACCCCGAGGAGAAGCACCTCTTCCCGCCGAAGCCGCGGTTCCACGGCCGGCACCAGCTGAACCGGTACGCCGACGGCCTCGAGAAGTGCATCGGCTGCGAGTTGTGCGCCTGGGCCTGCCCCGCCGACGCCATCTACGTCGAGGGTGCGGACAACACCGAGGCCGAGCGATTCTCCCCGGGCGAGCGTTACGGCCGCGTGTACCAGATCAACTACCTGCGCTGCATCCTCTGCGGACTGTGCATCGAGGCGTGCCCGACCCGGGCGCTGACGATGACCAACGAGTACGAGCTCGCCGACAGCAGCCGCGCCAGCCTCATCTACGAGAAGCAGGACCTGCTCGCACCGATGTTGCCGGGCATGCTCGCCCCGCCGCACGCGATGGCCGAGGGCACCACCACCGACGACTACTACTCCGGGCGCATCAAGGGCCTCGGCGTGGTCGCCATGGACACCGGTGACGCCTCATGATCGCGGTCTTCTGGGTCTGCGCGGTGCTCAGCGTCGCCGGCGGCTTCGGAATGGTGTTCTCCCGCAAGGCCGTCCACTCGGCGCTCTGGCTCGCGCTGACCATGATCAACCTCGCGGTCCTCTACGTCTCCCAGCAGGCCGAGTTCCTCGGCATCGTGCAAGTGGTCGTCTACACCGGCGCGGTGATGATGCTGTTCCTCTTCGTCCTGATGATCGTCGGCGTGGACTCCAGTGACTCACTCGTGGAGACCATCCGGGGCCACCGGCTCGCCAGCGTCGCGGCTGTGCTCGCGCTGCTTGTGCTGGTGCTCACGATGATCAACCAGGCCACGCAGTCGCTGGCACTGAACATCGTGCCCACCGGGCTCGAGGGCGCCAACGCGGATGAGGGCGGCAACGTCCAGGGCATCGCGAAACTGCTCTTCGGCCGCTACGTGTTCGCCTTCGAGGTCACCTCGGCACTGCTCATCACCGCCGCGCTCGGTGCGATGGTGCTGGCACACCGCGACCGGCTCACCCGTGTGCCCGGCCAGGAGGAGCTCAGCCGCGAGCGCTTGGCCGACCCGGCAACCGCAGCCGGCCTGCCGGCCCCCGGCGTGTACGCGCGGCACAACGCGGTGGACACCCCGGCGCTGCTGCCGGACGGGTCCATCGCCGAGAACTCACTGCCCGGCGCGCTCGTGCTGCGCGGCACCACCCACGACGTCCGCGAGGAGGTCGCCGTCACCCGCGCAGCGGAGCTCGCGAGCGACCCGAAGCAGGCACAGGAGGAGCAGTCATGAGCCCCGCCGCCTATCTCGGCCTCGCTGCCGTCCTCTTCAGCCTCGGCTGCACCGGCGTGTTGTTGCGTCGAAACGCCATCGTCATGTTCATGAGCGTGGAACTCATGCTCAATGCCGCGAACCTCGCGCTGGTGACCGCCTCGCGCATGCA
>JAGWWW010000069.1 GCA_018970205.1 Actinomycetales bacterium
CCTTGAAATACTCCGTCAAATCCACGAGCTCGCAGCCGAAGCGCAAGTCCGGCTTGTCTGAGCCATACCGCGCCATCGACTCGAAGTAGGTCATGCGCGGGATATCGCCGACCTCGTAACCCAGCGTGCCCTTCCACAAGGCGCGCACGATGGCCTCGCCGACTTCGATGATGTCGTCCTGCTCAATGAACGACATCTCGATGTCGAGCTGGGTGAACTCAGGCTGACGGTCCTTGCGGAAGTCCTCATCGCGGTAGCAGCGCGCAATCTGGAAGTAGCGCTCCATGCCCGCCACCATCAGCAACTGCTTGAACAGCTGCGGGCTCTGCGGCAGGGCATACCAATGCCCCGGCTGCAGCCGCACCGGCACGAGGAAGTCTCGGGCGCCCTCGGGGGTGGAACGGGTCAGCGTCGGGGTCTCAATCTCCACGAAGTCGCGCTCGAGCAGCACATCGCGGGCGATGCGGTTGACCTCTGAGCGCATCCGCAGCGCCTTCGCCGGCGCCGGGCGGCGCAGGTCCAAGTAGCGGTGGCGTAGGCGCGCCTCCTCGCTGACGGTGACGTGCTCGTCAATCGGGAACGGCAGTGGGGCGGCCTCGCTCAGCACCTCGAGGTGCTCCACGATGACCTCGATGGCACCGGTCGGCAGCTCGGGGTTCTCGTTGCCGTCGGGGCGCAGGCTCACCTGGCCGGTGACCTTGATGCAGTACTCATTGCGCAGCTCGCCGGCGACCTCCGGGTCGCGCACCACGACCTGCACCACGCCGGAGCGCTCACGAAGGTCGAGGAAGGCCACGCCGCCGTGATCTCGCCGCCGTGCCACCCACCCGGCCAGGGTGACGGTGGTGCCGGCGTCGCTGGCGCGCAGGGCGCCGGCGTCATGGGTGCGGATCACGGGGAGGGTCTCCTGTCAGGTCGGGTCGTGCGGGGGTCGTGCTGGGTCATACGGGATCGGCCTGCTGCTGCCGTGCGGCAACGACTCCGTGCCGGCGGGTCAATCTCCTGGATTGGCTGCGCGGACGAGGTATTCCACTACATCGGCCAACGCCACCTCGGTCTGGGTGCCGTCGGAGAGGTCCTTCACCTGCGCCACGCCAGCCTCGATGTCACGGTCGCCGAGCACCAGCGCATACCGCGCGCCCGAGCGGTCGGCGCCGCGCATCGCACCTTTCAGGCCGCGGTCGCCATAGGACTGGTCGGCGCGGATGCCAGCCTCGCGCAGGGCCGCAACAATCGGGGCGAGCCGGCTGCGTGCCGCGGCGCTGAGCCCCACGCCGAACACCTCAACGCGGGCTGCTGAGAATGGAGTGAGCCCCTCGGCCTCGCAGGCGAGCATCGCGCGGTCC
The DNA here is from genome assembly GCA_018970205.1 of Actinomycetales bacterium. GTDB lineage: Bacteria > Actinomycetota > Actinomycetes > S36-B12 > UBA5976 > RFTO01. Next base: position 1,347 of record JAGWWW010000069.1, read on the forward strand.
ACGCCGAGGCCGAAGCCGACGCCGCCGGCCTCCGGGCCGCCGAGCTCGGCGATGAGGCCGTCATAACGCCCGCCGCCGCCGATAGAGGCTTGCGCCCCGAGGCCGCGGTGCACGAACTCGAAGGTGGTGCGGGTGTAGTAATCGAGCCCGCGCACGAGGAACCGGTCGACCACATAGTCCACGCCGATGGCGTCCAGGGCCGCGCGCACCGCGCCGAAGTGGGCGGCGCAGTCATCGCACAGGTGCTCCAGCATCACCGGGGCGTCGGCGACCATCGCCTTCACCTCGGGGCGCTTGTCGTCCAGCACCCGCAGGGGGTTGAGTTCGGCGCGCACGCGGGTCGGCTCATCCAGATCTAGGCCGGCGAGGAACTCAGTGAGGCGCGCGCGGTAGGGCGGGCGGCAGGTGCCGCAGCCCAGGCTGGTCAGGCGCAAGTCGTAGTCACGCAAGCCCAGCGCGCGGTATCCGCGGTCGGCGAGGGTGATGAGCTCGGCGTCGAGCAGCGGGTCATCCACGCCGACTGCCTCGGCGCCGACCTGGGTGTGCTGGCGGTAACGGCCGGACTGCGGCTGCTCGTAGCGGAAGTTCGGCCCGGTGTACCAGAGCTTCACGGGCAGTGCGCCCTCGAGCAGGTTGTGCTCCAAGATGGCGCGCATCACGCCGGCCGTGCCTTCTGGGCGCAGGGTGAGAGAACGGCCGCCACGGTCGGTGAAGGTGTACATCTCCTTCTGCACCACATCGGTGGATTCACCCACCCCGCGCGCGAACAGCTCAGTGTCCTCGAACATCGGGGTCTGCACGTGGCCATAGCCGGCGCGGATGAGCTCACCGCTCAGCGCCTCGACCACCGCGAGGAACAGCGCCGAGCGCGGCGGCAGCAGGTCATAGGTGCCCTTCGGCGCCTGGAAGCGGCCAGTCATCAGCGGCCCGCCTTGCCTGAGCCCGCGCCCGCCAGCAGCGGCTCGATGTCGGCGCGCGGGTATTTCTCCGCCAACGCCTCCCGCAGATAACGGCTGCGCCGGCGCTCATCGCCGATGGTGGTCACCGGCCCGTGACCGGGGTAGACAAGGGTGCTGTCGTCATAGGCACTCATCAGGCGCACAAGGGACTCCGCCATCGCACCCGGGTCACCCCCCACAAGGTCCGTGCGGCCGATGCCGTTGTTGAACAACACATCGCCGCTCACGAGGTGCTCGCGCGCCTCGCCGGCCACGCCGGCGTGGAACACCGTGGAGCCGGGGGTGTGGCCTGGGGTGTGCATCGGGACCAGCTCGATGCCGGCGATGGTGATGGCCGTGCCATCGGCGAGCACCCGGACATCCTCAGGCTCAGCGGTGGTCAGCTCGCCGCCAGTGGAGTCGAGGATGGCCGCGCGCATCGCCGCGCTCATGAAGTCGCTGGGGTTGGTGAGCCGCTCGCGGTCGCCTGGGTGGATGTAAGCGGGCACCGCATATTCATCACAGACCGGCACCACACTCCACACGTGGTCCATGTGGCCGTGCGTGAGGACCACCGCCACCGCGCGAAGCCGGTACTCGCGCAGCACATCCCGCAGCGGGGAGGCCGCGCCGAAGCCCGGGTCGACCACGATGGCGTCGCTGCCGGCAGCCGGCGCGATGACATAGCAGTTCGTCTCCCACGGCCCGGCCGGGAACGACTCGATCAGCACCCGCGAAGGCTACCGGGGTGTCACCGCGCCTTCCCGTCGCTACCACGAGAGAGCCGCCGGGCCACCCACGCCTTGAGCGAGGGTCCCGGCACAGCGGACAGCCCCCATTCCCCAGCATTCTCGCGGAATCCGGTTCCGACGGCGGTCTGTACGGGACCGGGCTCAGTGCCTACACTTTGCCCCTCTGAGCGCTGCGGCGCGCCGACGTGAACCGACACCGGGCCGAACCGGGCGGTCATCGCCTGCCGCCACAGCGCTCGGTCACGAGAGCACATCCCGTGCGTGCCAGCCAGGTGGTCGGCCACGCATCGCGTCACATGAGATGAGGAGCAGTCAGGTGGCGTCTTCGAACCGGCGGCAACGACAGATTGACGCTGCCCGCGCCCAACGCCGGGCCGAGCGCGTCGCTGCCCTCGAGGGCGCGAAGGCGCGCAACCAGCGCCTGCGCCGGATCGCGGTCGTCTTGGGACTGCTGCTCGGCTTCCTGCTGGTGTGGAACGCCGGCGGCAGCAACCAGCCCGGCGGCAGCAGCGCCTCGCCCTCAACCGCGCCGAGCGCGTCCGCGTCCCCGACCTCGGACGCGAGCATGTCCGCGGCGCCGACCACGCCCCCCGCACCATCTGACCCGGCGAACTCGGCAGTTCCCGCCCCGACAAGTTCGAATGCCGACTACGTCGGCATGGCGCTCATCACCAACGTCGGCAACATCGGCATCAGCCTTGACCGGAAGGCTCCGCGAACCTTGGCTTCGATGGCCAACTTGAGTTCGCGCAGCTTCTTCGCGAACACGATCTGCCACCGCCTCACCACGGAGGGCATCTACGT
>JAGWWW010000023.1 GCA_018970205.1 Actinomycetales bacterium
AATGCGAGGAATCTCATACGATCCGGCTACCACCAAACCGCTGAGTAATCGCCCGTTGAAGGTGTCTTTGCGACACTTGACTGCCCCGCTCGATGCAGAGACTTCAGTGATGGCACCGCGGTCGAGCGACCCAAAATCAGGCCGGATGGCGCCGAATAAAGTGAGTTGTCCTCCGAAGTCAAGCGTCTCACGTGAACTCGTCATGCAGCATCCCCGAGAAAGGCTGAATCATCGTTCGTGGACGCTCGAGCGACCTCAAGAATTCTTCTGTCGTATTCCTGCTGCAGGACACCGCTCCGTTGAGCGCGCAATACCCTGGCCTGCACAAACGCCGCCGTCTGGTGGCTCACATTGAAGAAGTCACGAATGCATTCGGCTGAGGGTTCAGGCAGCCAAGCAGTCACGAGACTGTCCGGGGCGAGCACGTACTGCGCGAAGAAATTCGCTTCGCCTTCGGCTTGTTCACACTCACAGGACGCTCTGATATCGGTGTGGCCCAGCCAGACATGCGCTAGTTCATGGACGATCGAGAACCTTTGTCGGGTCGATGTTGCCAGCCCATCGATAAAGGTTTCGAAGTGCGATGCTTTCGGTGAGTGCACGGCGATTGTCAGCGCTTCGCTATGTGCGTAAAGGACCCGATGCAAAGCCGAGTCCGGCAAAATCACATGCAAGTTCATTCCGAGATGCCGCGCGATTTCGTACGCATCAAGTGGATATTTCAGGCCGTAGTCCTCGATCAAGTCCGCGGCGGCTGACTTAATCTCTTCGTACCTTTGCCAACTCAGTAGTCGATTCAACTGTCGATTCCTCCGTTTAGTGCAGCCTGTAGTCGTGCTCTCTGCTCGTCAGTGAGCCGATGCCGAGCAACGATGCGAATAGTGCTCTCAATGAGTTCGTCCTCGGACGCGACGAGTTCCTCAACATCAATTCTGAGCTCCTGTGCGATGCGTGCGATTGTGACGAAACGGGGCTCGCGCTCGCCCTTTACGTATCGACTCATCGCAGCGCGAGTAACCCCAATTCGGTCAGCGAGTTCCATCTGAGTCATGCCGCGTTCCTCCAGCAACGCTGACAGTCGCTCGCTGAACCTCACAGCTTCGGTCATAGCCCGATGTTACCATATCGGTAACAATCATGTGGCTACGTCAGCGCATCTCGCCAAAGCGCTGTGGCCGCGCCCCCAGCGAGAGAACGCGGCCACAGAAGCGATTGGTGCGGGAGAGTCAGCTCGGCAGAGCTTGCAGGCCCAACTCTGCGTCGCTGGCCAACCCGACGTGCGCCGGCACCGCGCGGACGGTGTAGCCGAAGGGGCCGGTGTTGTCCAACTGCACAGTCCCCTCGTAGCGGTAGCGGCCGCCGTCGTACTTCTCGACCAGCGGCAGCGTCACCTTCTCAGGGTGCGTGATGCGGTCGTCGGGGCTGACACGGCCGTGCAGCAACTGCACCGACACGTCCTCCGGCTTGAGTTCGCCAAGGCTGACGAAGGCGCGAACCGTGATGCTCTGCCCGAGTTGCGGGCTGTCGCCGACGCCGTGGCTCTCCACGTGCTCCACGCGCACCCTCGGCCACGCGCTGCGCACGCCGCCCTTCCACACAGCCAACTCCCGGGCGCGCGCCCAGTCGTTGGCCGCGACGGCGCGCTGGCTCCACGCCGCCGGGGTGTAGAGCTGGTTGACGTAGTCCTGCACCATGCGGCTGGCGAGCACGCGCTCGCCGAGTTGCACGAGGGTGTGGCGGATCTGCCCGATCCAGCGACTGGGCAGTTCGGTCTTGGGGTCGATGTCGTAGTAGGTCGCGGCGACCGAGCTGGCGATGAGGTCGTACAGACCGGCGGCCTCGATGTCGTCGCGGCGGTCCGGGTCGGCGACGCCGTCGGCGGTGGGGATGGCCCAGCCGTTGACGCCGTCGAACCACTCGTCCCACCAGCCGTCGAGGATGGAGAGGTTCAGCGCGCCGTTCAGCGCGGCCTTCATGCCGGAGGTGCCGCACGCCTCGAGCGGGCGCAGCGGGTTGTTCAGCCAGACGTCACAGCCGGGGTAGAGCGGCTGCGCCATCGACATGTCGTAGTCCGGCAGGAACACGATGCGGTGGCGCACCGCCGGGTCGTCGGCGAAGCGGACCATCTCCTGAATGAGCCGCTTGCCGCCGTCGTCGGCCGGGTGGGACTTGCCCGCGATGACGATCTGAATCGGCCGCTTCTCGTCGAGCAGCAGCGCGCGCAGCCGCTCGGGGTCCGAAAGCATCAGCGTGAGGCGCTTGTAGGACGGCACGCGGCGGGCGAAGCCGATGGTGAGCACATCCGGGTCGAGGACCTTGTTGATCCAGCCGAGTTCGGCCTCGGCGGCGCCGCGCTGCAGCCACGAGGCCTTCAGGCGCTTGCGCACATCCGTGATGAGGCGCTCCTTGAGCACGCGCTTGGTCGACCACAGGTCAGTGTCGGAGATCTTCTCCGCGGCCTGCCAGCCGTCTGTGGTGTCGAAGTAGCCGCCGTGGTTGAAGACGAGGTCGCGGATCTCGCGGGCGACCCAGGTGTGGGCGTGGACGCCGTTGGTGACCGAGGAGATCGGGACGTCGTCCTGGTCGAAGCTCGGCCACAGGCCCTGAAACATGCCGCGGGAGACGTCGCCGTGCAGCACGCTCACGCCGTTGGCGCGCTGGCCGAGGCGAAGGCCCATGACTGCCATGTTGAAGACGGTGTCGTCGCCGCCTTCGTAGGTCTCCGCGCCGAGCGCGAGGATGTTCTCGATCGGCAGGGAGCCGATGCCGTTGTCGCCGCCGAGGTACTGGGCGATGAGGTCGCGGCTGAAGCGGTCGATGCCGGCGGGCACGGGCGTGTGGGTGGTGAAGACGGTGCCGGCGCGCACTGCCTCCAGCGCCTCGTCCCAGGTCAGTTTCTCCGCGCCTTCAGTGAGCTCACGCATGCGCTCCAGCCCGAGGAAGCCGGCGTGGCCCTCGTTGGTGTGGAACACCTCAGGGACCGCGTGGCCGGTCAGAGCGCAGTACGCGCGCACCGCGCGCACGCCGCCGATGCCGAGCAGCATCTCCTGGTGCAGACGGTGCTCGCTGCCGCCGCCGTAGAGGCGGTCGGTGACGTCGCGCTCGGCGGCGCCGTTGCTCTCCACATCCGAGTCGAGCATCAGCAGCGGCACCCGCCCGACGTGCGCCACCCAGATGCGCGCGTTGAGTTGGCGGTGCCCCGGCAGGCCCACGGCCACCGTGACGGCCTTGCCGTCGGCGTCGCGCAGCAGCGTCAGCGGCATCGAGTCAGGGTCGAGCAGCGGGTACTGCTCGAGTTGCCATCCGTCGGCGGAGAGGGACTGGCGGAAGTAGCCCGCGCGGTAGAACAAGCCGACGCCGATGATGGGCACGCCGAGATCCGACGCGGCCTTGAGGTGGTCGCCGGCGAGGATGCCGAGGCCGCCGGAGTACTGCGGCAGCGCGTTGGCCACGCCGAACTCCGGGGAGAAGTACGCGATCGCGGCGGGCGCGTCTTGCAGTTCCTGATACCAGCGCGGCTGAGTGAGGTAGGTCTGCAGGTATGCGTGTGCGTCGTTCAAGGCCGAGAGGAACTCGGCGTCCTTGGACAACTCCAGCCACCGCTCGCCGCTGACCTCGCCGAGCAGGCGCACCGGGTCGCCGCCGACGGCCGCCCAGGCCTTGGGGTCGATGCGCTCGAAGAGGTCTTGGGTCTCCGGGTGCCAGGACCAGTGCAGGTTGACGACGAGTTCCTGCAGCGCGGAAAGGCTCTCGGGGAGCACGGTGTGGACATTGAATCGACGGATCGCTTTCACGGGCGAGCAACCTATCTGTCGGTGACGCGCGTCACACGCAGGGAGTACGCCGTGTGTCGCGCGGGTAGGGTTCAGGCGTGCTCGGTCGCATCGTCGTGATGGACGTGGAACCGCAGGTCAACTGCGGGTCGGTTGCTGTGAAAGCGATTTCAGGTGAGTCGCGCGAGGTGCGCGCGACCATCTTCCGCGAGGGGCACGAGCCGGTCACTGCTGTCTTGGTCGTGCGCGACCCTGCCGGTGACGTTGTGGAGCGGGTGCCGATGCTGCCGGTTGGGGCCGGTGGTGACACTGCGGCAAGTGGCGTCGGTGTGGAGGCGACTGCGGGTCGTGGCCCCGGCGCGTCAGCGAGTGCCGCGGTGGGTGGCGCCATTTCGGGCAGCAATGCAGACCAGGCGTCAGTAGGCATCGCGATGACAGCCGCGGCGAAGGCCGCCGGGCATCGCTTCGGCGCGACGGTGACCTTTGATGCGCCCGGGCGTTGGAGTTGCTGGATTGAGTGCGCATCCGGCGGCACCGCGGCCGGCGCCGACGACGGCTCGCCGCTGCTGACCATGTCTGTCCCGGCCACGGTGTTCGACGTCGCACGGCCGCTGGCGGGGTTCACCGCGTGGTACGAGTTCTTCCCGCGTTCCGAGGGCGCACACATCGACGAGTCCGGGCGCTGGGTCTCGGGCACGCTGCGCGAGTCGATGAAGCGACTGCCAGACATCGCAGCGATGGGCTTCGACGTTGTCTACCTGCCGCCGGTGAACCCGGTCGGCACCACCAAGCGTAAAGGTCGCAACGACGCGCCGGTCGCCGGCGCGAATGACCCCGGCTCCCCGTGGGGCATCGGCTCAGCCGACGGCGGGCACGACGCCATCCACCCCGACCTCGGGACCATCGAGGACTACCGCGCGTTCGTCGCGGCCGCACGCTCGCACGGCCTGGAGGTCGCATTCGACATCGCGCTGCAGTGCTCCCCCGACCACCCGTGGGTGACCGAGCACCCCGAGTGGTTCGTGCGCAAGCCAGACGGGACGATCGCCTGCGCCACCAACCCGCCGAAGGTGTACGAGGACATCTTCCCCATCAACTTCGACGGCGAGCCCGGACCGCTCTACGAAGAGTTGCTGCGCATCTTCCGCTTCTGGATCGACTGCGGCGTCACCATCTTCCGCTGCGACAACTCACACACCAAGCCGCCGCAGTTCTGGCAGCGGTTGATTGCGGATATCAAGGAAGACCGGCCCGACATCATCTTCAACTCCGAGGGTCTCTCCCACCCGACGATGATGCGGACGCTGGACAAAATCGGTTTCGACAATTCCTACACGCGCCTGCCGTGGACCGACGGCAAGCAGGCCTTGGAGAACTTCTTCTCGCGCGATGCTCACGACGCAGATGTGGTGCGACCGTTGAGTTGGACGGCGAACCCCGACATCCTGCCGACCTTCCTGCACGGTGCGCCGCCGGAGGCGTTCGCCATCCGCGCCGCGATTGCGGCGCTGCTCTCACCCGGGTGGGCCGTCTACTCCGGGTATGAGTTGTTCGAGAACACGCCGCGGCGCGAGGGGTCGGTGGAATACCTCAACAGCGAGAAATACGAGTACCGCCCCCGTGACTGGGATGCTGTTCGCGCGAACCCTGAAGCGACGCTGGTGCCGTGGATCACAGCGCTGAACCGGGTGCGCCGCGAGAACGCAGCACTGCACCACATGCGCACACTCGTGTTCCATAAGACATCGAGTGATGACCTGCTCGCGTTCTCCAAGCATGTGCCCGGCAACACGGTGCTCGGAGTCATCGCGTTGCGCGCGGACCGTTCGTGTGAGGGGACGGTCGCGTGGGATGCCGGCGCCTGGGGCGGCCAGGCTGGGGCTCTAGTTGCCGGCGCGGACCTTTTCACCGGCGAAGCTGTTGACCTCTCCGGTGCGCTGACGATTGCGCCGCAATCCCCGGTTCGGCTCGTCGCTCTGCCTTAGTCGTCTGGGGCACGCTTCAGGGCTCAGGCTCGTGCGTGTGCTCGCCCCCCGCTTGTGCCTGTGACCGTTCCCTCGGTTGTGCCTGTTCTCGTTCTCTCGATTGTGCCTGTGACCGTTCGCCCGCTCGCGTGCCCGTGCCCGTGCCTGCCTGAGGGTTCGCTTGTGCGCGTGCGTAATCGAGGGTTCGCTCGTGCGTGAGTGATCGGGGTCCGGGTCGTGGACACTTAGTGGGGACGCCGCCGCCACGTAGTCGTCACGCGCCGAACGTCGGCTTGGCGGCAACCACTGCCGGAATCGTCGACCGCCGCGCAACCCACTCCCCCGCCACCGGGTCGATCATCGCCCCAGTTCGACCGCCGTGTCATAGTCCTGCATGAGGTTGCGGTTGTGGATGGGCTCATGATGCGCCGCCCTGTTCCGCACATAAACAAGTCGCTGCAAAGCCATGTGGACCTGCTCACGCCGGTCCAATGAATCAGGAATGCCGGCAGGAAACGCATGCCTTAGACATGGCACCCACAGAGAAGTCAGATACTTGTACGTGACCAAGTACCGCCAGAATCCAAAACCAAGCTCAGCAATGGGCCTGTCCCCCGACGCCGGTTCAACTGCATGCGCGTGGCGCATTCGCGCGGCCGCAATCGCACTTTTTGCCCCTGCATCAAGCGGCGCACTATCGAGCCAGTCTTGATGCCCTCTGCGGCGCGACCATCGCAATAACGCCGCGTCTAGAGCGTTGCGCACGAGAACCTCAACTGCAGCAATGGTGATCAAGACTGCTCCGGATGCATCCATGTTCCATTCGTACCGTTCTAATGCACGCTCTGCTGACGTTGTTTCAGCCCGATACGTGGAAAGTCGCTCACGCGTTAGCAGCGAGCAAAGTCGCTCAACAGCGTGAGAAGGTCCCAGCCGTGTATTCGACACATCGACACCACCTGTGTTAGACTCATGCTTGTAAGCCCCGGAACAATCACTGGCCTAGCCACATTGCCGGGGTTACGCCTTTTCCGGGGCATGTGCCAACGCAGATTGCCGGGCCGAGCCTGGAGAGCATCGAAACAGCGGACCCACATGTGCACTCTGCGACGGAACTGGAATCTGCATGTGGATGGCGAACCAGGCCAGGCGACTGGGGAGCCTGAGCACGCGGAGTAACCTCGGAAACGTCGACCCCGGAACAATCGCTGGCTCATCCACATTGCCGGGGTTACGCCTTTGTTGGCGCATCGCCGCGCTTCACCTCGCACCCGGCACCAGCCCATCGGGCCTCTGACAGACTTCGCCCATGGCCAGAGCGGGTAAAGGCAAGGGCGAATCGACGGACTCCGGGGCGACGACGCCGGGAGCCGCGCGCGTCGATGGTCGCGCAGACAAAACGTCGGCGGACGCAGATGTGACCGCACCATCGGCGACCACCGAGGAGCCCACTGGGACTACCGCAGCTACAGCGCCGGCCACGCGTGACACCACACTCCCCGCCCCTCCCACCCCCTATGAAGACATCGAACGCATCGTCGCGGGCCACCACCACGACCCGCACTCCATCCTCGGCGCGCACCCGCAGTCGGGCGGTGGCCTGACCATCCGGGTGCTACGCCCCTTCGCGACCACAGTCACTCTCACCACCGCGCACGGCGACATCCCCATGACGCACGAGCATCAGGGCGTGTGGGTTGCGCGCCTTGCGAACCAGGATGACGCCATCGACTACCGGCTCGCGGTCTCGTACGGCGCAGACCCCATCCCCGCCGACGACCCGTACCACTACCTGCCGACCATCGGTGAGATGGACTTGCACCTGATTCGCGAGGGGCGCCACGAGTTGCTGTGGCAGGTGATGGGCGCGCATGTGCGCACCTTCACGACCGACCTCGGCCCGGTCACCGGCGTCGCGTTCACCGTCTGGGCGCCGAACGCGCGCGGGGCGCGCGTGGTCGGTGACTTCAACGGATGGGACGGCCGCTCGACCCCGATGCGCTCGCTGGGCTCGAGCGGCATCTGGGAGTTGTTCGTCCCGCATGTGAACGAAGGCGTGCGCTACAAGTTCGAGATCGTCGGCCAAGACGGCGCGCACCGCACCAAGGCCGACCCCTTTGCGTTCCGCACCGAGGTGCCGCCATCGAACGCCTCCATCGTCTGGACCAGCCGGTACCAGTGGAACGACGCCGACTGGATGGCACAGCGCAACGCCCACAACCCTCACACCGGGCCGATGAGCACGTATGAGGTGCACCTCGGCTCGTGGCGGCCGGGGCTGTCCTACCAAGACCTCGCGCGCGAACTCGTCGCGTACGTCACCGAGCACGGCTTCACACATGTGGAACTGCTGCCAGTGATGGAGCACCCCTACGCGCCGTCATGGGGCTACCAGGTCACCGGCTACTGGGCGCCGACCTCGCGCTTCGGCAACCCCGACGACTTCAAGCACCTCGTCGATGCGCTGCACCAGGCCGGTATCGGGGTCCTCCTCGACTGGGTGCCCGCGCACTTCCCCAAGGACGAGTGGGCCCTGGCCCGCTTCGACGGCACGGCGCTGTTCGAGCACCCCGACCCGCGCAAGGGCGACCACCCCGACTGGGGCACGCACGTGTTCGACTTCGGCCGCAACGAGGTGCGCAACTTCCTCGTCGCGAACGCGGTCTACTGGTGCCAGGAGTTCCACGCCGACGGCCTGCGCGTGGACGCCGTCGCGTCGATGCTCTACCTCGACTACAGCCGCGAGGCCGGCGAATGGGTGCCGAACGAATTCGGCGGTCGCGAGAACCTCGACGCAGTGCGGTTCCTGCAGGAGATGAACGCCACCGTCTACCGCCGCTGCCCCGGCGTGGTCACCATCGCCGAGGAATCCACCTCGTGGCCCGGGGTCACCAAACCGACCGACGCCGGCGGCCTGGGCTTCGGTATGAAGTGGAACATGGGCTGGATGCACGACACGCTGGAGTACGTCAAACACGAGCCCATCCACCGCAAGTTCCACCACAACGACCTCACGTTCGCGCTGGTCTACCAGTGGAGCGAGAACTTCCTGCTGCCCATCAGCCACGACGAGGTCGTGCACGGCAAGGGCTCGCTGGCGGACCGCGCACCGGGCGACTACTGGCAACGACAGGCCACGCTGCGCGCGTATCTCGGATTCATGTGGGCGCACCCGGGCAAGAAACTGCTGTTCATGGGCAGCGAGTTCGGGCAGTGGGGCGAGTGGTCAGCCGAGCGCGGCCTGGACTGGTGGCTCGCAGGGTGGGCCGACCACCACGGCATCGCGCGCTGCGTGGCGGACATGAACGCGCTCTACCGCGCGACCCCGGCGCTCTGGGAGCTGGACTTCACCCCCGACGGCTTCGAGTGGATCGTCTCCGACGCCGCTGAGGACAACACCGTCGCATGGCTGCGCAAGGACTCCTCCGGGCGGATGCTCGCGGCGGTGTCGAACTTCTCGCCGGTCGTGCGGGAGGGCTACCGAATCGGCTTGCCGTCCACCGGCGCCTGGCGCGAGGTGCTCAACACCGACTCAGCGGTCTATGGCGGCGGCACCAATGTCGGAAACTACGGCGGCGTGCATGCCGAGGCAGTGGGCCACCACGGCCGTCCGGCGTCGGCACTCATCACCGTGCCGCCCCTGGCAACTGTCTGGTTCCAGCCGGAGTAGGTCAGGCAAGCGTTACCTTTGCGTGACGTCTTGCCACCGCTGCCTTAGGCCCCGGCAACTGGGTCACAGGCGCCCGTTGCCGCACTCGGCACGACAAAGCGGCGAAGGGCCCGCCCTGCGAAGAACCCGAGTGCACTCGACGTCGTGTTGAGAACAACATCATCCACAGAGGCCACACCTTGCAGCGCCAGAAACTGAGCGACTTCGATGAAGCCGGCCGTGGCTGCACTTGCACCGACGACTCGGGCCGCAGAAGAGCGCGCAAGTCCGCCGGCCAATCCAGCGGGAAACAGCAGCGATGCGTTGAGTAGGAATACGGCTGCCATGTACGTCCTTGGTGCGGCCACCAAATCCGGGAACGCGGCGATGTCCTCTCCGAAACCTGCCAGACTCCCACTTCCGTACGTCCCTCGCAGAACACCGGGACCGCAGGTGACGAAAACTGCGGCAGCGAGATTCAAAATCAGCAGCCGCCGACTGAAGACGGTGACCACACAAGGCCTGCATCGGCAGGGGGCTACGACCCACGAGATGGCGAAGAGCGCAACTGAATAGCCAAGTCCGAGCGCCGAAATCAGTCGCAGATGCGAATCGATCAAGCTAGCCATGCACCCTACGCATTTCACAAAGCCTATGACTCCGTTCGTGAGGGGAATCCGCCCCCGAAAGAGCTTTGGAGATGGCCTCGATCAAGCGCTCATTCATCACCGGGCTATGCACACCAGACTTCATCACGCACTGAGTGGCGAACTGGGTCCAACCCACGTGGCGCAGGACGGCAGGCGGACTCAGGACATCGCTCTCTCCTACAAACAGGGTCAACTTCCTCGCGGCGCTTGCCGGTACGAGAGGGACCGTGGGCCTGCGTATCGCCTGGAACGAGCAGGGCGCGAATTCGGAAACAATGGCGCGGACGGAACTGCTCTGGGAAACCCTCTCGAATTTGCCGAACAAGTCTCGCCTCCAGCCGAAGGAGGTGCAGAGGACTTCGTAGTACTTAGACCGATCAACTCCGAAGAAGTAGGTTTCTGAAACCTGTGCCAACAGAGACCCATCTCCGTGAATCGCGAGGTCAAACATCGGTGCCAACTTCCGCATTGAATCGGCGCTTCTGCTGGCACTGACCATGGCTTGGTCGAATTCCGTAGGGGACAGTCGCCTTGTACTTGACCCAACACGAGGGTGACTTCTCAGAATGAACCTAGCGAGACTGTTCCAACCACCGCTAGCGGCCACCGCGAGCTTAGTTCGGCAGATCTTCATACAATCTCGAGCCCACTGACTCTCAACGTGAGTCATTGCCTTGCTCATTTCAGTCGCACGCTGCACCGGGTCGATACCTTCGAGGAAGGGCGACACCAGGACTGACGCTGCAAGCCGCTCAGGGTGCGCGGCCGCGTAGTACTGCAGAACCGCCGCACCGAAAGAATTGGCCCACATGTGAACGGCCGCCACGTCGAGAGCGCCTCTCACTTGCTCAAGATCCTCAGACTCGCCCTTGGCCGAACCAGAGGTCGCTCCTGGCGCAGCTTTCGCTTGGATACATTCACGAGCAACGGCACGAGCCAAACCGCCGTCTGTCAAGACGGATCTTGGACGACCAACACCAAACCTGAGACTGACAGCGCCACATGCTCCAGCCGATTTCGACGCGGTCTGGCCATCCCAAGCGACGACCGCAAAGCGGCTCGTGTCGAGTAGTTCTCCAGCACGTCGCAGTTCGGTCACGGGGGAAATGCCAGGACCGCCTGGATGCCAGAACACAACCGTGCGTCCACGAAGGCCCTTGGTCCCCAATTCCACGGCGTCTCTGTCTGTTGAGACTGCGATGTCGATAGTCCGTTCGTCTGCGGTCGAGATTTTCCCACAGAAAGAATGATGTCGACCCGCCCGAGTCAGATGCAGACGTTCCGACTCGACATTGGCATCGACCGACGGCACATCGTCAGGATCTGCATCGCATTGAGCGAAGCCAATGCCACCAAGCTGTACTTTCGGCGCACTGGTTGAGGTGGCGTCAGGCCTCCTGACAACGAGGATCGCCACACTTACCGCCGCAATGACGGCTAATGCAGCCGCCCAGCGCACTTTCCAGAGAAGGTCAAAGTTGCGTTGGGCAGTCGGCATAGCTGTCCTGCATCCCGTAAAGAATGTTCCAAGTGGGACCTGCCGCCGAACTTGCGTGCCGGACGCTCGCCCGAGTGGTCAAGAAGCGCGTGCCAGTGAATTCGTTTGGGTTGCCAGTCCAGAAATTCGAGTTTACGTAGTAGCACCACTGCACTCCACCGCTGCCCGATTCAGCGCGCACGACCGGGTGCCAATTCTCCACAGATTTGGAAACAGAGCCAACGTACGAAAGGTCTATCCCGCCGCTAGCAGTCGTTGGAGCCGCTCCGAGTGTGAAATCAAGGCCCGCACCAAACCCAATGGTCTGGGTGACATTGTCCTGACCTGCATAACTCTGTACCGGCTGAATTGGCTCGAACTCTGTGGCGCTGGTCGAACTTGACCTATCAAACTCCAGCCACAGGCGCTTATAGCCGTGAGACGAGTCCGTACCCGTTTCCGTAGAGCCCTGAATTCGACCGTATACCCGCCAGTAATCGTAAGCGCCACACCCTGTGCACGAGTAATTGTCGGCGAATTGGATCTGCCACCAGATTTTTCGAATCCAAGTACCTGCTAAGGAGGTGAATTGTCCATCGTTATTGTACTTGAACGATGAGTTTGGTGGGACGACAAATCCTGCTGGCCCCGACAGCGTCGCGCCTTGGGCAATCGGAAAAACTTCATACGAAGACCGACCGGTTTGATTGGATGTTTCACGGACTCTGATGCGGGTCGACTCGGAAACTACGATGGATGTGTCACCGAACCTGTATGCGCGCAGAGGTGTTGCGCCGCGTGAATGCCCCCCGTAGCGCGCAATAAGAGATTGGCCCATCGGGAAGGAGGTGATGTCGCCCTCAGCCACGTCTGCAGGCGTCAACCAATGCGAAAGCTCACCGCCTGGTGATGTCTGTGCGAACACTGGCGCTTGCTGGGCGAGCGCAGTCAGCAGGACTGAGGCGAGAACCCAGGATTTCTTAAGCGTTACATTGACCACGAAAATTCCCCGTCTCGTTCGTGTATGTTTAACGGTAGTCCTATGTTTGGTATAAGTCAATTACTTCTTTTCGAAAACGGCGCAGGCGACGTCGCGGCGCAAGGAGACCCGTCGGCACGTGGCCACGGGTGTTTGAGACGCCAGTAGGGATACGCCGGACTTAGAACAGGGCGGCTGCGAGCGCCTTGCGAGCAGCGGCCACGGATGGGTCGGCCTCGCCTGCCACGCTGAACAACTCCAGCAGGCGTGTGCGAGCGCGGTCCCGCTCCTTGCCTGAGAAGACCTTGACCGCGGCGATGAGCACCGCGAACGCCTCGTCGTAGCGGCCGTTCACGGCGAGGGCGTCTGCGGCAGAGATTTGCGCCTCGACATCAGCTGGTGCGTTCATCGCGTGCGCAAGCATCGCCTCCGCGTCCGCGGACGCACCGCGGCGCATCAGGTCCACCAGCAGCAGACCGGCTTTGGCGTCAGCATCGAGCGGGTCCGCGGTCAGCGCCTCTTTGTAGGCGGCTGTGGCCGCATCCCAGTCCCCCGCATCGATGGCCTCGACGGCGCGGGTGAAGATGTCATCGAGGCCATCATCGGCGTCGTCGCCCTCACCTTCGCCTTCAGGTACGCCATCTCCGCTATCCCACTCGCCATCGTCGACCGCGCCAGGCTCACCTGCCTGCGCGAAGGTCGGGCACGGCATGCCCTGCTGCCGCGCGATGGTGAGCACCTGCTCGAACACCTGCCGCACCTGCGGCTCTGGCACCGCGCCCTGGAACAGCGGCATCACCTGGCCGGCGAGAACCACAAAGACGGCAGGGATGGACTGCACCTGGAACGCCTGGGCCAGACCTGGGTTTGCGTCCACATCCACTTTGGCGAGGTAGACAGCGCCTTCATAGGAATCGGTCACTCGTTCCAAAATGGGCGACAGCGTCTTGCACGGGTGGCACCACGTCGCCCACAGGTCGACGACCACGGGGTTGGTCATCGAGCGCTGCAGCACCTCAGGTTGGAAGGTCGCGTCGGTGGCGTCGAAGACGGCCGAAGGGGCGCCTGTCGCCGCGCGCTCCTTGGCTCGTTCCTGCACCTCGGCCTCAGCCTTGCGCGCAGACGCAAGTGCCGCGAGGTCGATGGCGCCCGCCATCGGGAGCTTCGGCATCTGGCTCGTCATCTCACCACTCCACAGTCACTGAGGGACCACTATCAATGCCACGCTGGCGTGAAGGCTCGCGCTCAGAGGCGGGCCGGCTCACGGTAGGTGCCGAACTGCGTGCGCATGACGTCGCTGATCTCCCCCAACGTCGCCTCGGCGCGGCATGCCTCGAGCACCGCCGGAACGACGTTCTCATCCGAGCCGACTGCGGCGGTCAGGCGGGCGAGGGCAGCCGAGACGGCCGCCTCGTCGCGTGCGGCGCGACGGGCCCGCAACGACTCGACCTGGCCCTGCTCGACCTCGTGCGAGATGCGCAGGATCTCCAGCGGGGTGTCCACCGCGTCGGTATAGCCGTTCACCCCGACGATGACGCGCTCGCCGGACTCGATGACCTTCTGCTGCTCGAACGCGGAGTCCGCGATGTTGGAGACGAAATAGCCATCATCGATGCCGCGCAGGACTCCCTTGAGCATCGAGCCGCCGCCGAGGGCGTCGATGTGCGCGAAGATGGCCTCGGCCTGCTGCTCGATTCGGTCGGTGACCGCCTCGATGAACCACGAGCCGCCGAGCGGGTCGATGACATCCGCCACACCGGTCTCCTCGAGGATGACCTGCTGCGTGCGCAGGGCGATCTGCGCGGCGCGGTCGGTCGGCAGCGCGAGCACCTCGTCGAGGGCGTTGGTGTGCAGGGACTGCGTGCCCCCGAGGACCGCAGCCAAGGCCTCGATGGCCGTGCGGACCACGTTGTTGTCCGGCTGCTGCGCCGTGAGGGAGACCCCGGCGGTCTGCGTGTGGAAACGCAGCCACTGCGCCTTCGCGCTGGTCGCGCCGTAGCGCTCGCGCATCCAGCGCGCCCAGATGCGGCGCGCGGCGCGGAACTTGCCGATCTCCTCGAAGAAGTCGATGTGCGCGTCGAAGAAGAACGACAGCGCGTACGCCGCCTGCTCGATGGTGAGCCCGCGCTGCAGGCCGAGCTCGACGTAGGCGAAACCGTCAGCGAGTGTGTAGGCCAACTCCTGTGCGGCGTTCGCACCGGCCTCGCGGATGTGGTAGCCCGAGACTGAGAGCGGCTTGTATTTCGGGGTGCTTGCCGCGCACCAGGCCATGAGGTCGCCGATAAGGCGAAGGTGCGGCTCCGGCGGGAAGATCCACTCCTTCTGCGCGATGTATTCCTTGAGGATGTCCGTCTGCAGAGTGCCGTTCAGGGCGCTGATGTCGCAGCCCTGCCGCTCCGCGGCGACGACATACATGCAGAACACCGCGACCGCGGGGCCGTTGATGGTCATCGAGGTGGTGACTTCGTCGAGGCGGATGCCGTGGAAGAGGCGCTCCATGTCGGCGGCGGAGTCGATCGCGACGCCGCAGTGACCGACCTCGCCGAGCGCGAGCGGGGCGTCGGAGTCGATGCCCATGAGGGTCGGCATGTCGAATGCGACGCTGAGGCCGTCGCCGCCGCCGGAGAGGATCTGGTGGAAGCGCGCGTTGGTGGCCGCGGCGTCGCCGAAGCCGGCGAACTGCCGGATGGTCCAGGGCTTGCCGCGGTAACCGGTGGTGTGGATGCCGCGGGTGAAGGGGTACTCCCCCGGCCAACCGATGCGCTCGAAGTCGGCCACCGCGTCGCCCTCGGCAGGGCCGTAGACGGGGGCGACGTCGTCCCCGGAAAGGGACTTCGGGGCGGTCTTGCGGACGGCTCCTTTGGCGAGTTCCGCGGCGTACCGCTCCTGCCAGCGGCTTCGGCCGCTCTCGATGCTCTCAGTCACGCTCAGAGAGTAGAACCTCCGCGGCGGAGTACGCATCGCGGCTGCCGCCAGCGACCTCGGCTGCCAGGCCGGCGAAGCGGGGGTCGGCGCGCAGGGCGCGGGCTCGGGCCCGAAGGGTGGCCAACACCACAGCCTCGAGCTCGGCGGCGGCGCGAAGGGACGCGCGGGCGCGGCCCGGCTCGGTCGTGGTCAGCCACTGCCGGTGGGTGGCGAGGGCATCGGCGAGCTCGGCGATGCCTTGGCCGGTGCTGGCGACGGTGAGCAGGATCGGCTGGGTCCACTCGTCCGGGTCGGCGGGCCGAGTGCGGACATCAGCCGCCAGGGAGAGCGCGTGACGAAGTTCGCGGACAGTCTCGTGGGCGCCGTCGCGGTCGGCCTTGTTCACCACGAAGACGTCGCCAACTTCGAGGATTCCGGCTTTGGTCGCCTGGATGCCGTCGCCCATGCCTGGGGCGAGCAACACGACCGTGGTATCGGCGGCGGCAGCGACCTCGACCTCGCTCTGACCGACGCCGACGGTCTCGATCAGGATGATGTCGAAGCCGGCGGCGTCCAGCAGACGCGCGGCTTGTGGCGTGGTTGCGGAGAGACCGCCGAGGTGGCCGCGCGAGGCCATCGAGCGGATGTAGACGCCGGGGTCGAGGAAGTGGTCTTGCATGCGCACGCGGTCTCCGAGGATCGCGCCGCCAGAGAAGGGCGAGGTCGGGTCGCAGGCGAGGACCGCCACGTTGAGGTCGAGGCCTCGGTAGTGGCTGATGAGCGCGCTGGTGGTCGTGGACTTGCCGACACCCGGAGAGCCGGTGAGGCCGATGACATGCGCGTGGCCGGCGTGCGGCGCGACAGCCTGCATCAGATCGCGGACCGCGTCGGTGCCGTCCTCGACCGCGCTGATGGCCCGCGCGAGGGCGCGCGGCTGGCGCTTGCGCACCCCGTCGACGACCGCCGCGATATCCACGCGGCAACGCTAGGCGATGGCGTGCGGCTGCCGTGTTTGGGGCGCGCGGAAGGTGACTCGGCACCGGATGCACGCAGACGACACCTGTTTGGTGCGTCATCCTGCGCAGGACCAGTGTTGTCACGGACGAGTCCGGTTACTGGTAGGCATTCGCGCCCCGGCGTGATGCGCTCAGATGGGCTGCGCGAGTGGTTCGAGCCCTACCCGTGCGGGCCGATGACGCGCTGCAGCCTGTACGCCGTCGGCTGGAACCCGAATGAGCGCCAGGCCGCGTCGGCTGCGAGGTTGGTGCTGCGCCAGTCGGTGACGACCTGGGAGAAACCGCGGTCCCGTGCTGTGGCGACTGCCTCGCGCGCAAGGCAATGGCCGATTCCTCGGCCGCGATATTCTGGCAGGACGTTCACTTGGGCGAGCGTGGCTGAGCCGGGGATCTCGAGCAGCCCGGAGTGCAGCGACGACTTCTGGGCCGAACATGCAAGCGCGAAGCCGACGGGCTCGTCTCGCAGGCGTGCGACGACCACGATGTAAGACTGGTCAGCGACGGTCTCGCGCCATTCCTGTTCGGCTTTCTCTACTGGGTCGGGGATCACCGGGGAGAAGACGGGCGATGAGTTCAGCGCCGAGGGCAGGAGTGCCTCGAGGGTTGCCAGCGCGGGGGCATCGCCTTCCTTTGCGGGGGTCAGTTCCAGCCCTGGCACTTGCAGCGCGCTGAAAACCGGGGTGAGCCAGCGCTCCTCTGCCAGCGTGGCGACCACATGCTGGATGCCGAAGGACAGCGAGTGCCACGCCGGCAACAGTGGGTCGCGTGCGGCAACCATGGCGTAGAACTCGCGGGCGCCTGCTTCAAACGCCGGCGCCGCCGCCTCAGCCCACATCTGCCGCAGCTCTTGCGCGCTGTCGGCGGCCCATGCGTGCAGGTGAGTCCACCAGGTGTCGGACCATGGCCCTCGCAACTCCTGCTGAATATGTAGATACCCATCGAGGCCGTCGCTTCCGCTGAGCGTGACGCTGTGCGCGGCGCCGGGTTGGATCGAGCTGAGACGGTTCACGAGGTCTGCGCGATACACTTCCTCGAAGTCCCGCCACCGGGAAGACAGCGAAGGCAAACGCCGTGCGAGTAGGTCGGCCGCCGGCCGAGCATCGCCGTCTCGCTACACCCTTACTTCGGCATGCGACCGACTCATGGCTTCAGGCTCGCGAGTTTCGCGCGGATGAGGCTGCGCAGCACGCTGATGGGCACGGGCTTGTCGATGGGCAAGTGCAGGGCACTCTTGGTGCCGCCGTATTTGGCGACCACATCGGGGACTTCACCAAGCACCGAGCCGGAGTACGGGTAGAAGCCGATGTGTCGCCTGTGCGCCATCAAGCCGCACACGGGCTTGCCGTCCAACACGAAAGTGGGCATCGCGTATTTGATGACCTCGTCCGCTGTAGGGATGACGCGCAGGACCCGCTCACGCAGTGCGAGCAGTGTCGTGCGGTGCGGCTCGGGCTGGGCGCGGTAGTAGGCCGCGACCGCCTCAGGCAGCGTCATTCCGGGGCTCACTTGCCCATCGTGCAGCAACGGGAGCAGTGGGCCGGCGAACGGGACGCGCCCCGCCCTTCGCGTGAAGGCGTCAGGTGCGCGCGGGTACTCGCACGATGATGGCGTCGCCCTGGCCGCCGCCGCCGCACAGGCCCGCCGCACCGATGCCACCGCCGCGGCGCTGCAGTTCCAGCGCGAGGTGCAACACGATGCGCGCGCCGGACATGCCCACCGGGTGGCCCATGGCGATGGCGCCGCCGTTGACGTTCACGCGCTCCGGATCGACACCGAGTTTGGACACCGACACCAGCGAGACGGCGGCGAAGGCCTCGTTGATCTCGAGCAGGTCGAGGTCGGTCGCGGCGATGCCCTCCTTGGCGCATGCCTTGGCGATGGCGTTCGCGGGCTGCTCGTGCAGGGATGTGTCGGGGCCGGAGACCATGCCGTGCGCACCGAGCTCACACAGCCATTCCAGCCCGAGGGCCTCCGCCTTGCTCTTGCGCATCACCACCACCGCGCAGGCGCCGTCGGAGATCTGCGACGCCGAGCCGGCGGTGATAGTGCCGTCTTTGGCGAAAGCGGGCTTGAGTGCGGCGAGAGACTCGGCGGTGGTGTCGGGGCGGATGCCCTCATCCTTGGTCACAGCCACCGGGTCGCCCTTGCGCTGCGGGATGAGCACTGGCTCGATTTCAGCGTCGAACAGGCCAGCGGCTTGCGCGGCTGCGGCACGCTGGTGGGAGCGCGCGCTCCACGCGTCCTGCGCCTCGCGGGTCAACTCGGGGTGGCGGGCGTTGTCGCGCTCCGTGGAGTCACCCATGCCTACGCCTTCAAGGGCACAGGTGAGGGCGTCGTGCGCGGTCGAGTCAATCATCGTCCAGTTGCCGTACTTGACTCCCTCACGGCTGCCGACGAGCAGGTGCGGGGCGCGCGTCATCGACTCCATCCCGCCGGCGACGACGACCTCGCACTCCCCTGCGCGGATGAGTTGGTCGGCCAGGGCGATGGCGTTGAGCCCTGAGAGGCACACCTTGTTCACCGTCAGCGCCGGAACGTGCATCGGGATGCCGGCGGCGACCGCGGCTTGGCGCGCGGTGATCTGGCCGGCACCGGCGCCGATGACCTGACCCATGATTACGTAATCGACCTGCTCGCCCGTGATGCCCGCGCGGGTCAGGGCTCCCTTAATCGCGGTTGCTCCGAGCGCGGTGGCCGGGACGTCCTTGAACGCGCCGAGCAGTCGGCCCATGGCGGTGCGGCTGCCGGCGACGATGACAGTGGGGTCGGTGGCGGTGGACATCGGGGTCTCCTCAAGGCTGCGTGCTGCGGCGGTTGCGTCGCGGGGCTGCGGCACCGTCCGAGGCCCCGAATATGGGGTGTTGGGCGGCGGCGGCGTGGCGCTGTGCGGGCGCGAGTATGTCAGGCTAGGCGCATCGCTGCCGCCCGTGTATGCCGGGCGGAGCCAAATGAAAGCGAGGTCACATCGTGGGCTCGAATGCCGCTGATTTCATGGCCGCGCTGCATATCGCGCGAGCGGGTCAGGGGGCCGCGGACGCGGCCGCCGCTGAGGCCGCGCGGGGCGCCGTGACCGACATCCTCGGCCAGGTGCTCATCGGCGTGGACCATGTGGGGCTGGCCGTGGCCGACATCGACGCCGCTGTGGAGCTGTGGTCAGCGATGGGGCTACGAGAGGTGCATCGCGAGCGCAACGATGAACAAGGCGTCGTCGAGGTCATGATGGCCGTGGGGGCTGGCACAACACAGATGCAGTTGCTCGCCGCGACCTCTGACACCAGCCCCATCGCCGCGTGGATTGACAAGCGCGGCCCGGGAATCCAGCAGGTGGCCTACGCCGTGCGCGATGTGCATGCCGCCGCCGAGGGCCTGCGAATGCTCGGCTTCACCTTGCTCTACGAACTCCCCAAACGCGGCACCCACGGCAGCCTCATCAACTTCGTGCACCCCAAGTCCTGCGGCGGGGTGCTGCTGGAGTTGGTTGAGCACATCCGGTGAGCAGCGGAAGTGCAGCCGGGTTGGTCCGGCTGACGTCTACGTCGCTGCGACAGTCGCCACGACGACTGTCGCCATGAGGGTCGCAGCCCCGCTCGCGGACTTCGGATTCTGCTCGCTTGCACGCGCGATCGCAGCCCTGGTACGAGCCATCGCACAGGACCTACGCGGAACACTTGCCGCAAGTCTGACCAGTTCTCAGCAGCAAGGGTGAGTGCAGGAGCTCCGATTTCAGCGGCTCAGGAACTCGACAAGGGCGGTGCTAACCGCCGCAGGGTCCTCCATGGGTGCAAGGTGCCCGGCGCCCGGAACCACCACGAACTCCGGGCGGCCTCCGGCGTCGCGCAGGGCGGCGACGAGTTGCTCGTGGTCGGACACAGGCGTGACCTCGTCGTCTCTGCCGCAGAGGACGAGGGCAGGCAGCGCTCCGGCGCTGCGCAGGGTGGTGAGGGAGTCCGGCCGGCTCGCCATCGCCTCCTGGCACCAGGCCACAGACTCCGGTTGTGCGCGGCGGATGAGGTCGGCCACGCGCTGCGCTAACGCGGGCTGGACGGCCCGGGAAGCCTCAGATATCAGCGTGGTGGGCATCGTCCGCGCTAGTGCCTCGACGGAGTTGCTGTCGCGCACCGATGCAGCGACTTGCATTCGGGTGGCCCATCGAGCGGGATCGTCCGCAGCGGCCTTGGTGTCCATGAAGACCAAGCCTGCGACGCGCTCCGGAGCCACGCGCAGCATCGCCATCGCGACGTAGCCGCCCATGCTCAGGCCCCCGATGACCGCGCGGCCGAAGCCGGCGGAGTCCATCGCCGCGACGACTTGCTCGGCCAGCGCCTGAACATCCGGTGTCCCGGCGGGGATGGTCGAGGCGCCGAGCCCGCCGACCTCGGGGGTCAAGACGCGATGACCGGCTGCCTGCAGAGCCGCCACTTGCGCCTCCCACATCGACGCGTCGAGCGGGAACCCATGGATGAGGACGATGTCAGCCATGTCGACTCACCTGTGTGACACCGGTACGGCCGTCACGTGATCCATCCGTCGGTTGGTCGGACTGCCCGCACGGCGCCGCCGCACTCCTGCCCTGCATCACAGGTCGCTCCAGCGTTCCATCGGGCCGTCCCACTCCCTCGGCAGCGGGCTGCGCCCGGGGGCGAGTCGGGCCACTACCTCGTCAAGAACGTGGCTGACTGCGGCCTCCCCCACCCACAGGTGTTTGGCCTCGGACACGCCGATGACCTCAGCCTGCGGAACCGCGGCGAACCGAACAGCCGCGTCAGCGGGGCGGAGGTAGTCGTCGAACTCCGGGACCAAACACACAAGCGGGGTTCCGGCTGCCGCCCAGCGCGCGAGGTCGTCCGCGTCCGTCCAGCGCAGCGGCGGGCTGAGCAAGATCGCGCCCGCGACTCCCCGAAGCAGACCGTGGCGCAGGGTCACATCGGTGCCGAACGACCACCCGACCAACCAGATGTTCGGCAGCCCGCGCGACTGCGCGAATGCCACCGCGGCGGCGAGGTCCAGCCCCTCCCCCGCCCCGCCCTCGAACTGCCCCTCGCTGGTGCCGGCAGGGCTGGTGGTGCCGCGGGTGTTCCAGCGCAACACCGAGATGTCCGCCAACGCGGGCAGGCGCCACGCGGCCTTGCGGAAGACGTGGCTGTCCATCATCCCGCCGTGCGTCGGCAGCGGGTGAAGACACAGCATCGTCGCGACCGGCTCGCATTTCTCCGGGAGAGCGAGTTCAGCGACGAGGGACAAGCCATCGGATGTGCGGAGCGTGACCGGCTCGCGGCGCGCAGGCAGCACTGAGTTGGCGACGATGGGCTGGCTCATGTCAGCGGCCTCTGATCCGTGGGGTGCGGGGCCGATTCAGGTCGCAGATGTGGCGAAACGTCGCGCGCGGGCTGAAAGGGCTTCTTTCTGCACGGCTGTGGACGCTGCGCCCCAGCACACACGCGCATGCATCTACGGCCGGGCGCGGGAAGGCTCATGCCGCTACATCCCGAACTTCGGCTTGCGCTGGTGGCGCTTGTTCCAGCAGGCGGTGTGCCAGTGGCGGCGGTGGGTTGCGTCGTCGTCACCGTCGGGCCAAGCCACCAGGTGCGGGGTCGCGGGGCGGATCTCCTGGTCGCAGCCGGGGCAGCGGTAGATCTTCGTGCTGCTTGAGCCGCGCAACTTGCGCACTCGCCAGTCCCCGTCCGGGTGGGATTCCACGGTCTCGTTGCTCGCCGCGGACTCGGGGTCGCGGCCGCGCGGCTCGTCGTCCTTGCGGCGGTTACGGCGTCCCACGCCGCAATCCTGCCACGGGGGTGCTGGCAGGATTGCCGGTCATGCGCTTGGTGATTGCGGAATGCACGGTGAACTATGCCGGCCGACTCTCCGCGCACCTCCCGCGCGCAGTGCGGCTCTTGATGGTCAAGGCCGACGGCTCGGTGTCGATCCACGCCGACGGCCGCGCATACAAACCCCTGAACTGGATGAGCCCGCCGTGCACGCTCATAGAGTCTGGGCCGGTGGTGACCGCAGCGGATGCGGCTGAGTCGATCGCTGATGTGCCCGCGGTGCGCATACACACGGACGAACCAGATGATGTCTCTGACCCCAGCCCGGCAGGCGGTGCTGATGCCACTGTCGATGT
>JAGWWW010000070.1 GCA_018970205.1 Actinomycetales bacterium
TCGAGAAGTACGGCCTGCGCGCGGACCAATACGCCGACTACGCGGCGCTGCGCGGCGACCCGAGCGACAACCTCCCCGGCATTCCCGGCGTGGGGGAGAAGACGGCCGCCAAGTGGCTCGTGCAGTACCAGGACCTCAAAAACCTGCTCGCCCACGCAGACGACATCACCGGCAAGGTGGGCGAGTCGCTGCGTGCCGCAGCGGCGCAGGTACGGCTGAACCGAGAACTCACGCAACTGCACGACGAGGTGGACGTGCCGACGTCAGTGCCGGAACTCGCGCTCCCCACGCCGGATGCGGAGGCAGTGCGCACGCTGTTTGACTCATTGCAGTTCCGGACCTTGCTGGCACGTGTGCCCGGTCTCGCGGGTGGGGCATCTGCAGGCGGCGCCCCATCGGCCACGGATGAGCCCGGGATCACCGTCGTCGACACCTTCGATGCCTGGCGTGACTCAGTTTCACCCCCCGAGGCGGGCATCGCTGGAGTGCACATTGAGGGAACGAATGTCGCATTCGGTTGGGCCAACGGCACGGCGGTCGTGCTGCCGCTGGCGCAGGTGGTCTCGTCCGGTTCCACCGCGGCCGCCTGGCTCGCCTCCAACGCGTCCGAGTTCTGCGTGTACTCCGCGAAGGCCTGGTGCGCTGCCGGCCCCGGCGCGACAGCTGTGCCGCCGGTGCTTGACGTGTGCGCCGCTGCCTATGTCCTCGCCGCGGGCCAGGCCGTGCCCTCATTGCCCGACGCCGCGCGAATCTGGGCGGGGATGGACCTCACCGCAGAACAGGCGCAGGAGTCGCTCTTCGCCGACGAGGGCGCAGACGTCGAGAAAACAGCGGCTTGCGCCGTCGCGCTCGCACGGATCGCCGACACGCTGAATGCACGACTCGCGGAGCATGAGGCGCTGGATTTGGTGCGTGACATGGAAATCCCGGTGGCGGCCGTGCTCGCCGAGATGGAATCCACCGGCATCGCTGTTGACCTTTCGGCCCTGCGGAACCTCGAGGCTCAGTTCGCCGAAGCGTCGACGAAGGTCGAGGCGACTGCTCACGAGATCGCGAAGACCGAGTTCAACCTCTCCTCGCCTAAGCAGTTGCAGGAGATCCTGTTCGGTGTGCGCGGGCTGCCCCACACCAAGCGCATCAAGACCGGCTTCTCAACAGATGTCGAGGCGCTCACCTGGCTCGCGGAGACGACCAAGGACCCCTTGCCGCAAGTGCTGTTGCAGTACCGCGAGGTCTCCCGCTTGCGGCAGACCATCACCGGCCTCATCGCGAGCGTGCGCGAGGACGGGCGAATCCACACGACCTTCCAGCAGTTCGTCGCGGCTACCGGCCGGCTCTCCAGCACCGAGCCGAACCTGCAGAACATCCCCGTGCGCACCGCGGACGGCCAGCGCATCCGCGCGGCGTTCGTCCCCGGCCCGGGTTTTGAGTCGCTCCTGACTGCCGACTACAGCCAGATTGAACTGCGGTTGATGGCTCACTTGTCCGACGATGCGGGCCTGCGTGAGGCGTTCGCCGCCGGCGAGGACATCCACACCACGGTGGCATCCGGCGTGTTCGGGGTCGCGCTGACTGAGGTCGACGCCGCGATGCGACGACAGGTGAAGGCCATGTCATACGGGCTCGCCTATGGGCTGAGCCCTTTCGGCCTCGCGCAGCAACTGCGCATCGAACCGGCGGAGGCGCGCCAGCTGATGGACGACTACTTCGGCCGGTTTCGTGGCGTCCAGGCGTATCTCGCGGATGTGGTGGCGCAGGCAAGGCAGGTTGGATACACGCAGACGCTGTTCGGGCGCCGGCGTTACTTGCCAGACCTGACCAGCGACAACCGTCAGCGTCGCGACATCGCCGAGCGGATGGCTCTCAACGCCCCCATCCAGGGCACTGCCGCCGACATCATGAAGATCGCGATGCTGCGGTGCCATGCCCAACTGCGGGGGATGGCGAGCCGACTCGTCTTGCAAGTCCACGACGAGTTGGTCATCGAAGTCGCGCCGGGGGAGCAGGACGCCGTCGAGCGCATCGTCCGCCATGCGATGGAGCACGCGGCGTCCTTGAGCGTCCCGCTAGACGTGAACATCGGAGTCGGCCCGAACTGGGACGCCGCCGCACACTGAGCGCACTTGGGCCTCTCCTGCTCGCTGGCTCGCGCAGCTGCAGATCGCATCGGTCACCGGGGCTACCCGCGACCTCGTTGCGCTGCACGCGCGGCATGAGCCGCTGAGTGCACGACGGCACGGCACAATGCTCGCGGATGGCGGCTCACCAGCGCCCGCTCAGCGCTTCTCGAGCCTGACGATCAAAGTCTTCGGCACCAGGTCGACGGTCTCAGCACTCCACCCGCCGAAAATCCGGCTGCGGTCGCCGCGCCACTGCGGCTCCCAGAGGCGCGCGATTGCCAGCCCCGCCGCCGCACATGCCGACACTAGGTCCTGCAGCGTGTGGTGGTACTCCGCGTACATCACCCTGCCGTCAGCACCCACCTCCACGTAGGGCGTGCGGTCAAAGTACGACGTCGCCACGGTCATCCCCTCGGCGGCGACTGGGTCGTCGGGGAACATCCACCGCACGGGGTGGGGCAACGAGACCGTCATGTACCCGCCGGGGGAGAGCACACGTGCCGCCTCGCAGAGCACGGGCGCGAGGTCAGGCACGAATGCCATCACCCCGAATGCGGAGACGATGACATCAACGCTGGCATCGGCGAACGGGAGGTCGTACGCGTCCGCCTGAAGCATCATGAAGCGGGGGTGTCGCGGGTGCGCGCTCGACCATTCGAGCCCGTGGCGCAGCTGCTGCCCCGAGACGTCCACCCCGGCAACCCAGCCACCGGGTGTGGCGCCCACCTGACGTGCAATCCACCGCGCCGCCTGCCCTGCCCCGCAGCCGAGATCCAAGACTCGCTTGCCGCCGAGGTCGAGCGGGGAGCCGAGGAGGGCCAACTCAGACTCCAGCCACCCTTCCGGGCTCCAGACCAGGTCACCCTCGCCGGGCCCCGCGAGGTAGTCGCCGTGCTCGCGCTGGTACCGCGCAGCATCCGCATCCCATCCCAGACGCGCCGCCGACCGGCCATCCGCCGGGTCGACGGTCCGCCGGCCCGCCCACGCCGGCGCAGGCCCCGACTCAGGCGGGGGAGCCGACGAGGCCTGGGTCATCCGAGCCACCGCTCTTCACCCATGGCCTGAGTCAACCAGCAGGCCGAGAACCCCGCGCCACGTATCCGGCGGGCACGCCGGCCATGGTCAGACCTCCACCCCGCGCCGCGCACGGTCGCGGCGGCCCACACTCACCCTCGCATGCCCGCTGGCGTCCCCCCTGCGTACCCTTGCCCCTTGGCCGTGCGACCGCCCGGCTGCTGCGCCGTGCCAACGCGGCATAGCCCCTCCAAGACGATCGAGTCCCCCCTCCTTATGACGCAATCCCTTGACGTGGCGGCCACGACCGCCCGAACCTCCTCTTCCCCCGTCGCAGTGAATGACTTCGCGACCGCTGAAGAACTGCTCGCCGCAATCGAAAGCACCATCAAGCCCTTCAACGACGGAGACGTCGTCGAGGGCGTGGTCGTCAAAGTTGACCGAGACGAGGTGCTGCTTGACATCGGCTACAAGACCGAGGGCATCATCCCCTCGCGCGAGCTGAGCATCAAGCACGATGTGAACCCGGCGGACGTCGTCTCCGTCGGCGAGCGGCTTGAGGCGCTGGTGCTGCAGAAGGAGGACAAGGACGGCCGACTGGTCCTGTCCAAGAAGCGCGCCCAGTACGAGCGCGCCTGGGG
>JAGWWW010000071.1 GCA_018970205.1 Actinomycetales bacterium
GGCTGGACGGTGACGTTGGGGCCGAGGGAGATCCAGTTCTGGGCACCGTGCACCGTGACGCCGAGCGGGGTCAGGACGACGAGCAGCCCGACGATGGAGAGGCCGTAGATGATGGGCGTGTAGGCGCGCAGCATCCGGTGGTCGAAGCGGGAGAGGACAAAGCCCAGGACCACGCCGATGACGACGTTGAGCATCTGCCGCCAGAAGAACTGCGCTGAGTTAACGCCTTGGTCGATGAGCGACTGACGGGTCGCGCTCCATACGAGCAGCGAGCCGATGAGCGAGAGCATCAGCGCGCTAGTGATGAGCAACCAGTCCAGTTGCGCCAGAGCCGCGGCGCGGCGAGATCGCGAGGTGGTGATCATCCCGGTCATCGGCGGGGCCTCCTTCGCGGAAGCCGCCACACAGCGAGCAGCGCGAGGGTGAACAGCGGCGCGAGTGCGGCCGTGCTCGGCGTCGGGGTCGGCGTGGCGGTGGGCTTGGCTTTCGGGACCACGGCGGTGCCGTCGTCGCGGAACTTGGGCAGGCCTCGCACCGGCCCGCCGCCGGCGAGGATGGACCGCTGCGGGTCGGCTTTGCCGGCTTGCACGCCGAAGATGCCGTCGTACACCTTGCGCACGGCCACTGCGGCCGAGGAGGCGCCGGTGCCGCCCTGGCTGACCACGGCGACCACGGCATAGCGGGGTTTGGTGGCGGGCGCGTAGGAGGCGAACCAGGAGGTCTCCTGCAGGTTGTTTCCGCCCATCTGCGCGGTGCCCGTCTTGCCGGCGACCGGATACTGGTCGTTGGGGTAGCCGGCAAAGGTGCCGCGTGCGGTGCCGCCTGACACGACGAGTCGCAGGCCCTGGTGCAGCACGTCGAGTTGCGCCGGTGTCAGGTCGAGTTTGCCCGCGACTTTGGGTTTGATGACGCGGGTCACCTTGCCGGTGGGCGAGACGAAGGCCTTGGCCAGACGTGGCTGCCAGAGCGTGCCGCCGTTCGCGATGGCCGCGTATGCGACGGCCATCTGCAACGGAGTCACGAGCGTGTCGCCCTGGCCGATGGCGAAGAGTGCTGCGTCACCGCCGCGGAATTGGTCGCCGTCGACGCAGTTCTCTGCGGCGATGGCCTTCAGGTACGCCGCCCAAGACGGCCGGTTCTTGTATTCGGGGTAACCGTTCTTGGCACGGCGGCACCAGACCGGCTTCATGCGCTCGTAGCGGTCCTTGCGCTCCTGCCGGCCGACGATCCGGCCGCTGGACTCGGCGGCCATGTCGATGCCCGTCGGCCGGCCGAGGTGGAAAGCCTTGGCCTCGTGGTAGATGGCCTCGGCCGGCTTGCGCTTGGGGCGAAGGCCGCCGTCGCGCAGCCACAGTGCGTGGCCGATGCGGTAGTAGACCGTGTTGCAGGACATCTCCAGCGCCTCCGGCAGGGTCAGCGCGTGCGCGGCCTCGCCGTCGAAGTTGCTGAGCTTGCGACGGCCGACCATGTAGGTCGGCGGGCAGGGGATGCGGGTGCCGGCGCTCCAGCCCGTCTTCAGGGCGGCCGCTGTCGTGATGACCTTGAAGGTCGAGCCGGGCGGCAGCAGGCCCTGAATCGGCCGGAAAAGGAGCGGTATTCCTCGCTTGGGGTCGAGCAGCGCTTGGTATTGCGCGTTGTCGATGCGGCCGACCCAGATCGTCGGGTCGTAGGTGGGCCACGATGCCAGCGCGAGGACGTTGCCGTTGGTCACATCCAGGACTGCTATCGCGGCGGAGTCTGCGCGGTAGCCGCGGGAGCGCGACAGTTGCACGGACTCGGCGAGCGCTTTCTCCGCCACCGCCTGCACATGGCCGTCGATGGACGTCACGAGGGTGTCGCCGGTGGTGGGTTGGCGGACCTCGCGCGAGCCGACGACCCGCGATTGACGGTCGACGATCAGCTGGGTGAGCCCCGGCTTACCGCGCAGTTGCCGGTCGTAGCGCGACTCCAAGCCGGAGCGGCCGATGAGGTCAGTGCGCAGCAGCCATCGCTGCGACTTCGGCAGTTGCTGCTGCTTCTGCAGTTCGGCGTCGCTCACCGGCTGCAGGTAGCCCAAGACGTGTGTGGCGTTGGCACCGAACGGAGCAGGGTAGGAGCGGACGCCCTGCACCTCCGCGGTGATGCCGGGGAACGTGCGGGCGCGCTCCATGACGGCGAGCGCGATGTCTTGACTGGCGTCTTTGACCAGCGGAACCGGTTGCACGGCCGAGCCGTTCCAGCACAGCGGCGGACGGGGCGCTCTGGGGGTGCCGCATGGGCGCATGCGCGCGGCGAGTTCGGGGCCGGGGATGCCGACCAAGCGGCCGAGGCGGGCCAACACTGCGGCGCCGCCGTCGCGCTGTTTTCGCAGGGTCGTCGGATCGGCTGTGATGACAAGGCTGGAGCGGTTCGTGACCAACGGCCGTCCGGCCTGGTCCACGATCTGCCCGCGCATCGCGGCGTGGACCACGTCGCGCGTGCGGTTGTCTTCCGCGATGCTGGCGTAGCGGTCCGCTTCGAGCACCTGCAACTGCACGAAGCGGCCGGCCAGCGTGGCCATGAGGCTGAGCACGAGAGCGCCAAAGACGACCAGCCGAGTGGAGGACAGGCCCGTGACACCGCGGCGGTTCATGCCGGCCGCCGGTTCATGTGCGCCGTCCTGGGGCGCTGATTCCGCTCCAGGCGCTCACCCGGCGACGGGTGAGCGATTCCACAGCTGGGGAGATGAGCGGGGCCGCGAGGGCGGCGACGACGCAATCGCGGGCCAGCGCGCGGCCGACGACAGCCGGGGGGACATGCCCCACGAGCACCGTGCTCGCCCAGGACCGCGCCAGAGACAGTCCAGCGATGGCTGCGATGAGCACCCCCAGCGTGGCCGCGAGGCCCGCAGTGTCGGTGGCTGTCAGGCGGGTCCAGCCGTACATCCCGGCGGCGGCGAGGACCCCGAGTAGCGCGTTCATCCCGAGCGGCCCGGTCGCGGGGGGCATGAGGTCTACCGCGAGACCGGCGGCACCGCCGATGACGACCGCGGCAGTGAACTCAACACGTTGTGCGAGGGCGAGCACGGTGAGAAACACCGGCACGGCCGTGTGCATGCGTAGACCTGTGTTGGGAAGGAACGCTGACTGGAACACGGCAGCAGTGGCGAGCAGGAGGGCGATGACCAGCCACCGGAGTTGGTTCACGGCGACCGCCTCCCGCGCGGCGAGGCGTTGGCGGCTGAGCCGCTCGTCGGCGTCGCCGTGGCCGAGGGTTGTGCCGTCACGGTGACGGTGACCGTGGGCGTGGGCCGCGGTGTGGGGATGAGTGCGTCCCGCGGGTCGACCGCCGGCGGCGTCACGACGACCGCGACGATGTCGAGTGAGCCGAGATCGGCGAACGGGCGCACACGCCCGCGCGGCAGTTCCCCGGCGACGCCGGTGACGGCGGTGACGCGCCCGACGGGGACGCCGGGGACGTAGGGACGCCCCTGCAGTGAGCCGCGGGTGACG
Source organism: Actinomycetales bacterium (assembly GCA_018970205.1). Classification (GTDB taxonomy): domain Bacteria; phylum Actinomycetota; class Actinomycetes; order S36-B12; family UBA5976; genus RFTO01. The sequence continues at coordinate 3,471 of JAGWWW010000071.1, forward strand.
AGGACCTCGCCGTTACGAAGCAGGCCGTTCGCGAGCATCTGAATCGACATGTCAGCACCGGCTGCGACGCCGGATGTCATGCCGATGCGCCCGGTGCGCGCGACCCGGACGCCCACGTGGGCCTCGGGGTCGGTGATGAGGCGGACCGAACTGCTGTGGGCGGTCACGGTCTCGGTTG
>JAGWWW010000072.1 GCA_018970205.1 Actinomycetales bacterium
AGCCGTGCCTGTACGGAGTCAGCGCGCACGTCCAGGGCGGCGATGCGCAATCCGGGCCATTGCGCGGCCTCAGTTGCGGCAGCGGCGCGGGCTGCCGCGACTGCAGCGCGACGGGCCAGGCGCAGTCGGGTGCCAGGCTGCGCCGACGTCGCTTCCGCGGAGGAGTCCACGGCCATCGCACCGGCAAGGGCTACCCGCTCCACGGCGGCAGTCACCGCGAGGTGCCGGTGGGCGAGGTGTCCGAGGTCCACCACCACCGCAGTGAACGCCAACAGCAAGCCGAGGACCCCGATGCCGAGCACGAGGACCCCGCCTTGATCTCGACGCAGAGCGTCGGTGACGTGGTGCGCGGGTCGGCGGCGGCGGGGGTGGTCCTCGGTCATGACGCGACCACGACTGTCTCGCGCAACGGCACGGATGTGCCGGGCAGCAAACCGGCTGTCCTCGCGGCGAGAGTGACGCGCCAACCGGTGAGGGTCGCGCTGACCACGACTGCCGGTTGGGCGAGCGACGCGTTGTCCGACAACATCACCAGCGCAAGCGCGCGCAGTTGCGAGGCCGTGAGTGTGTCGCTGAGCGCGGCCGCCCGTTGCAGATCCCGACTAGCCGAGGTGAGTTGCAGGTGCGCGTGCTCGATGCCGGCAGCGCGAGTGAGCACCAACAGCAGCGGCAGCAGGATCAGCGGCACGACGAGGAACTCGACGACAGCGTTGCCGTGTTCCGCTCGCAGCCGTGGCATCGTCAGGGCCGCTCTACCGGTGCGTGTGCGGATGCCGTCACCGTGCGCTTGCCGAGAATCCCGGCAGTCACCGTGCACTCAAGATGCACGACGACTAAAGCCACGCCCTCGACAGTCCGCTCCGACCAGCGAGCCGCCGGCGCCGCGCACGCACCGGCCGCAAGGGTGCGGATCGCCGCAGTGCGCTCAGCCGGGCTGGTGGTGACTGCTGCGGCGTAGGCCATGCGCACTGCTGCGGCGTGTGCGCGCAGCGACGCTGATGCGGTTGATGTGGCGCCAGCGCCGCCGACCGCGACGGCGAGCACGAGCGGGGCGGTCATCACCCACCCCATCACGGCGCTGCCGCGGTCGTTGATCAGGCCTCCCCGGACCAGCGTTCGGGCCCGCCCGATGACATTTCGGCCGGCAATCCAGCGGGTCTGCCCGAGGTCATGGCCAGGGGCTATGCGGTAATCAGACGACGCGGTGCGTCGGACTACCGACTGAGGCGCGCAGCCGACCAGCCGATGCAACCCGCTCTCAGCCGATGAGCGCGCTGATGCGCGCCGGCTCAGCCCACGAGGCCGTCCGCGGCTCGCAAGCCGCGGCCTCATTTCGCGCTCAGACTAGCCATCGCGCGCTCGAGCACCGCCTTCAACTGCGTGTCCGCCACCAGCCAGATCGCGGTGACGAGCCCGGCCGTCATCACCGTCACCAGGACCCAACCGGGCACATCACCGCGCTGGTCGTGCACGCGGGCCTGCAGGCCCACCCAGCGCGACATCAGCCGCAGCGATGCTGAAGCCCTCACCGTCGACATCCTTGCGTGCATCACTCTCATCTCACTACCTCCAGTTGCTGTCGTCTTGCTCCTTGTTGCGCTGTCCTTACATTTCTTGCCCACTCACCAGCCGATTCCGCGCAGCTCCTGCCACCCCGGGAACACGGCCACGAGCACAACCGCCGGGAACACCAGGAAGACCACGGGTATGAGCATGAGCACCTCGCGCCGCCCGGCGGCGGCGAGCGCGTCCGAACGCACGCGGGCTTGGGCAGCGGCGGCCTGCTCATGTAGCACCTGCGCGACCGGCGCTCCTGTGGCCTGGCAGACGATCAACGCGTCCACGAGACCGCGCACGTCGTCGCTCACCGCCGAAACTTCCGCGAGGCCGTCGAGCGCGCTTGCGCCGCGGGCGGCGCTTGCGGTGATGCTCTCGGCGATGACGCCGGTGAAGTACCCGGGCACTCGCTCCAGGGACGCCTCGACAGACAGGCCCGCCGACGCCGTCAATGCCAGGAAGTCGATGACGCTGGCCAACTCATGCCGCACCCGACGGGCTTGCCTCCCTGATGCAGCCTTGCGAGCCGCGCGCGCGACCGCAGTGCCACCGGCGAGCGTGACCATCGCTGCCGGCAGCGCGAGAGCGGCCCGGTGGGATGCGGTTGCCGCGAGGGCCCCCACACCCATAGCCGCGATGAGCGGGCCTCGTTGCGCCGTGACTGCCGCAGCGAGGCTGCGCATCGAGACGTGCGGCCATGCCCGGCGGCGCCGCGCGGCAGCGGAACCGGGCAGCGCCCATGGAAGGACGCTGCGCTGCAAGCGGCGTAGCGCCAAGGCAGGTTGCACGAGCAGCACCGCGGCGAACGCGAGTATGAAGGCGGGGATGTAGGGCACTGCTGAACCTGCGGCGCGCCACAGGGGCGCCGCCGCCTCTCGCGCATCGGCGAGCAGCCCCAGAAGTCGATGCCCGGTGGATTGCAAGACCGCGTTCATCGACAAATCTCCAGGTGTGCACGTCTCAGAGCGCCTACGCCATCAACGACTCGCGTCATGGACACACCTCGTTTGCTCCTCGCGCGGCCGCGCAGGTTCGGCGCCTAGCCGCGCTCATCGGCGCACCACCTGGGGCGAGCGCAATGGCCGACCGATGAGCAGCATGCAGAGGTAGCCGGCGGCGCAGAGCATTGCGGCCACCAGAATCACCACGCTCCCGTTGCTACTGGCATACGCGCGCAGCGACTCACCTCGCAGAGCGAGTGCGGCCACAGTGATCCACGGCGCGCACACGGCCACACCGGCCGACGCCGACACCCACGACCTGCGTGCCTGTACCTCCGCCTGTGCGGCGAGCTCGCTGCGCACTTGCGCGGCAGCCGCGCGCAGCACGGCAGGAGACGCCGAGCCGGGGATGTCTGCCACCGCCCGGATGGCGAGCAGGGCACGGTCTGCGACCTCGTCGTCGAGGCGCAGCGCACACTGTCGCAGAGACCCCTGAACATCAGAGGTCGCGCGGATGTCGCTCGCACATGCCCGCAAGGTCGGCCCCAGAGGGCCGTCGGCCGCGACAGCGGCATCGATAAGCGCTGCGTGCAATGACTGCCCGGCATGCATGCCGGAGGCGAGGCGGTCGAGCAGCACTGGCAAGCCGTCGCGCATTGCCTGCCGGTCGGCTCGCGCTTTGCGAGCGCGGGCAGCGAACGGGGCGATGCTGGCAGCTGCTGCCGCGACGAGTGCCAGCGCCGGCACGGAAGTCAACGCGAGGACCACGACGGCCGCCGCGATGGCTAGCGCACATGCGGCGGCGATACGAGCAGGCATCTCACGCCTCCTTCAACGCGGCTGCGCACCCGCCTGAGCAGGTGGCTCGAGCACGCACCGTCAGCCGGTCAATCTCAGATATGCCTACAGGCATCTCATGCCGCCTTCGTGACAGGTCCGGGGCTCACCAGCAGCTCCGCCCCGCCGACATCAGTCACCCGGCAGATGTCGACGACACGACGCTGCCCTTCGCATCGCCCGAGATGAACCACGAGGTCCAGACCTGAGCGAACGCTGAGTTCGGCGAACGCCGGGCTCACCTGCGGGCCCGCGAGGGATGCCAACGT
>JAGWWW010000073.1 GCA_018970205.1 Actinomycetales bacterium
GCAACCGGTCACGTGATTCACGTGGCTTGTGCGGCATGGGTTGCGGCGGCGCTGGTCATCCTGCGAGTTGGGCCGATGGTCCTCGGCCCGCATCCGGACGAGCCCGACGTAGGCGTAGTCGGCACGGTCACGCGCGCGGCCGCCGCGGGGACTCCGGGGGGCGGACCCGAGCACCCGCGGCCACCGGCATCACAAGTCTGGCTGGGCTTCAGCGCGCTTCGAAGGGTCGGGTCTGCGCGCCGCGCGGTCACCACACTGGCCCTGCACCGGGCGGTCTTCGGCTTCACCCTGCTGCTCACGATCATGCACGCGCGCGCGCGAATGACGGAGACGAGCGCGCTGACCTCGCTTGCCCTGGTGGCAGTTGTCGGGGGGCTCGCGGCGGCGGGAACCCTGCTCGGCGCAGTGATGGCTCCACGACTTGCCCACCGCATCGGGCCGGTGCGCACAAGTTCCACGGGCCTGTTCGCCGCAGGGACCTTGCTGCCGCTGGCTTGGTGGCTGGGGCTCAACGGCAGTCACCTGTGGTTCTATGCCGGCGCCCCGACGATTGGCATCACATACGCCGCGATCCGAGTCGGCAGCGACACCGTGGTGCAGTCTGTCATCGCCGACCACATGCGCGGCCGCGTGTTCAGCGTTTACGACATCCTCATGAACACCAGCCTGGTCGTCGGGCTCTGCGCCGCTGCCGCGTCACTGTCTGAGCGAGGTGTCGGGCTGCTCGTCTGCGGACTGCTCATCACCGCCACCGCCGCGCACCACGCCCGCAGCGAACGACGCCTGACCGATGCAGAGCGGGCGGCCATCAGCGCCGCGAGCTGACCGCATAAGAGTCGTGACCGCCGCCTTCCTCTGCGGGGCAGCCGGCGGGCGCACGCGTAACCGTGAGCGCGTGATGCTGGTGTAGCGTCGCGCAGGTGACTAGCAGCCACACCCCGCACCCGCGTCAACGCCGCCAGCGCGTGCGTTTCGCGCGACTCGCAGCCCCGCTGGTCCTGGCGCTCGCGGCAGCCGGTTGCGGAGGCGGTAGTGCCACAAACTCGGCGACGCAGAGTCCTCAGCCCACGCCGATCCAACCGAGCATCAACCAGATGAACCAGTCCACCTTCGCGGCCAGCTTGGCCGGGCCGTTGACGAGAGACTGGGTACAGGCACTGGCCAAGTTCGTGGCCGACTACCCCAAGAAGGCCAACGCCGCCCAGCGCAAGTCGCTCGACACAGCACTCGCTGGGGCCGAGCCGACGGCGCCGACCTGCGATGTCGACAACACCTGGCACTGCTGGTACGGCTCTGACACTCCCGCCCGCACCTGGATGGTGATGGGAGACAGCGCACAACAGTGGTGGCCCGCGTTGCACGCGATCACTCGCCAGCACCCGGACCTGCGCGTCGAGATGTTCAGCGTCTCCAACTGCGTCAACAGCATCAACCCGGACGGGCTCCTGCGCGTCGGGGAGTTTGGCACGACGCCCGACCTAGTCGCGGCCTGCACCACTATGCACGACGCGGCAGTCGAGTTGCTCCGCACGAACCGCCCCTCCCGCCTGATTCTCATGGGAGGCGGGCTGCGTGTCGGGACCTCGCGCGAGCGCCAATACACGGACGGGCTGAAGCAACTCATCCGCAGCGCGCCACGGCGCACGACCGTGGTCATCGTCGGCCGTGTTCCGAGCTGGAACGTCACGCCGTCGGGGTGTCTGAACGAGGAGTTGACGAACCTGCAGAGCTGCTTCGGGAGGGCCACCACGAATCAGAACGTGGCAGCCTTATTCTCCCGCGTCGCCCGCGAGATGGACATCACGTTCATGGACGTCAGGACCCTGTTGTGCAGCAGCAACATCTGTCCGCTCTTCATCGGCAACGACGTCGTGACGGCTGACGGATCCCGACTGGCCACCGGCATGGCAGCGGTGCTCGCCCCGGTGCTGTACGAGAACATGATGGCAGCCGGCGATTAGGCAGCCGGCAACGTCAGGGCTCTTAGGAACCAGCGGATACCGCTGCCCCCCGCGACTGAGCAACGTCTCACGCAGCCCTCAAAGCCTCTACCGGGACTGCTGCTCCCACCAGGTCGGCAGCGCCTCACTCGGCTCTATGTTCCGGCCCGGAACGATGACGCAAGCGCCGCAGGCAACGCCGCCTGCGCAGCAGGCGCATCCCCTACGGAGACTGCTGCTCCCACCAGGTCAGCAGCGCCTCACGCGCGGCATCCGCGTCGAGCGGGCCTTGATCAAGCCGCAGATCGAGCAGGAATTTATATGCCTTGCCGACCATCGGCCCGGGCGCTAGCCCGAGAATCTCCATGATCTGCTGGCCGTTGAGGTCTGGGCGGATCGCGTCGAGTTCCTCCTGCTCACTGAGCACAGCGATCCTCGCCTCGAGGTGGTCGTAGGTCGCGCGCAACGCCGCGGCTTTGCGCTGGTTGCGGGTGGTGCAGTCCGCGCGAGTCAGTTTGTGCAGCCGCACCAATTGCTCCCCGGCGTCGCGCACATACCTCCGCACCGCTGAGTCCGTCCACTCGCCCGAGCCGTAGCCGTGGAAGCGCAGGTGCAACTCGATCAGCAGGCACACGGCATCAATCTCGTCGTTGGAGAAGCGCAACGCCTGCATGCGCTTGCGCGCCATCCGCGCGCCGACGACCTCGTGGTGGTGGAACGACACCCCGCCGCCGGCCTCGAACTTGCGTGTGCGGGGCTTGCCGATGTCGTGCAGCAGGGCCGCTAGGCGCAGCACCAAGTCTGGCTCGCAGGTGGGTGCGTGCACGCGCTCAAGTTCGATGGCCTGCTCAAGCACGGTCAGTGAGTGCTCGTAGACATCCTTGTGGCGGTGGTGCTCATCGATCTCCAGTGCCAGCGCCGGCACCTCCGGCATCACCCGCTGCGCCAGACCCGTCACCACGAGCAGTTCTAGGCCCCAACGCGGGTCGGGGGAGAGCAGCAGTTTGCTCAACTCGTCACGCACCCGCTCGGCGCTGACGATGTCGATGCGGTCGACTAGGTCAATCATCGCCTGCCGCACGTCGGGGGCGACGAGGAATCCCAACTGGCTGCAGAAGCGCGCAGCGCGCATCATGCGCAAGGGGTCGTCGGTGAAGGAGTCGACCGCTGGGCCGGGGGTGCGCAACATCTGCTCGTCGAGGTCGCGCTGGCCGTCGAACGGGTCGATGAACTCCAGGGTCGAGAGCCGGATCGCCATCGCGTTCACGGTGAAGTCACGGCGCCGAAGGTCGCCCTCCAAGGTGTCGCCGAAGTCGACCTGCGGCTTGCGCGAGTCGGGGTCGTAGTGCTCGCTGCGGAATGTGGTTATCTCCACGGTCACATCGCCGCGCCGGCCGCCGATGGTGCCGAACTCCCTGCCCACGTCCCAGACAGCGGTAGCCCAGGGCTTGAGAATGCGGGCGATGTCGTCTGGGCGCGCGTCTGTGGTGAGGTCGAAATCGTTGACCGAACGTCCGAGCATCAGGTCGCGCACCGGACCGCCGACGAGGCAGAGGTCGTAGCCCGCGTCAGCGAATCTGCCCGGCAGGTCACCGAGGTCGCCGACGAGCCGCATGAGCTCGGC
>JAGWWW010000074.1 GCA_018970205.1 Actinomycetales bacterium
GACCACGCGCGTGGTGCAGATGGATCCTGGGCCGACGCCCACCTTGACGCCGTCCGCGCCCGCGTCGATGAGCGCCTGCGCGCCCTCACGCGTCGCCACGTTCCCCCCGACCACATCGATGTCGGAGAACGCGGAGTCGCCCTTGATGCGCGCGACCATGTCCAAGACCGCGCGGCTGTGGCCGTGTGCGGTGTCCACCACGAGGATGTCCACTCCGGCGTCGCGCAGCATCCCGGCGCGCAGCCACGCGTCTTCCCCGACGCCGATGGCCGCGGCGACAACGAGGCGGCCCTGGGAGTCCTTGGTGGCGTTGGGGTACTGGTCGCTCTTGACGAAGTCCTTGACCGTCATCAGGCCGCGCAGCCGCCCGTCATCGTCGACCAGCGGCAGCTTCTCCACCTTCTTCGCGCGCAGGAGCGCCAGTGCGTCCTCTTTGCTGATGCCCACCTTGCCGGTGACCAGCGGCATCCGCGTCATCACCTCGCCGACCGTGCGGGTGGTGTCGTCCTCGAAGCGCATATCGCGGTTGGTGACGATGCCGACCAAGATGCCGTCTGCGTCCACCACCGGCAGCCCGCTGATGCGGTAGCGGCCGCACATCGCGTCCACCTCCGCCAAGGTGTGCTGCGGGGTGCACGTCACCGGGTCGTCGACCATGCCGGCCTCAGAACGCTTGACGAGGTCGACGTGAACAGCCTGGTCCTCGACCGAGAGGTTGCGGTGCAGCACTCCCACGCCGCCCTGCCGGGCCATCGCGATGGCCATGCGCGACTCGGTGACCGAGTCCATCGCGCTGGACAGCAGCGGGATGGCGACGCTGATGCGGCGCGTGATCCGGCTGCTCGTGTCCACTGCGCTCGGCACGACGTCGCTCGCCCCGGGTAGGAGCAGCACGTCGTCGTACGTCAAGCCAAGAGTCATCCCCAGAGTCAGTTCAGATCCGCCGAACTCCTCGGTCACAGGTGCACCTCTCCCGCGCTAGGCGTCGCCTGCGCGCGGCGACGGTGCGCGACAGGCTACCGCGCGTCACACGATGAGACGGCGGCGCAGTCCGGCCGCGACTGCGGCGGCCCGGTCGTGCACCCCGAGCCGCGCGAAGAGCCGCTTGGCCTGCGTCTTCACCGTGTCCGCTGACACGAACAACCGCGCCCCGATGTCCGCGTTGGACATGCCGTCGGCCATCGCGGAGAGGATGGCGAGCTCGCGGGCGGAGAGCCCGCCCCGACCGGCGGCGGAGGGAACCTGGCCGGCCTGCGCCGGCGGCCACACCAATGCCAGCGCCGCGCGAAGGCCTGCCTCATGCGGCGTTGTGGAGAGCACTGCGTGCGCCCCCTGCGCGACAGCCCGGGCCGCCTCGTCGGTGCGGGTCGCATCGGCGAGGACGATGATCGTCGTGCGGGTTGAGCGGTCGCGCACCGCATTGGCTGTCGCGGGGGCGTCGCACGCGGCGGCGTCGAGCACGACGACGTCACAGCCGTCGTCGACTACACCCAGCAGGGACTCTGCAGATTCGCAGTCGCTGACGCGAACACCGGGACGGGCCGACTCGATGATGTCCCGAAGCCACAGCGCGGTCATCGGGTGGGCACACAAGATCTGGACGTCGCTCATGCACCCCGAATCGGCGCGGGGGCTGCGTCACATGAGTGAGGCGTCCGCTGGGCGGTCGCCGGAAACCGCAGGCAGACACGTACGGCAGACCGCTGCTGCCCAGTCGGGTCGCGGGTGTCCGTTCAGGCAGCGCGCAGGCCAGAGCCTGCACCCGCTGCGGTTCCGATGAACGGCGTGGATGCGCTGTGGCGCAACTGACATAGCAATCGGCGCCGCACTTGCGCACACGCGGGCGCGGCGGACGGTCTACAAGCGCAGTGCAGCCTCGACGGCCACAACCGCCTCACTCAAATCGGTCACGCGAGCCACGCCGCCGGTGTCAGTGCCGTTCCAGCCCGGGCCGGCTGCGATCACGGTCACCGCAGGGCGCGTATTTGGCAGGGCGGCGAGGTAGTCCGCATCTGCGGTCGACGCCAAGTGCGACCACACAATCACAGCAGCCGGGCCGGTGCGCTCGATGGCACGTCCAAGGGAGTCACCGGGCACCCGGCCGCCGAGGACTCGCGCGGAGATTCGGCGCTCTGCCAGCGCCGCGTAAATGGCGTACAACGGCAGTGAGTGCTGCTCCTCCGCGATGCACGCGAGGATGACGGGGCGGCGGTTCACTGGGTGAGTGAGGTCCTGCCCGGCGCGGGCGAGCACCGCGACGACCGCGTGGGAGAGCACATGTTCAACCTCGATGCCAAGCCCGGTTCGCTGCCAGCGCTCGCCGATGCCGCTGAGCACGGGGCGAATGAGCTCATCCCAGGCCGCAACGACGCCGCGCTGGGCGATGTGCGCGCTCATGATGCGCGCGCACTCGGAGGAGTCCAGTGCTGTTGCCGCCCGCGCCAGGCCGCGAGCGGCGGGAGTGCCATCAGCCAACGCGATGATGACGCCACCACCGGGGGTCGACCTCTGGCTGCTGCCGGGCTCCGCCGACGTGCTGTCGGAGTCGGGTGCACGACCCTCGGCAGCACTTTGCGCGCCGCCCTCGGACAGCGCTGACGCGGCCGCTGCGGCGAGGGGGATGCCGCGGGTGACGAGTTGCTGCACCCGCTCCAGAATCAGGACGTCGGACTCGGTGTAGCGCCGGTGCGCGCCGGCGGTGGTGATGGATGCCCCGAGCCCATAGCGACGGGCCCATGTCCGAAGCGTCGCCGGGGCCACGCCTAGGCGCCGGGCAACAGTGGCGACGGCGTACCCCAAGCTGTTCGCGACGGGATCGCCACCGGCGGATTCCGCTTCCGTGGGAGCGTTTTCAGAGCCCCGCTGGCGGTCATCTCCCCGGTCGTACGCGGACTCGGATTGGTCGGCCGAGTCTGGCATCTCTGGGGACATGGGGGGATTGTGCGGCACCCAGCCCCAATCCGCTCGCCGAACGGCAGGACGGTGTGACGGACGCCACAAAACGCGCCGACAGTTATTCGTGCCACAGATTTGACCAAGGTATGCAACGTTTTGTAGAGTCGGCCTCAGCAAGCCCCCAACCGGTGCGAATGGCCCTCTGGAGGAACCCGACATGGCTGACTATTCACGACTACCCGGACCCAACTCTGACTTCTGGGACTGGCAGCTTGCCGCCGCCTGCCGCGGCGAAGACCCGGACATTTTCTTCCACCCCGAGGGTGAGCGCGGGGCCATGAAGGCCGCCCGCGAGAACGCCGCCAAGGCAGTCTGCGGCCGGTGCCCCGTGGTGAAGCAGTGCCTGTCCCACGCGCTCACCGTGCGTGAGCCCTACGGCGTCTGGGGCGGCATGACCGAGGACGAGCGCACATTCCTGTTGACCGGACGCCGGACGGCGGAGACCACGACAGTCAGCGCCTGAGCGGAAGCACCACAACGTCTTCCCCGATCCACCCGCTAAGTCACCGGCCGCGGGGCTGAAGAAGTCCCGCCGTCAGTGTCAGCACGACAAGGGCCCCGCTGCAGAAGCAGCGGGGCCCTTGTTCG
>JAGWWW010000075.1 GCA_018970205.1 Actinomycetales bacterium
GGCCGGCCAGGCGGTGCAGAACGCCAACCTGATGCTCGGGCTGCCCGTCACCTCGGGACTGATGCCCGCACGCAGCAGCGCGGCGCAGGGGGCACGCGCATGAACGTCGATGTCGTGGGTCTGTGCCGCGCCGGCACTGGTGCTCGCGTCCGCATGGTGAGGGCCCTCGCGTCACACCTCGGGGCGTCAGCATGAGCGTGACATTCGCGCGCGGCTTCCGCGCCGGCGCCGCAGCTGCAGGGTTGAAGTCCAGCGGCGCGCTGGATGTGTGCGTCGTGGCCAATGACGGCCCCGCGCCCGCAGCCGCGGCCGTGTTCACATCCAACAAGGTCAGCGCCGCGCCAGTGCGCTGGTCGCAGCAGGTCCTCGGCAAGGGCGACCTGCAGGCGGTGGTCCTGAACAGCGGCGGTGCGAACGCCTGCACCGGCCAGCAGGGCGCCGACGACGCGGCGGAGATGGCAGCCGCCACCGCGGCCGCGCTCGGTCTTGACGCGGCCCAAGTTGCGGTGTGCTCAACCGGGTTGATCGGGCTACGGCTGCCGATGGCCAAGGTCTGCGCCGGCATCGCCGCGGCCGTTTCCGTCGCTGATGCAGATGACGCGTCCGGGACCGCGGCCGCCCTCGCCATCATGACAACAGACTCCGTGCCCAAAACCGCGCAGTTTCAGGCCGAACGGGCCGATGGCACCACCTGGCGCGTCGGTGGCATGGCCAAAGGCGCGGGCATGCTCGCACCGGGCCTGGCGACGATGCTGGTGGTCATCACGACAGACGCGAACGTCGACGGCGTATCGATGCAAGCGGCTTTGACCGGCGCCTGCTCACGCACGTTCAACCGGCTCGACAGCGACGGCTGCATGTCCACCAACGACACGGTCTTGCTGCTCGGCAGCGGGGCGGCCGGACCCGTGGACGCCGCTGACTTCGCCGCCGGTGTGCACGCGGTCTGCCAGGACCTCATGCGCCAGTTGCAACACGACGCCGAGGGCTCGAGCAAGGACATCGCGATCACCGTGTCAGGCGCCGCTTCCGAGGAGCAGGCCGAAGCCGCCGCGCGCGCCATCGCGCGCAGCGCATTGCTGAAGTGCGCTGTTCACGGGGAAGACCCGAACTGGGGCCGAGTACTGGCCGCCCTCGGGACCAGCGACGCGCAGTTCGACCCGGACCGGGTCGATGTGGCGCTCAACGGCGTCTGGGTCTGCCGCGACAGCCAGGCCGGCGAGTCCCGCGAGCGCGTCACATGGCCCGGCCGCGAGGTCACCATCGACGTGTCCTTGAAGGCGGGGGAGCACGCCGCAACCGTGTGGACCAACGACCTCACCGCGATGTACGTCCACGAGAACAGCGCATACAGCAGCTAGGAGCACCAGATGTCACCCCAGACAGCGCGGCAGCACGCGGCTGAGAAGGCAAACGTCCTAGCTGAGGCAATGCCGTGGTTGCTGCGGTTCCGCGGGGCCACCGTGGTCGTGAAGTACGGCGGGCACGCCATGGTCGACGAGGGGCTGCAACGCGACTTCGCGCGCGACATCACCTTCATGCGCCTCGCCGGATTGAGGCCCGTGGTCGTCCACGGCGGCGGCCCGCAGATCACCGACATGCTCAACCGCCTTCACATCCCATCGGAGTTCGTCCGCGGCTACCGCGTCACCAGCCCCGAGGCGCTCGACGTGGTGCGCATGGTCCTCACCGGGCAGGTGCAGCGGCACCTCGTCGCCCACATCAACAGCCACGGGCCGTTCGCGGTCGGGGTCAGCGGAGAGGACGCCGGCTTGTTCAGCGCCACACGCGCCACCGTCGACGTCGACGGCGAGCAGGTGGATGTCGGCGCGGTGGGGACAATCGCGTCCGTCGACTGCTCGCTGATCGAATCGCTTCTTGACGGCGGCATGATCCCCGTCGTGTCCAGTCTCGCGCGGGGAGAGCACGGCCAGACCTTCAACATCAACGCCGATGAAGCGGCCTCGGCGCTCGCCGTGGCCCTCGCGGCCGCCAAACTCGTGGTGCTCACAGATGTCGAGGGGCTGTACGCCGAGTGGCCGGACCCGGAGTCGGTCATCGCGCAGATCGCGGTGAGCGACCTCGAGCGGATGCTCCCCGACCTCGAGCACGGGATGGTGCCCAAGGCGGCCGCGTGCGTCGACGCCGTCCTCGGCGGGGTTCCGCAGGCTCACATCATCGACGGCCGGCTGAGTCACGCGCTGCTGCTGGAGGTGTTCACGGACTCCGGCGTCGGCACGATGGTGCTACCGGACGCTGATGCCAGGGGCGGGTGGGTCGCAGCAGCCGAGATCGCAGGGGCGGGCGCATGATGGCCACCAACGCGGCCGCGGTCACGACCGGAGCAGTGCCGTCACCGGCGAGCGGGCCGGACGACCTCGCTGCCCGCTGGTCCGCCGCCATGCTGCCGAACTACGGCACCCCGGCGATTGTCATTGACCACGGCCGGGGCTGCGAGGTGTTCGACACCGAGGGCCGGCGCTACCTCGACTTCGTCGCCGGAATCGCGGTGAGCTCCCTGGGCCATGCGCACCCCGCAGTCGTCGCCGCCGTCAGCGAGCAGGTCGCGAAAGTCGCTCACACCAGCAACCTGTACGCCCACGACGTCGGGCTGCGCCTCGCCCAACGCCTGCAGTCGTTCATGCCGGTCGACTCGCGGGTGTTCTTCTGCCAAGACGGCGCGACCGCGATCGAAGCCGCGCTGAAGATCGTCCGGCGCTGGGCCGTGGCGCACCCCGGGGCTGACGGGGACGGGCAGCCACGCGCGCGCCAGAGCATCGTCGCCGCAGAGAATTCCTTCCACGGCCGGACCTTCGGCGCACTCGCGGTCACCGGCAGCCCGGGCAAGCGCGAGCCGTTCGCGCCTTTCGCGCACGACGTCCGCTTCGTGCCGTTCGGTGACGCCGATGCGCTCGCCGCCGCGGTTGACGACACCGTCGCCGCCATCGTCCTCGAACCCATCCAAGGCGAGGCCGGCGTGGTCGTGCCGCCTGCGGGATACCTCCGTCGCGCCCGCGAGATCGCGGACCTCGCCGGCTGCCTGCTCGTGGTCGACGAGGTGCAGTCCGGCATCGGCCGCACCGGCGCGTGGCTCGCAAGCGTCGACCAGGGGGTCGTGCCCGACATCCTGACCCTCGCCAAGGGTCTCGCGGCGGGCCTGCCGCTCGGCGCGGTTATCGCCACCGGCGCGGCGATGACCGCGCTCGTGCCGGGTGACCACGGCTCCACCTTCGGCGGCAACCCTGTCTCCTGCGCCGCCGCACTCGCGGTGCTGGACACCATCGAGTCCGACGGGCTGCTCGATGCGGGCCGGCGCTGGGGTGACGCCTTCGCAGCCGGCATCGCCGCGTTGGCCCACCCCCTCATCGCGGGCAGTCGTGGGGCCGGCGCGTGGCATGCGATACAAGTCACATCCCCGATTGCTGGGGCGCTGGAGTCTGGACTGCGCGAGCGCGGGGTGCTAGTCAATGCCGTGAAGACCGACGCTCTGCGCGTGTGCCCGCCGCTCATCGTGACCGAGGCGCACCTGCACGAGTTCCTGA
>JAGWWW010000076.1 GCA_018970205.1 Actinomycetales bacterium
GCGGCGCGCGGACTCTCCCGCAACCAACCCGGTACGGGTGGGCGCAGTCACCGGGTACCGGCGCAGAATCCGGAGCGGGTCTGATTCACGTGCGGCCACGCCTGCAGCGGCCGGAACGCCAGCGTTGGCGACCGCATCACCAGCCCCAGACGCCGCATACGGAACTGCGGCACCGGGCCAAGCCGCGTCGCGCACGCACCTCGAGGACCAGCGCCGCGCCTGCAACCAGCCGCGCGGCCCGGCATGAGAACATGGCGGCCATCAGCGGCCCGCTTCAATGCCGGAGAGGCCGCAGCCCCGCAGGCCCCAGATGAGACAAGGCTCCATGTCTGACGTGACCGACAGCAAGACCCGTGGCACGCGCACCCGAGGTCGGCGATGGCTGCGCTCACTATGCGCGCTGGCTGCTGTGATGGCGCTGGCCGCGGGCGCCGTGGTGCTCATAGCCAGCCGTGCGCCCGGCACAGACCCGTTGGCGGTCAAGGTGGCGGTGTGGGGGCGAGCTCACGGCCTCGGATTCGCCATCACGACGTATGAGCGAGCCATCTACCGACTTCACCCGCCAAAAGTCGGTGGCACGGCGACGATCAACGTCACTGCGACGCCGACCGCCACCGCCCGAACCACGACGCATCGAACGGCGCGACCCATCAAGCCGGTGGCTTCCGGGCCTGCGATCGCACACGAAGGCGTGTGGCAGCCGGTCGTCACCCGGGATGGTCGTCCGGTGGTTCAGGTGGCCTATGTGCGCCCGGACTCGGAGCACACCTCGTACCTCACCGCAGTCATGCTCATCGACCACAGCCGCGTGCGGCTGCAGCTCCACCCCGGATACGAGGACCCCAAATCCCCGGAACGCTTCGGCACCCCGGACCGTATCCCGCGCGCGGAATGGTCAACCTTGGTCGCGGCATTCAACGGCGGATTCAAACTCAGCGACGCGCGCGGCGGGTTCTACCTCAACGGGGTGACCGCCGCCCCGCTGCGCGCCGGAGCGGCGTCGCTCGTGACATATGCCGATGGCCGGGTGGACGTCGGAGAGTGGGGCCGGCACCTGACGATGACCCCGGATGTGGAGTCGGTGCGGCAGAACCTGCGCCTGCTCGTGGACAACGGCAAGGTCACACCTTCGGCGGATGCGGCGGTGAAGAGCTCGTGGGGCGGCACCCTCGGCGGCGCCTACTACGTCTGGCGCACGGGTGTCGGCGTGCGCGCGGACGGCGACATCGTCTTCGCCCTCGGGGACAGCCTCTCCGCCCGCACGCTGGCGCGGGTGCTGCAGGCGGCTGGCGCCGTGCGCGCGATGCAGATGGACATCAATCCGGACTGGGCGGCCGGCTACTGGTTCAGCCAACCCAAGCCCGGTGCGGCATCCCAGCGGCCGACCGCCCACAAGCCGCTGCCCTTCAAGAAGCCCCTCTACCGCTGGTTCACCGCCACCAGCCGCGACTTCTACAGCGTGCACCTGCGCGACTCGGTGCAACCGTGATCCGCGCCGCTGCGCCTGCAGACGTGCAGGCCATCCACGACATGATCCAGGAACTGGCCGAGTACGAACAGGAGCCGGACGCAGTCGTCGCGACGGCAGCAGACCTCGCAGCCTCGCTGTTCGCCGATACGCCGCTGTGCCATGCGCTGGTAGCCGAGGCGGAGGACGGACAGACCGTCGGGTTCGCCCTGTGGTTCGTCACCTACTCGACGTGGCAGGGCCGACACGGGGTCTACCTCGAGGACCTCTACGTGCGTCCCTCCCACCGCGGATCCGGCCACGGCAAACGCCTGCTCGTCGCACTCGCCGCACTTGCGCACGAGCGCGGATACGGACGTTTCGAGTGGTCGGTCTTGGACTGGAACGAGCCGTCGATCGAGTTTTACCGCAGGATGGGCGCGCAACCGGTCTCCGGTTGGACCAGGTACCGCCTGAGCGGGCCGGCGCTCGAAGCGGCTGCTGGCACCGCACACGACTGAGACAGCAGCCCGGCCGACGGCGCCACCGCCGCGGTCGACCCCCAGCCGATGACGTCTCGACCGGCGGCACCCCCGCGGCGATGGCGTCCCGAACCGACGGCATCGCGAGTCATGCGTCGGCAGGGACTATTTCCGGATAAACCCGCTCAACGGCGGGGTGTCCGCCCCTAGCGTGCCGAGCATGAGCACCCGGGTCACACCAGCGCCGACAGCAGACAACGCCGAGGAATGGGGCGCAGGCTGGGCGGTCATCGACCTGCGCGAGTCCGCGCCGCCTGTGCCGCGCCCGTCGCAGGTCAGCCCACCGGTTGGCCCCACCCTGTCCCCGGCCCATGCCGCCCGCCGGGAGCGGCTCGTGCAACTGCTAGCGGACCTCGACGGCGGACTGCCCGAGCGCATGGCCTCGGCACGCGAGGAGTTGGTCCTCATGCACGCCGGGCTGGTCGAGCACATCGCGCGCCGCTACCGCGACCGCGGCGAGCCATTCGAAGACCTTGTGCAAGTAGGCATGCTCGCGCTCGTGAAGTGCGCGCAGCGGTTCGACCCCGGGCGCGAAGTCGAGTTCTCCACGTACGCGACAGCCACAGTGGCCGGGGAGATCAAGCGCCACTTCCGTGACCGCACCTGGGCGGTGCACGTGCCGCGCAGGATGCAGGAACTACGGCACCTCGTGGTCTCAGCCACCGAGCATCTGACCGGTGAGCTCGGGTGCTCCCCGAGCCAGCAGCAGGTGGCAGAGCACCTCGGCATCCCGATGGCGGATGTCGCCGCCGGGCTGGAGTGCGCGCAGGCGTATCGGGCCGTCTCGCTGGAGGCGCTCAGCGGAGACGACAGCGACGACCGTGTGCAGTTCGCCTGCGAGGACGTCGAGGTGGCCGTGGTCGAGGCCCGCCACACGCTCGTACCGCTGTTGAAGCAACTGCCGGAGAGGGAGCGGCGCATCGTGGTGCTGCGGTACTTCAACTGCTGGTCGCAGTCGGCCATCGCCGAGGATGTCGGCATCTCCCAGATGCACGTCTCCAGACTGCTCACGCGCGCCCTGGAACGGATGCGCGAGTGGGCCGGCACCTGACCGGCCAAGGTCCACGACCACCGACACAACATGCGTTCGGGCGCCTGAGTCGCAGGCTCGATAGTCGCATCGACGGACCGCGCCGCCCCGAAACACATGGGCACATGGTCGGCGGATGAGTCTGCGGCCTGACAGGTGCGTCGACGCAGGCGGCCTCGCGACCGCAGCGTCACCGCCTCGACGTCCCCGTCTGGCGCGCTGCGCCGCTTGGCTCAGGCTCTGGGCTGCGTCTGCCCGTGGGTTCCCTCATGCCGCGCCCACTGCACCAGCGCAACAGCGCCGACGAGGGCGACCACTGCGGTGAGCACGCCCATGATCCGGTAGCCGGGCTGGTCAGACTTCAGCAGCGGCCACGCAGC
>JAGWWW010000024.1 GCA_018970205.1 Actinomycetales bacterium
GAACCCACGACCTGACGGATTATGAGTCCGTTGCTCTACCAACTGAGCTACCGCCCTGGACTTTCACACTCTACCGAGGCGGCGACAACTGCACCGTGACGCAGTGTCAGCACCAGGGGCGCAGGACGCCAGGTGTCATCGCTACGCGGGCCGATGTCCACAACCTCAGGCTGATGAGTGACCAAGAGGAGCGCGGCCAACCTGTCAGTTGCCGCGACACGCACGGCGCGCATCACCTTCTCTGCTGCAGCTTGGTCCAGATACTCCGTCGGCTCATCGAGCACCCACACTCCGGCCTCACGCAGCAGCACGCGTGCGATCGCGATGCGTTGGCGTTGGCCGCCTGACGGCCACACGCCCCCAGCACCGAGCTGGGTGTCCGTGCCGCGTGGCAAGCAGCGCGCCCACTCGGCCAGCCCGACGCGCTCGAGCACCGACCACACCTGCTCATCATCTGCCCGAGCGCCTGCAGGGCTCGCAAGGCGGATGTTCTCGGCCAACGACGCGGCGAACACATACGCCTCTTGCTCAGCCGCCGCGATGTCTCCGCGGAATCGCTCATCCGGCATCACTGTGGCATCCGCGCCATGGACTTGATACGTCCCAGAGCGGAGCGCAAGCAGCCTCGCCAGCACGGACACCAGCGTCGACTTTCCCGAGCCGCTGTTGCCGGTCACCACCAGGGTGCCGCGCTCAGGCAAAGCAAGGCGCACCTCACTCAGAGCGTCGACGTCGGCTCCGGGCCAGCGAGCACTGGCATCGCTGAGCGCGACTGCCGGCGCCGGTTCGACGGCTGCAAACTTGAGTTCGATGTGCGCGTCGGAACCAGCGCGTTGGTGTTGCGGTGCGGTGAACGACGGCTCCGCACCGCTGCCGGCACCAGCGATGCCCTCAACCACGACCTGCGCCGGTGGCGCAGCAGAGCCACCGAGGATGGCATCGACGCGCAACAAAGCCGCTCGCAGCGAGCGCCATTGCACGGCCGCGGTCGTGATGCCACCGAGCGACTCAGCCAGCGCCAACGGCAGCAGCAGCGCCGTCGCCAACCACACAGGCGCCAGGCGCCCTGCCTGCATCAGCGGCACCAGACGTGCCGCGAGGAGAACGATTACCGCGCCCTGCAGCACGACGGTGGCGCTGGCACCGGCGTTCGCTGCCCACTGGCTGCGCCGGGCTGTGCGCTCCAGCGACGACTGCGCCGAGGCGAGCTGCTGCACCGCGCGCCCCGCCACCCCCAGCGCCGCGATGTCGGCAGCGCCGACCATCGAGTCGTGGACGGCCGCCGCCACCTGCGCCTGCGCGTGGCCGACCTGCGGGTCCGCCTCAGGCACTGCGCGCGCCGCCCACCACGAGAGCGCTGCGCTGGCCGCGACGAAGGCCGCCAGCACGACCCCGGCAGCGGAGTCGATGGACCACTGCACGATGACACACGCGACCGACGCCACCAACGCCGACGCGGTCGGCAGGTAGACGCGCAGGGGCAGGTACTGCAGCTCATCGACATCGCGCACGAGGACCACCAGCGCATCGCTGCGTCGCAGCGCGTGCTGCTGCTCGGGGCTTTGGCTCGCCAGCGCCTCGAAGACCCGCGCTCGCACCCGGCCGAGCACAGCCAGAACTGTGTCGTGTGCGAGGAGTCGCTCGGCGTACCGCAGCACGCCGCGGCCGATGCCGAAGGCGCGGACCGCCACGATGGCGACGCTCAATGTGAGCAGCGGCGGCATCTGCGCGGCACGGCTGATGAGCCAGGCGGCGGTGGCGAGCAAGCCGATGGCGCACAGCTGGGTGAGGCCGCCTAGTGCGGCCGCGAGAGCAAGGCGCCAGCGGATCGGGCGCAGAAATGCGTGGAACGAGGCAGGCGAGCCGCTCTCACCGCCGGTGCCGCGCGACCCCGGCGGTGTGGTGTCGGCAAGCGCGCGGCGGGCGGGAGTCATCGCGACACCGGCTCGGCCACCAAGCAGACCTCGTCGTCGGCGACGTCGATGAGCGAGCTTCGGTGCTGCACGGCGATGATGGTCTTGCCGGAGGCTCGCAGTGCGAGCACCGCCTCGACCACCGCGTCTTCGGCGGCCTCATCCAGGCTCGCAGTCGGCTCGTCGAGGATGACCACCGGCGCGTCTTTGAGCAACGCGCGCGCCAGCGCGATGCGCCGTCGCTGCCCGAGCGAGACCCCGGAGCTTCCCTCGCCGATGGGCGTCTCTAACCGCAGGTCACTGCCCGACGCGCCATCTGCCAGGAGCCCTGCGGCGCGGCAGGCCTCGAGAATCTCATCGTCAGTGGCGTCCAGCCGTGCCATCGCTACCGCATCACGGAGGGTTCCCTGCAGCAGCCAGGGTAGCTGCGGCACGTACGCCACCTGGCTGCGCCACCAACCGGTGTCCACCTCGGTCAGCGGCACTCCCCCGACCGTGATGGAGCCGCTGCTCGGCTCGGCGAACTTCAGCAGCAGGTTGAGCAGAGTGCTCTTGCCGCAGCCGCTCGGGCCGGTGACGACAGTCAGAGCCTGTGCTGCGAACGTCGCGTCGACTTCAGCGAGCACCTCAGTGGCCGAGTCGGTGTATCTGAAGCTGAGACCCTGCACCCGGATGTCTGCGCCGGCGACATCAGGAACCGTGCTCGAGCCGCTCGCGGGCAGCGGCTGCTCGAGCACCGCGATGATGCGCTGCGCTGCGGCCGCGCCGTCGGCGGCTGCGTGGTACTGCGCACCCAGGGTGCGTAGCGGGTGGTAGACCTCGGGCGCAAGCAGCAGCACGAGGAAGCCGTCGGCGAAATCCATGTGGCCCTTGACGAGCCGCAGGCCGATGCTCACCGCGACCAATGCGATGGAGATGGTGGCCAGCAGCTCCAACACCATGGCGGACAGGAAGGTGACGCGCAGCACTCGGGTGGTGGCTCGACGGTGCTGCTCCCCGAGCTCGGCGACCTTGTGGCTGTGCCCGGCCGCCCGGCCGAAGATGCGCAGCGTTGTGAGCCCGCTGAGCGCGTCGAGCAGATGCCCGCTGAGCTGGCCGAGGCTGCGCCACTGCGCGCCGGTCGCCTGCTCGGTGTGCTTCCCCACCAGCACCATGAAGAAGGGCACGAGCGGGATGGTGAGCGCGATGATGAGGCCGCTGAGCCCGTCAGTGGCGACGATGACCGACCAGGTGGCGATGGGCACGGCCACTGCGGTGCCGAGTTGCGGCAGGAACTTGGCGAAGTAGCCGTCGAGCGCGTCGACGCCGTTGGTGCCCAGCACGGCCAGTTCGCCGGGCCGCCATGCGCCGCCTGCCACCGGGCCAAGTCGGCCGACGGCGCCAGTCAGTTCAGATCGAAGCTGCCCGCGCGCTCGCAGCGAGGCCGAAACCGACAGCCAGTCCCCGAGCCACTGGACGCCAGCGCGCAGCGCTATGACCACTGCGAGGGTGTACGCCGTCACGGCCACATCAGCCCAGCCGTCGTGCTCGATGAGCACGCGCGAAACCAGCGTGGTCAGCAGTGATGCCTGCGCGATGACCAGCAGCGCGTGCCCGACCGCACTGGCCGTGGACCCCACCAGCAGCCCGCGAACAGCGCTGGCATAGCGCATCAGCCTCGGGTCGAAGGGCCTCATGGGCTGCGGCGCCCGCATTCGAGGCGTGTGGCTCAGCGGCCGGTGACGACGTAGTCGAGTGTGCCGGCCTCTGGCTGGGCGATGCTGGACGCGCTCAACCTACGACGGAACACCCAGTAGGTCCACGCCTGGTAGGCGAGCACGATGGGGGTGAAGACCACGGCCACGACGGTCATCGTCTTCAGCGTGTACTGCGTCGACGAGGCGTTGAAGACGTCCAGGCCGGGCAGTGCGCGGTCGATGTTCGGCATCACGTGCGGGTAGAGCGCGCCGAAGAGCGCGACCACCGCGAGCACGATGGTGAGGCTGGTGAACGCGAAGGCCCAGCCCTCTCGACGCCGCTGGTTGAAGACGAGGCCGGCCAGGAGCGCCGCCGCCGCGATGAGGATGGGCGCCCAGGTCCACGCCCTGTCGCTGTAGGACAGCTGCGTCCACAGCAGGAACACCACCGCGAACACCGCGGCGACGACGCCGAGGGGACGGGCGAGCACGGCAGCCCGCTCACGGATGGTGCCGTCGGTCTTCAGCGCCAAGAACATGCACCCGTGGGTGAGGAACAAGGTCAACGTGGTGAGGCCGCCGAGCAGCGCGTAGGGGTTGAGCAGGTTGAAGAACCCGCCGGCGTACTCGATGCTGCCCTGGGCGCTCTCCGCCAACGGCACGCCCCGCACGATGTTGGCGAATGCCACACCCCACAGCAGCGCCGGCAGGGCTGAGCCGATGATGAGTGCGTAGTCCCAGCGGGTGCGCCACGTCATGTCCGCGTGCTTGCTGCGGTACTCGAACGCCACGCCACGCAGGATGAGCGCGACGAGGATGAGCAGCAGTGGCAGGTAGAAGCCGCTGAACAAGGTGGCGTACCACTCGGGGAACGCGGCGAAGGTCGCGCCGCCCGCGACCAGCACCCACACCTCGTTGCCGTCCCACAGGGGGCCGAGGGTGGTGATGATGGCGCGGCGCTCGCCCTCGTCGCGACCGATGACGCGCAGCAGCGAGCCCACGCCGAAGTCGAAGCCCTCGAGGACGAAGTAGCCGACCCACAGGACGACGATGAGGATGAACCAGAGGCTGTTGAAGCTCATGTCAGGACTCCCGGTGTGCGTCTCAGTAGGAGAAAGTCAGCGGCTTGTCCGAGAGCGCGGATGCGTCCTCGGGAAGGTGCACCTCGTCGGGCGGCCCGATCTTCACGGCCTTGAACATCAGGCCGAACTCGACCACGGCCAGCACCGCGTAGAGGAGAGTGAAGACGATGAGCGAGGTCAGCACCTGGCCGGCGGTGACCGTGGGTGAGACCGCGTCGCTGGTGCGCATCAGGCCGAACACGACCCAGGGCTGGCGGGCCATCTCGGTGAAGATCCATCCGATGCCCATGCCCGCGATGGGCAGGAACGGAGTGGCGACCGCGGCCCGGGCGAACCAACTCCCGCGCGGGATCCGGTTGCGTCGCGTGGCCCACAGCGCCCAGAGTGCGAACACGCCAGCAAGCGCCCCGAACCCAATCATCAGGCGGAACGACCAATAGGCGACTGGGATGTTCGGCCTGTAGTCCGCAATGCCGTACTTCTGCTCATAGGCCTTCTGCAAGTTGTTGATGCCCTCGACCTCGCCACTGGGCTTGCCGGTGGAGAGGATGGACAGCAGGTCCGGCACGCCGATCTGGAAGACCTTCTTGCTGCCGTCCAGGGTGCCGATGGTGAACACGCTGAACGGCGCGTTGGTCTGCGTCTCGTAGAGCGCCTCGGCTGCGGCCATCTTCATCGGCTGCTGCTGCACCATCACGCGCGACTGCATGTCGCCGGAGATGAAGACGAGGGCGCTGGCGGCCAAGGTGGTGACGAGGCCGAGCTTCAGCGTGCTGCGCATCACGTCGACGGCCTTGTCTCGGGTGAGCAGCCAGGCGCTCACGCCCACGAGGAGGGAGCCTGCCACCAGGAACGCCGATGTGATGGTGTGGAAGAACGCGATGACAGCGGTCTTCTGGGTCAGCACCGCCACGATGCTCGTGAGCTCGGCGCGCCCGGTCTGCGCGTTGTAGACGTAGCCGACTGGGTGCTGCATCCACGAGTTCGCCGCGAGGATGAAGTAAGCGGAGAGAACCGTGCCGGTGGCGGCCAGCCAGATGCTCGCGAGGTGAACTTTCCTCGGGAGGCGGTCCCAGCCGAAGATCCAGACGCCGAGGAACGTCGACTCGAGGAAGAAGGCGAGCAGGCCCTCGATGGCTAGCGGCGCGCCGAAGATGTCACCGACAAACCGTGAGTAGTTCGACCAGTTCATCCCGAACTGGAACTCCTGCACGATCCCGGTGACGACGCCCATCGCGAAGTTGATGAGGAACAGCTTGCCGAAGAACTTGGTGGCCCGCAGGTAGCGCGCGTCGTTCGTGCGCACCCAGGCGGTCTGCAGGCCGGCGACCAGGAAGCCCATTCCGATGGTCACCGGGACGAAGAGGAAGTGGTAGACGGTCGTGATGCCGAACTGCCAACGGGAGAGATCCAGCGCGTTCATGGTGGCCCTTCGTTGCCGGCTCGCGGCCGGTCGTCATCGTGTGCTCATTGCCGTTCGTCACGATACGCGCGGACGACGGCAACACGAAGCGGATTCGCTGGGGCTACCACTCATCGTATGGATGCGAATGATTCTTGTGGGCGTCCCGCAGGCAGGCAGGCGGCCCACCTGGCGTGAGCCTCGGGTGCCGCGGTTGGTGACCCGACCAGGCCACAGCAGCCGGAAGTGAGGTGGTGAGCGCGCCGCTTTCGGCGAGCCCAGAGGGACTCACGACCTCTGCCGTCCTCAGTTGTCGACGTGGCGGGTGCAGACCCGCTGGCCCTGCGCATCGTGGTCGAGGTACTGGCACTCGATGCCGAACTTCTCCCAGGCGCGGTCGCCGAAATGGCTCCGGTAAGCAAGTGCCAACAGAACTCGTAAATTGACATCGGCCTCAGCACTGAGTGCAAATGCACGGGCTGCGCGGCTGACTGTGTTCTCAACAACCTTCTCGGTGTGTCCGGTTTCGCGTGCAATGGCTGCATTGCTCTTGCCCTCGCACACCAAGCCCAGCACGAGATGTTCAAACGGCGTGAGCTCGCGGATGAGCAGCGGCACTTCAGCCATGTGGTTCACCTCTGCCAACACGATTGAGACACAAATGTGGAATACCCACGAGCGTACCCTGACTTGCGCGGCGGACTCCACCTTGTGAAGCGGAGCTAGTCGTCCGATGGACTACCTACGATGACCCCATGCGACCCCTCGGCACCACACGCACAGCCTTCTTGGCGACATCACTGTTAGCCCTGGTCACAGTCGGTGTCATTGCACCAGCCCAGGCCGCATCCCGTGTTGCACCAGGCTTTCCTGGGGACACTGCAGACTGGCGGCCAGCAGGCAAAGAAATCTTCACCACCGCCTATGGCTCACGCACGAGCCGCGTGTGGCTCACTGGTCAATACGGCATCCTCAGTGAAGTCTTCTACCCCGACCTCTCCACACCTGCTTTGAGAGAGCTGGATTTTGTCGTGCTCGATGGTCGCGGCCACGCAACCAAGGTGAGCGTCGCGGCCACGCACTCAGTGACGTGGACTCACTCCGATGCGCCGAATGCAACGTTTATTTCCACGTCAAGAAACCGCACCTGGCGACTCACAACCACCTACACCACCGATGCATCCCGAGCAGCTGTGGGGATTGCTGTCGGTCTAGTTGACACTGGTTTTCCCGCTCAGGCTGCCTGAGTGGTGTTGTTGTCGGCGAAGGTTAGCTCGTATTCCACTGGTGTGAGTTTTCCGAGTCGGCGTTGGCGCCGGCGGCGGTTGTAGGTGTGCTCGATCCAGTGGACGATCTCGTAGTGCAGGTCCTCGGTGCATCGCCAGGTTCGCTGGTTGAGCACGTTCTTCTGCAGCAGCGCCCAGAAGGACTCCATGGCGGCGTTGTCCCCGGCTGACGCGACCCTGCCCACGGCAGCCTTGCAGGCCTGCGGCTTTGGAGGGCGGCTTGGAAGTTCCGTGCGCGGAACTGGGCGCCGCGGTCGGCGTGGACGATGACGACCCCGTCGGGTTGGCGCCGGGCGATGGCGGCGCGCAGCGCCGCGACGGCGAGCTCGCAGGTCATGCGCACATCGATGGCGTAGCCGACGATCCAGTTGGAGAACAGGTCCAAGCTCCGCACAGCAGTAGACCTTGGCCCCGGTGCTGGTTGGGTGCTCGGTGATGTCGGTGACCCACGTGCGGTTGGGGCCGTCGGCGGTGAAGTCGCGGCGGATGTGGTCATCGTGCACCGCAGGGCCCGGCCTCTTGTGCTTGCGGCCCTTGCGCACGGTGGCCGAGAACAGCCCCTGCTGGGAGCACAACCGCCACACCCGCCTCTCCCCGCAGCCGACCCCGGCCCGGACCAGCTCATCTGCGAGCAGCCGATAGCCGAAACCCGGGTCGTCGCGGTGGGCGTCCACCAGGGCGTTCGTCGCGTGCGCATCAACCCAATCCCTGGCCGACACCGGCGACGCCGCCCACGCGTAGTACGCCTGGGTGGAAAAGCCGAGCACCCCGCAGGCCAACCGCACCGGGAAACCCTCGGCGGCCAACTCCCGGACCAGCGGGTACTTCATTTTGGGAGGGCATCCTTGGCGAAATACGCCGCAGCCCTGCGCAAGATCTCATTCTCCATCTCCAAGCGGCGCAACCGCCGGCGCAGCTGCACCACCTCGGCCTGCTCAGCCGAGGTCAACCCGTCCTTGACCCCGTCGTCGATGTCGGCCTGGCGCACCCACCGGCGCACTGTCTCCTGCGCGACCGAGAAATCAACCGCCACCTCCGCGATGCTCAGACCACCCCGGCGGGCCACCGCCACCACATCACGCTTGAACTGCTCCGGATACCTCTTCGGCATGGCCGCATCCTCCCAGCGGGCCCAAAACCCGCAATAAGAGTGTCAAGCCAACCGACAGCAATCCCAACCGCTTTGGAATACGCTCGCAAAACCGAACAAACCATCGCAACCAACCCCGTTGATTACATCGACCGCATCCCGGCCACGAAGTTTCGACCCAGCCAACCAACCGCGGAAGAAGTAACCCGGTTCCTTGCTTACCTGAAAGACACCGAGCATCAGCTCTACCCGGCGTTCGCGTTCGCATGCATGACGGGAGCCCGGCAAGGCGAAGTCCTAGCCCTGCGCTGGACAGACATCGACCCAGCAACCCGAACCGTTCGCATCACCAAATCACGCACCAAGGAACGCGGACAAACCATCGAACGACCATCCCGAAAGACCGGCAACGACTACGCCGTCCACATCGCCGAGAGCCTGTGGCACATCCTGACCGCACACAAAGAAGCCAAAGACAAGGCCACGGGCAATGTCGTCAAACTCAACGACCCCGGCTGTGTGTTCACCGACCGCAATGGCGAGCCACTACCGGGCAACGCTCTCACCGACGCTTTCCGCTACCTAAAACCCCGAACCGGGCTGACCTGCCGTGTCCACGACTTCCGCGGCTTCGTCACAAGTCAAATGCTGGCCGCAGGTTCAAACCCAGCCGAAGTCCGCGACATCATTGGCTGGCGCGATGCCACAACCTTGCTGAATTACTACGCCCAACCCACCGCGGAAGCCGGTCGCAAAGCCATCGAAGGCATCGCCCAACTCATCGCCCACGGATAGATTCTGGGCAAGTTCCGAAGGGATTCCGAAGGAAAAGCGATTCGGCATGAATGGGAACCGAGAGCAAAAAACCCGAAAAGCCTTACAAACAAAGGGTTTCGAAGTAGGGCGGGTGGGGCTCGAACCCACGACCTGACGGATTATGAGTCCGTTGCTCTACCAACTGAGCTACCGCCCTGCGCACCCCACCCTACCCAGCGGCAATCCCGACCCGCTCCCGCCGGCGGGCGACGAGCACAAGAGCGGCGATAACCGCCGCCAAGACCAGGGAAACCCAGCCGGTCCCCCAGTGCAGCCCGCCACGGGCCGGGGTCACACCCATCCAGTCGGCAAACGACGCTCCCAGCGGCCGGGTGAGGATGTAGGACAACCAGAACGCAGCGATGCCGCTAAGCCCGACGAACCGGGAGAGCAACCCGGAAATCGCGAACGCCGCCAGGAAGAGCACGCCCGACCCGAAATAGCCGAGGTTCAAGGTGACTGCGCTCCAGTCGCCTGCGGCAGTGCCGAGGGCGAACGTGGTCATCACAGCCGCCCAGTAGAACAACTCCCGGCGAGTCGTGTCCACGTCATGGATGGACAGCGTGCGCTCGAGACGCTGCCAGAACGCGAAGAGAACCGCGAGAGCCACGGCGAAGAACGCCGCCGGCACTGCCTACGGCACCCCGAGCGCGACGTGCACCGCGTCAGCGGCCATCGTGCCGAAGATGCTGACCATGGTCAACGCCACCCAGTACGCCACCGCGTGGTAGCAGCGCAGCCGCACCTGCCTCACCAAGGCGACGGCGAGCGGCGCCGCTGTGAGGGCGACCATGTCAATGGGGTTCTACCGGTGGTCGAGGAAGTCGGCTGCGGTCTCGCCCATGCCCGTGGTCAGGATCTTGATGCACCCGAAGAGCAAGGTGACTTGGGGGGACTTTGACGGCGAGTGACCGGGTTGCGACGGGCATGGTGGCTCCTAGTGGGGAAGTGCCGCCATGCTAGGTGTGCTCACGCAAGGCCACCGCCTGCCCGAGGCGCACATGCAGAACGCTGTCGGCTCCCAGGAGGTCCTCGTCGTGATGGGAAACGATGATGCGGGCCAGGCCAGCACCTCTCGCGTACCTCGCCATCGCTGCGCGCACCTCGGCGGCAGCCGCTTCGTTCAAGTGCTCGCTCGGCTCGTCGAGCAGCCACACACGGGCGTTCCCCATGAGCAGTCTGGCCAGCGAAAGGCGCCGTCGCTGGCCGCCTGAGAGTTGCACTCCCCCGGCACCGACCAAAGTCTCCAAGGCCGCAGGCTGCGCTCTGACCCACGCGGCAAGTCCGACCGCATCGAGTGCTTGCCACTCCATCGCATCGTCGACCTGTACATCCTGCGGTGCCGCGAGCCGCAGGTTCTCCGCAACTGATGTGGTGAAGACCCAGGGCTCCTGCTCGGCAACGGCGAGATCCCGGCGAAGAGCGGTGTCGTCGCCCCCGACCACCACCGGCTCACCGCACACGCGCACGTCACCGGAGGCGGCCAGCAGGCCTGCGAGGGCCGCGACGAGTGTGGACTTGCCGCAGCCGCTCTCCCCTGACACCGCCAGCGTCTTCCCAGCCTTGACCTCGAGGGAGACACCGCTCACCGCATCGCGCTGCGCGCCTGGCCAACGTGCGGTGACATCGTGTGCGGCCAGCGCAGCCTCGGCAGTGGGTGTGCGCGGCGGGGCGACGACTGCTGCCATGGATGCGGTCCCCGAGCCGTCAGCGAGCGAGGCTGACCCAAGCGTCGCAGCCATACGAAGCAGCGCCGGGACACCTTGCCTCCAAGCGGCTGCAGCGGAGACCAGCAGCGCGAACACTTCCGACATCGCGATGGGCAGCAGCACCGCGGTCGCGAGCAGCACCGGCGACAACGTGCCCGAGTGCATGCGCGGCACTAGCCGCGCGGCGAGCGCCGCCACGGTCATGCCGGTGAGCAGCAGCATCACGCCGCTGCCGGAGGCGTCTCGGGCGAAGTCGCGCCGGGAGCGCTCACGCACCCTGCGCTGCGCCAGCAGCACCTTCTGCGCCACAGCATCGTGGACGCCGAGCATCGCGATGTCCGCAGCACCGGCCATCGCGTCACCGACCGCGGCAGCGATGTCGTGCTCCGCTCTCTCGCGCATCGTGCTCGAAGTGCGGCTTCGCGGCCCCAGCCCGGCTCGCGCGCCTATCCAGGCGACAACGACGCCAGCAACCGACAGCGCAGCCACCAGCACCGCCGCAACTGGGTCGATCAGACCCTCCACCGCGACACACGCGAGCAGCGCGGCCGCGCAGGCGCCGGCCGGGAGGTACACGCGCAGCGGCAGGTATTGCAGCGCGTCGACGTCGCGCACCAACGTCACAAGCGAGTCGGTGCGCCTCATGGAGATTTGGCGGCTCGGCTCGGCCGCCACCAGCGCCTCGAACACCCTGGCCCGCACCTCCCCGAGCACCTGCAGGACGGCGTCATGGGCAACCTGCCGCTCGGCGTATCGGAAGACGCCCCGGCCGATGCCGAACGCGCGCACGGACACGATTGCCACCGTCAGCGTGAGCATCGGGGGTCGCTGCGCGGCGCGCGAGATGAGCCAGGCGGCGGTTGCGAGTAGTCCCACCCCACACACCAAAGTCAGAGCGCCGAGCAGCACGGCCAACGCCAGGCGTCCCCTGACCGGAGAGAGGAATGCGTTGAACTGACGCAGGACAGCGCGGATTTCGGCGCGGTTGTCTGCGAGGGCGTCGCCTCCTCGCCCAAGCGTTGGGCGTGCGCTGGTGCCGCCGACAGCAGCGGAGCCGCCATCACCGCGGGCGGCACGAACGCCTGCACCGTCGGCCCCCCTCACAGTGTCACCTCAGCCGCGCTCATGCGCACCACCGCATCAGCGGCGTCAACCAGCGCCCTGCGGTGCTGCACGGTGATGACTGTCACGCCGGAATCGCGCAGTGCGAGGACCTCGCGCACTACCGCATCCTCGGCAGCCTCGTCCAGGCTGGCAGTGGGCTCATCGAGCACCACGATGGGCGCGGCCTTCAGCAACACGCGCGCCAGCGCGATACGGCGCCGCTGACCGAGGGAGACACCTCGGCCGCCGTCGCCGACCTCGGTCTCCAATGACAGACCTGCATCCGACATCGGTTGGGCGCGGCGAGGACGGTCAACCAAGGCGGTCATGGCGTCCGCCGCGGCAGCTGGAACATCCGCGAAGGCGACTAGGCCCGCGCGCCGGCATGCGTCGCGCACCTGCGCCTCGCTCGCCTCGGGGCGGGCCATCAGGACGGCCTCGCGCAGGGAGCCCGCGGGCAGCCACGGGTGCTGCGGGAGGTAAGCAATCTGCGAGCGCCACCATTGCGTGTCGATCTCGCGCAGGTCCACACCCGCGACTGTGATGGACCCAGCATCGGGCTCGGCGAACTTCAGCAGCAGGGACAGCACTGTGGTCTTGCCGCAGCCGCTCGGGCCGACGATGGCCGTGAGTGTGCCTGGCTCGATGTGGAACGAGAGGCCGTCCAAGACGGGGGTGCCCGTGCCCAGGTAGCGGAAGCAGACGTCGCGGACCTCGATTGCCGCCGCCTCTCCTGGCGGCATGCCGGCAGCCCACAGGCGCCGGGAGCCGCTCTCAGGCTCTGGCTCGTCCAGCATTGAGATGATGCGGCCGGCGGCGGCGGCGCCGTCCGCCGCTGCGTGGTACTGCACCCCCAAAGCCCGCAACGGCTGATACACCTCCGGCGCCAGCAGCAGCACCAGGAAGCCGGCTTGGAAGTCCATGTGGCCGGAGACCAGCCGTAAACCGATGGCGACCGCCACCAGCGCGATGGAAACTGTGGCGAGAAGTTCCAGCACCAACGCGGAGAGGAACGTCACGCGCAGCACCCGGGTGGTGGCGTGGCGGTGCTGCTCCCCGAGTCGCCGCACGGCAGCGCCATGCCCGCGGGCCCGGCCGAATAGCCGCAGCGTGGTCAGGCCGTTGAGTGCGTCGAGCAAGTGCCCGCTGAGCCGGCCCAGGCTCGCCCACTGGGTGCTGGTCGCGTCCTGTGTGTGCCTGCCCACGAGCACCATGAAGAACGGCACGAGCGGCAGCGTCGCGGCGATGATCACGCCGCTGAGGGTGTCGGCGTGCGCGATCACCGCCCAGGTGGCCAGCGGCACCGCGGCCGCGGTCGCGAGCAGCGGCAGGAACTGCGCGAAATACGCGTCGAGGGCGTCCACCCCGGAGGTGGCCAGCATGGCGGTCTCGCCGGGGCTGAAGCGGGCGGAGGACACCGCGCCGAGTCGGGCCGCCTTCGCCACCACGGCGCGCTGCAGTTCACCGCGCGCCTGCAGTGAGGCTCGCCTGCCGAACCAGTCGGCTGCCGCGGCAGCGAGGGCGCGTGCGGCGAATACGGCTGCCAGCCAACCCACTCGCGGAGCGACGGCATCCCACGCGCACGAGCGCAGCAGCACGTCGGCAACTACCCGGGCCAGCAGCAGCGCCTGCGCGATGACCAGCGACGCCTGCAGAAAGCCCGATGCGACCGCTGCGGCGAGCAGGGGTCGCACCGATCTGGCGTAGGTCAGCAGCCGTCGGTCAAAGGGCCTCATCGAGGTCGCTGACTCCTTGAGGCGGTCTGGTCACTTCGAGCCGGCAATCACGTAATCGAGGGTGCCCGCCTCCGGCGCGACGATGCTGGAGGCGCTCAACCTGCGCCGGAACACCCAGTAGGTCCACGCTTGGTAGGCGAGCACGATCGGGGTGAGCACGACGGCGACGATGGTCATAGTCTTGAGCGTGTACTGCGTGGAGGACGCGTTGACGATGGTCAGGCCCGGAAGCGCGGGCTCGATGTTCGGCATCACATTCGGGTAGAGCGCGCCGAACAGCGCGACGACCGCGAGCGTGATGGTCCCGCTGGTGAAAGCGAAGGCCCAGCCTTCGCGACCCTTGGAGTTGAACCACATCGCTGTCAGCAGCGAGCCGGCTGCGAGCAGAACCGGCGCCCACGTCCACGCCTTGTCGCTGTAGGCGAACTGGGTCCACAGCAGGAACACCACCGCGAACACGGCAGTGGCCGCGCCGCAAGTGCGCGCCAGGGAGTTCGCGCGATCACGGATTGCGCCGTCGGTCTTCAACGCCAGGAACATGCAGCCGTGGGTCGCGAAAAGGGACAGCGTTGTGAGCCCGCCCACCAGCGCATAGGGGTTGAGCAGGTTGAAGAAGCCGCCGGCGTACTCGATGTGGCCCTGCGCAGACTGCTGCAGCGGCACCCCGCGCACGATGTTGGCGAACGCCACACCCCACAGCAGCGCCGGCAAAGCCGAGCCGATGATGAGGGCGTAGTCCCAGCGCGCGCGCCAGGTTGTGTCGGCGTGCTTGCTGCGGTACTCGAACGACACCCCGCGCAGGATGAGTGCGACGAGGATGAGCAGCAGCGGCAGGTAGAAGCCGCTGAACAAAGTGGCGTACCACTCGGGGAAGGCGGCGAACGTCGCGCCACCGGCCACGAGCACCCACACCTCGTTGCCGTCCCACAACGGGCCGAGGGTGGAGACGATGGCGCGGCGCTCGCCCTCGTTGCGGCCGATGACCCGCAGGAGCATGCCGACACCGAAGTCGAAACCCTCGAGGACGAAGTAGCCCACCCACAGGACCGCGATGAGCAGGAACCAGACCGTGTTGAAACTCATGATGTTCTCTCTCCTGTCCTGTCAGTACGAGAAGGTCAACGGCGCGTCGGACAGTGCGCCGGGGTTCTCCGGGATGTGCACGACCTCGGGCGGTCCGATTTTGACCGCCTTGAACATCAGCCCGAACTCGACGACCGCGAGGACTGCGTAGAGCGCGGTCAGCACGAGCATCGAGGTCAGCACCTCGCCCGCGCTGACATTCGGGGAGACGCCGTCGGCGGTGCGCATGAGCCCGAAGACCACCCACGGCTGACGGGCCATCTCGGTGAAGATCCAGCCGATGCCCATGCCGGCGATGGGTAAGAACGGCATCGCGACCGCGCCCCTCAGGAACCACCGGCTGCGCGGGATGCGGTTGCGGCGGGTCGCCCACAGCGCCCAGAGGGCATACAAACCGGCCAGCGCCCCGAAGCCGATCATCAGCCGGAACGACCAGTACGCCACGGGGATGTTCGGCTTGTAGTCGCCGATGCCGTACTTCTTCTCATACGCGGCCTGCAGGTTGTTGACCCCTTCGACCGTGCCAGTGGGCTTGCCCGTGGAGATGATGGAGAGCAGGTCCGGCACCCCGATCTGGAACACCTTCTTGCTGCCGTCGAGGGTGCCGATGGTGAACACACTGAAGGGTGCGTTCGCCTGAGTCTCGTACAGCGCCTCGGCGGCGGCCATCTTCATCGGTTGCTGCTGGACCATCACACGGGCCTGCATGTCGCCGGAGACGAACACCAGGATGGAAGCGGCGAATGTGGTGACCAGCCCCACCTTCAAGGTCGTGCGCATGACGTCCAGTGACCGGCCCTTGGCCACCAGCCACGCGCTTACCCCGACGAACAGCGAGCCGGCCACGAGGAACGCGGACGTGATGGTGTGGAAGAACGCCGTCACCGCGGTCTTCTGCGTCAGCAGCGTCACGATGCTCGTGAGCTCGGCGCGGCCGGTCGTGGCGTTGTAGGTGAAGCCGACAGGGTGCTGCATGAACGAGTTCGCCGCGAGGATGAAGTACGCGGACAGCACGGTGCCAGTGGCTGCGAGCCAGATGGATGCGAGGTGCACCTTCCGCGGCAGCCTGTCCCAGCCGAAGATCCAGACACCGAGGAAGGTCGACTCCAGGAAGAACGCCAGCAGGCCCTCAATCGCCAGCGGCGCGCCGAAGATGTCGCCCACGAATCGGGAGTAGTTCGACCAGTTCATGCCGAACTGGAACTCCTGCACGATGCCCGTGACCACACCCATGGCGAAGTTGATGAGGAACAACTTGCCGAAGAACTTGGTGGCGCGCAGGTAACGCAGGTCGCCGGTGCGCACCCAGGCGGTCTGCAGGCCGGCCACGAGGAAGCCGGTGCCGATAGTGACCGGCACGAAGAGGAAGTGGTAGACGGTGGTGATGCCGAATTGCCAGCGGGCGAGGTCAAGTGCGCTCATGTGGGGCTCCTTCAGGCCCGGCGTGCGTGGGTAGCTCCTGGTCACCGGACGCCGGTGCTGCTCGCGCCCGGGCGGCCGACATTGGGTCGGCCGCTAGTGACGCGTCAAGGCTAGGCACCAACGAGCGGCGTGGACAGCGAAATCGATGGGGCTGGCACTCATCGTTCGGATACGAACGATTCTCCCCACCCTCAACACGCCGCGAATATGTTCAAAGATGCGGCAAGATGGCGGTCATAGACGCCGGTACTACGGGGTCGCTGTAGATGAGTCCCACACACGCCGCTGTCCGGTGCCGCTTCCGGGTGTATTGCGGTGTGCGGGCATCCACCGTTTGTGGGTCGAGCCTCAGGTGTGCCGGGTGCAGACGCGGCGGCCGTGCTCGTCGTGCTCGAGGTACTGGCACTCCACGCCGAGAGCGTCGAAGGCGGCGTCGCCGAAGTGGGTGCGATAAGCAAGAGCGAGCAGCACTCGAAGGTTGATGTCCGGTCCGGCCGTGATGGCGAAGGCGCGCGCGCTGCGGCTGACCGTGTTCTCCACGACCTTCTCGCTGTGGCCGGTCTCCTGCGCGATGGACGCGTTGCTCTTGCCCTCGCACACGCCCTGTAGCACGAGGTGCTCGAACGGGGTGAGCGCGCGCATCAGGATCGGCACATCAGCCACGACTGCTCCTTCTGATTCTGCGGGCGCCGGCCGGGCTGCCCGACAGCCCGATTCTAGGTCTCGGCCCTGCGCTCCCCCGCGCCTACGATGGCGCCGTGACTCCCCGGCCGCAGCTCCGACGCGCTGTGCTTTGCGCCGCAGCCGCGCTCACCGCCCTGCTGGCCGCGCTGCTCGCCTCCCCCGGGCCCGCGACCGCCGGCCGCGCGGCAGCCCCCGGCTACCCCGGCGCTGACGCGGACTGGCGGCCGGCGAACAAGTCGTTCTTCACCACCGCCTACGGCCTGAAGAGCAGCACCGTCTGGGCCACCGGCCAGCAAGGCACGCTCAGCGAAGTGTTCTACCCGGACCTCTCCACGCCCGCGCTGCGCGAGCTGGACTTCGCCGTGCTGGACAACAAGGGCAAGGCCTGGCGCGTCAGCACCGACGCCACTCACAGCACCACGCTGGACCAGCCTGATGCACCGGTGTTCACCAACACCTCGACTCTGGCCGGGCGCTGGCGCCTGACCACCCGCTACCTCACCGACCCCGGGCGCGCCGGCGTGCTCACCGAGGTGACGCTGAAGTCCTTGGACAAGCGCCGCTACACGCTGCTGGCGATGGCCGACCCGTCGCTGAACAACGACGGCGCCGACGACCTCGCGGTGGCGAACAAGACCACCGCGAGCGCGTACGAGTTTGACGCCGCGGTCACGATGGCGGCCTCGCCGGCGTTCACCAAGACCTCGGTGGGCTTCCTCGGCGCCAGCGACGCATGGACGGACGTGCGCAAGGACGGCAAGGTCACCTGGGCGTACAAGAACACCGACGGCCTCGCCGGCAACACCGTCATCTCCGGGGTGCTGCCGATCGACGGCGTGAAGCAGACCAAGGCCAGCATCGCGCTGGGCTTCGCCGACGAACTCGGCGCCTCGCGCGCAGTGGCGGCCGCGTCGCTGAAAGCCGGCCCGGCGAATGTGAACGCGGCGCTGGTCACCGGCTGGCGGACATACCTCGGCTCGCTGCGGCCACCGCCGGCCGCGGCGTTGAAGGACGCGCGGTCGCGGCAGACGTACCTCACCTCCGTGATGATGCTCGCCGCGAGTGAGGACAAGACCACCCCGGGTTCGTTCATCGCCTCGCCGTCGTCGCCGTGGGCGTGGGGCAACCCCGGCGGCAGCACCACCGGCTACCACAGCGTCTGGGGCCGAGACTCCTACCAGATCGGCACCGCCCTGCTCGCCGCCGGCGACACCGGTGCGGCCACACGGATGGTCCGGTTCCTGCTGGATGTGCAGTCCAAGAGCGACGGCGGCATGCCGCAATACAGCCTGGTCGACGGCACCCCGATGGCCAGCGGCGTGCAACTAGACCAGGTGGCGCTGCCGATCGTGCTGGCGTGGCAGGTGAGCCTGCCGGGCAGCACCATCTGGCCGCAGGTGAAGGCAGCCGCGGACTACATCACCCGCTGGCGCGACCCCGGCACCGGCCTGACCGCGCCGGCCTCCGGGCAGGAACGCTGGGAGGAGAAGGCCGGCTACTCCCCCTCGACCATCGCCGCGGTCATCGCCGGGCTGGTGTGCGCGTCGGACATCGCCGCCGGCCGCGGCGACTCCGCGCGCGCGGGCAGTTACCTCGACACGGCCAAGGAGTGGGCGGCGAAGGTGAAGTCGTGGACGGTCACGACCACGGGGCCATTGAGCGCGCAGCCCTATTTCCTGCGGCTCTCGCGCACCGGCGACCCGAACGCTGGGACTAGCATGAACACCGGCAACGGCGGCCCGACCGTGGACGAGCGGTCGGTCGTCGACGCGGGGTTCTTGGAGTTGGTCAGACTCGGGGTGCTGCCTGCGGACGACCCGGACGTTGTCGCCTCGCTGAAGGTCATCGACTCGACCATCGCCGCGAAGATCGGCGCGCACACCTACTACTACCGCTACAACCACGACGGCTACGGCGAGGCCGCCGACGGCTCCGCCTGGAGCATGAGCAGCGGCGGTGTGGGCAGGCTGTGGCCGCTGTTGTCGGGCGAGCGCGGGGAGTACAACCTCGCCGCCGGCCGCTCCGCCGCGCCGCAACTCGCGGCGATGGCCGCGGCCGCCTCCCCGGTGGGCCTGCTCTCCGAACAGGTCTGGGACGCCAAGGCGCCGGCGAAGGTCGCGGTCAAGGGCAAGAAAGCGCCGGCGTTCACCGCCGGCACCGGGACGATGTCCGCCACGCCGCTGGCATGGACCCAGGCGCAGTTCGTACGACTGGCGTGGTCGATCGAGGCGGGCCGGCCGGTGGAGACCCCGAGCATCGTGCACTGCCGGCTCGCTGGAACCTGCGCGCCCCGCTGAGCGGGGGTGGGGGGGTTCGTCCACTCGGGTCGGGTTGGGTCCGCTCGGGTCGGGGAGGGCCGCGCCTCAGTCGTCGGATTCGTCGTCGTGTGTTAACACCGGCGGAGCCGGAAGCGGAACGATGCGGTCTAACTCGTCCATGATGTCTAGCCGCGCCTCCTGCAGGTCGTGCGCGATCTGTGCGCGCAGAAAGTAGCCCTCAGACAAGCCGAAGTAGCGGCAGAGCCGCAGGCAGGTGTCAGCCGTGATGCTGCGCTTGCCGTTGATGATGGCGCCGATGCGCTGCGGTGGGACGCCGATCTCCTTGGCGACCCGGTACTTGGTCAGCCCGATGGGCTCCATGAACTCATGCCAGAGCAACTCCCCCGGCGTGACAGAGGCACGCCGCTTCTCCCCCCGTGCCATCGCTGCTCGCAGCGCGCTGATCTGGGATTCGTCAGTTGTGCTCATCATGTTCCCCGATATGTGACGAGTCGCTGGCCGAGCGAATGCGGTGATGACTGGTTCTCTGTGGTCCGCGCCGAATGATGCGATCACCCGCGAGAAAATAGTAACGCGACACGACCATAGTGTCGAGAAGTCAGGCAGCTGTGGGCTGCGAAGGCCCATATGTCAGGTGTGGAGAAGTCGCGTGACGCGCGAGCCGAGATGGCTCCCCCATCTGGACTCGAACCAGAAACCTGCCGATTAACAGTCGGCTGCTCTGCCAATTGAGCTATAGGGGAAAGAGCGAGCGAAGACTACCAACTACGGCGCGGGCGGCGCCTGCCACCTACCTCGCAGGTGCGCAGCACGGGATACGCGCTAGCGGCGTATGCCACCTAGGGCGCGAGGCGCGACGCGGTTGGCTGAAACGGCCGACTGCCCCGGCGACTTTCGAGGGGGCCGACCGGGCTGGGTGCATGCGGCGTGGCTAGTGCGGCGTGCTCACAAGCCGAGGTCGGCGCGTAGGCCAGCCAGTGCGGCGTCGGCAAGAGCGCGGTTGGCCGGGTCGGCCGCCGCGGCTGGGTCGTCGAAGACCACCGACCAGCGCACGGGGCCGGCGCCAACCGCGCGGCGAGCGATAAACCGCGCACCCACT
>JAGWWW010000001.1 GCA_018970205.1 Actinomycetales bacterium
AGGCAGTGACGCCAGATGGGGTGCATGTCAGCCAGAGTCTCGGAACGAAACTAGTGCCGGTGCTCATTCGGCAGTTGCAGGTGCTCACTGCGTCCAAGTGACCCTGCTAGGACTCACGGACAACCACGTTGGAGCCAAAGCGGTTAAGGAAGGTGCGGCCACGGCCTGGTCGCGGAGCCGTTGGGTGCAGGTGGCCATGAGGTTTGTGAGCCGCTGTCTGGCCGTACTCGACGGGGACCGCAGGCGACGACTCTCAGTGGCGACCTGGGGGCGCGATTCGCGCCACGCCGTTCGGCCGGACGGCGCCCATCCACGCACTGGCGCGCAAGGATGGGCGCATGAGGGGTTCGCTGCATACGCAGGTGGTGGCAGGCACCCACGGCCGGGACCGGGTCACCGATTTCGTCAAGTCAGCGGCGCTGCTGCTGGTGGTCATCGGCCACTCGCTCGCATGGTTGGTTCGCCCTGACGGCAGCCTGGACAACACACTGAACCACGCGCCGCAACTGTGGTGGCTCACATGGGCCCTTCAGATCCTGCCGCTGTTCTTCTTCATCGCCGGTGCCGGCATGGTGCGCTTGGCCGGGGATCACACCGCCGCAAGGTACCTCTCCCGCGCCGCCGGACTGATGGAGCCCGCGGTCCTGCTGTTCGTCTTCGCCTTCGTAGCCTCATGCGTGCTGCACGCCGTGGCCCCCGCGTCGCTGCAGCGCAACCTCGGCGTGCTCATGGTGCAGCTGACGTGGTTCCTCGGCGGCTACATGCTCTACATCGCCCTGGCGCCGGTGCTCATCCGGATGAATCGTCCTGCCGGCATCGCAGTAACGCTGACCGCCATCACCGGCGTCGACTGGCTCCGGCTGCATGTGTCCGAGTCGCTGGGGTGGCTGAACATGCTGCTGGTGTGGGCTTTCTTCACCATCATCGGCACGCGCAAAGACGCGCTGCGCCGGGTGCGAGCGTGGCTGAGCCTGGTCGGCTTGGCAGCGGCAGCAGGGGCGGCGGCGCTGCTCATCGCCTACGGGCCGTATTCAAAGGCGCTCATCACGGCGAAGGGGCTGCCCGGCATCTCCAACCTCGCTCCGCCGACGCTGGTCTTGGCCTGTGCGGGTGTCGCGCAGATCTTCGCGTTGATGCTGGCGTGGCCGGCTTTGGAGCGCTGGCTGCGCAACGACCGGGTGTGGGTGCCGGTCGCGATTTTCGGAAGCCGCGCCATGCAGGTGTACCTCTACCACATGCTCGTGCTGGTCGCGGTCGTCTCGCCGTTCATCGCACGCCGGTCGGTCACGCAGCCGTTGTCTCTCGGGTGGTGGGGCCAGCATGCGCTGGTGTTCGTGGTCACGTTGAGCATCGTCATGCTTGCGGCGCCGGCGCTTCGGCGCGCGTCACGGGCACTGGCATCCGCCGTGCTCGTGCGCCCCTGGTCGACGGGGATGCGGCAGAGACTGACGCGGATGTCTCGCGGTCCGGCGCGCGCGCTGGCGGCCACCTCGGGGGTCCTGCTGCTGGTTCAGAGCACCACTGGCATCGGCGACTTCCTTGCGCCCCGCAGCGTTGTCGGTGCCCAGGTGTACCCGGTCCTCACGTGGCTCTTGCTGATGCTGTGCATCAGCCTGCAACTACTCGCAGCGAAAGTTCAGACGGGGGATGCGGGGCCAGTCAAGGCAGACTGATGACGACGCCACAGGCAGTGTCGAGGCAGTCATCGCGTGTTGGACGCACCGCCTCAGACGCGCCGTCTGAGAGGGTTGGCTCATGTCCCAAGCAACGCAACTGCGCACATTCCTGTGGTTCGGCGGGCGCCTCGACGAGGCGCTGCCGTTCTACCGGCAGGTGTTCAGCGACATGGTCATCCATGGCGAGAACCGGATGGCCGACGGCTCGTTGTTCACCGCCGACTTCGCCATCTACGGCCATGAGTTCATCGGCATGAACTGGCCGGGAGGGCCTGCGTTCAACGAGTCCATCTCCCTCTCGTTGTCCTGCGACGGGCAGGAGGAGACGGACCGGCTGTGGCACGCGCTGACCGCCGACGGCGAGCCGGGCAGGTGCGGCTGGTGCACGGACCCGTTCGGGGTGACCTGGCAGGTGACACCGATACAGATGCGCGAGCACGTGGAGAACCCGGACCCAGAGAAGGCGGCCTACGCCATGGCGGCGCTGCGTGAGATGACCAAGATCGTCATCCGCGACCTCTACGTCTGAGGGGTATCCTCTCTGCTCACGAACAGCCCGCGAGCGGACCGCTGCCGCTGGCCCGACGTCAGGATTGACATGAGGCGCACCCGACTGGCTCTCCCGGCCGCCGTCCTCGCCGCGACCCTGCTCGCCGCCTGCGCCAACCCGGACGACACCGCATCCTTGAACCAGGCGGTGGCGACAGCGCCCGTGGTCGCGCTCGCGAAAGAGAAGCCGGTGATGGCAGCCTGCGCCGCGTTGAAACTCATCGCCAAGGACCCTGCGCAGTTCGGCTTGGAGAGCCTGCGCACGAACTCCCGGGTGATTGCGTTGGGCAAGCGGGGTGCCGACAGGTGGGCAGCGCTGACCGTGCAGGTGCAGCAGGCTGCCGGCAGCAACTGGATGAAGGGCAGCCGCGCAGCGACCATGCTGTACGGCAACTGGGTTCTGTTCTCCCAGCCCATCACGGCAGCGCTGGACACGTCGACAGGCGTCTCCAGCCCGGATGTGCCGAAGGTGAAGACCGCGTTGACCCGCCTGCAGGATGCCTGCGCCACGATCTACCAGAAGAACTGGTACCAGGTCATTCGCTGAGCCGTCGCTCACACCCAAGAAGGCAGCGAGAGGCGTCGCCGGCCCTGGGCCGGGCTAGTCCGAAGGCTACGCTCGCATAGGCGAGGCGCCATGGTGCTGGCGCAGGGCCTGGACGACTGGCCGCGGTGATGCCGGTCGAGGCATCGGAAGATGCGTGTAGGCGCGTGACCGACGACAGTTGCTCCCTCACCGGGCAGGGCCCCCACATCTGGGCCCGAAGCGGTTCTTCCAGCCTGAGAGACAACGCTCGGGAGGCCTTGAGGCGCAGGATGTCACTCTGCTAAGCCCCGAGCAGTTCATGCAATCTGAGCGCCAAGGTATGCGCCGAGCCGGCCACCCTCACCAGCTTGGTGCGCGACATCGCACCCGTGAGCAGGTGGACGTCTCGCCGCGGCACTTCGAATGCCTCAGCCAACGCCCGCAGCACAGCCTCATTCGCCCGTCCGTCCACCGCGGGCGCGCTGACCGCGACGACCAGCGCCGGCGGGTCGCCGTAACCGCCGCCGACGAGCTGCCGGCTGGCACCCGGGCGCACTCGCACGGAGATGGCCAGATGGTCGTCCTGACGCTGTGGCATCACCGCAAACTAGTGCCGGGGCTGGGAGGATGCGGCCATGTCGCAGTCCCACACACCGGCGACGCCCGCGCCGGCGGTCGTGACTCCAACGACCTCGGCGACGGGAATGACCCGCACGGATTCCTGGACAGACATTGTCGTGTCCTTCGACGGGGCGCCTGTCTACGCCAAGCGCAGGCCCGGCACCGGCAATCCGGTTGTCTTTCTGCACGGTTACGGCGACTACGGCGACTGCTGGCAGGGCCTGCTGGCACGGCTGCCGTCAGATCTTGATGCCACGCTCGCGGACTCACTCGGGCACGGTCACAGCGGTTACCCCGCGAGCGGCTGTGACGCGGTAGCGCGCCGCGACGCGGTGGTGCAGTTGTTGCGGGAACACATCGGACCGGCCGTGCTGGTCGGCCATTCCATGGGTGCGGCCACAGCGCTGGCCGTCGCGGCGGTCGAGCCGACTCTGGTCGCAGGGCTGGTGTTGGAGGACCCGCCGTGGTGGCTCGATGAGATCGCCCGCCGCCCGGTCAGCGTCATCCGTATCGCCCGCAGCGAGTCTCTGGTGCAGTGGATTGAGGGCCTGCAAAGGCGGACTGTCGCCGACGTCACCGCGTCCTGCCGTGCCGACCACCCCGACTGGGACGAGGTTGAGTTCGAGCACTGGGCGCGCTCCAAACTGCGCGTGGACCTCTCCGGGGTCGACCTGCCGTACCGCGAGATTGCCGAGTCCGTCCTTGAACAGTGGCAGCAGGTGCGCTGCCCGGCGCTGCTGGTCACCGGGGACCCCGCCAAGAGCGGCATCGTGACCGATGAGTTGGCGCAGCAGTTCCTCACATGCGTTGCTGGCGCCGAGCGCAGCCACCACCCGGCGTGCGGCCACGATATCCGTCGCGACGACCCAGCCGGCGTCGCGGCCGCGATCACCGACTTCCTCGCCGCCCTGGGCGCTCCGGCCGCGGCGAGCGCCTAGTCTGACCCGACGCGCAGGAACCGAGGAGGGTGTCGATGGGGACAGTGAGCGTGGTCGCAGGAACGATCCAGGCGTATGCGTGGGGCC
This sequence comes from Actinomycetales bacterium, assembly GCA_018970205.1. Classification (GTDB taxonomy): domain Bacteria; phylum Actinomycetota; class Actinomycetes; order S36-B12; family UBA5976; genus RFTO01. Next base: position 4,398 of record JAGWWW010000001.1, read on the forward strand.
GCGTCAACGCGCTCGCAGCGTGGGCTCCCGCTGCCGCTGACGGCCCGCACGCGGAGCTGTGGTTCGGCGCGCACCCGAACGGACCGTCGCCGTTGCTCGCCGGGCCGGCAGTCGGCCCTGAGCAGGCGCCGCTGCTGGTGAAATTGCTGGCCGCAGCGGCACCGTTGTCCATCCAGGTCCACCCCGGGATTGAGGGAATCGCTGTGCTGTCGGCATCGCCGGAGACGGCCGACCTGCTCGCCGACGACGGCGTGAAGTCCGAGGTCCTCATCGCGGTTGAGCCGTTCGCGGTGCTCGCCGGCCTGCGCGACGCCGATGATGCCGCGCGGCTCTTGGCTGCCGGCCTAGGTCTCGCACACCCTGCTGTGACCGCACTCCTTTCCGGTGACCGGATCGAGGCTATCCGGCAGGTCTTCGGAGGTGAGTCGGACGGCGCCGTTGAGGTTGACGCGCGGGCCATGCTCGCTGCCTTGACAGACGTTGAACGTGATGTGATGCAGCGCGTCGTCGCCGTCTATGAAGGGGACCCCGGCCTACCGGTGGCGTTCATGCTGCAGCCACGGGTGCTGCAGCCGGGGCAAGCGATGTTCGTGGAAGCCGGCTGCCTGCACGCGTACGTCGATGGCTTCGGGGTGGAGGTCATGACCGCGAGCGACAACGTGCTGCGCCTGGGCCTGACGCCCAAGCGCGTGGCCGTCGAGCCTGCGCTGTCCATCGTGCGCGCCGACCTGCAGCCGACCGTGGTTGACGATTGCGCTGCGCCGGTGCAGGTTCCACACATCCCCTTCACTGTGCAGCGGGTGGCCGATGCCGAGGTCGCGGTGGACGTCCCCGGCGCGTTGCTGTTGTGTGTTGAGGGTTCCGCTGAGGCGGACTGCGGCGCGGCGGTGACCATGGGCCAAGCCGCGTTGTTGCACGAGGGCTGCTGTGTGTGGCGGGTGCGAGGCCTGTCCTACGTCGCCCGGCCGCTCAACGACGGGTAGGCGGGCTTAGGAACCTAGCGCGCAGTCGCGACGATGTGACCAGTGCGCACAGCCCAGGCGGAATTCACACGACGGCTCTGCGGAGCGCTCAGCGAGCACGCGTGCAAGGCTGGAACTTGAGCCGGAGATTCAGTGTCTTGGCCATGCCCAGCTTCGACGTGCCAGCGGGGCGTACGCCGGTGTGCGCTAATGGGTGTACGCGATCGTCCCGTTGGTGTTGCGCGCCCGCACCCACGCCCCGGCGTCGACGAACGCGTCCGTCACAGGTCCGGCGGCACTGTCCGCGACAGCCGCCGGTGCGGTGACGGGCCCGGTGCGCAGCCCATCGCGGTCAAGGGCGACTCGGACCACACCAGCGGAAGTGCGGACCGACAGTTGCACAGCCGATGCGGTGTCGGAGCCGTCGCGGATCCAGGTGTTCACCCGCAGCGGCGCGGTGGCGCGCACCGGCTCGCCGGCTGAGGTGACGACGTCAACTGCTGCGAGCGAGGTGGGGATGGCCGGATCCCATAACGCGGCCCGGACTGCGTCGGAGGCGGTACGCCAGACCAGGACGACTTGGCTGCCCAGCGGCGCAGCCGCGAGGTCAGCCGCCGGCTCCGCAAGCGGCACCCGCTTCCATGTCGACCAGTTGCCCCCGGTGCTGCCGGAGACGGCGAAGGACACCGTCGTGACCCCACGGCACAGGAGCAGGAAGCCGGTGTGCGACCACCGACTGGCAGCCGGCGCGCACACGCGCGGTGCCTTCGGGACGGCCGTCAGTTTCGCCGCCGCGCTGGACAACCCGCCCCAGGCGGCACCCACGCCGCCGGCCAGCGGCGCAGCGATGAACCAGCGGTTGCGACGCGGCCCGTTGTCCACGGCTGCGGTCGGCGTCCCTGCGGCGGGGCCCATGACAGTGTGCGTGTCCCAGGTGCTGCCATCGGCGCGCACGCGGCTGACGGTGATGCTGGAACCGGTGTTGCGGTAGGCCACGAGGTCCGATGCCGCCACCGGGTCGGACGCCGCCTGCGGGAGGGATGTGCGCAACGTGCGCAGCGGCAGCATCTTCGGGTGCGCGGCCGCGCTGGTGGTGCGCCAGTCATACAGCGAGGAGCCGATGAGATTGCCGCCGGCCGCCATCGCAACCGACACCATCTTCGTCACCTGCGTGCTGCTCATGCCGCTGCCGCCGATGAGGTGGATGCGCGCGCTGTCTCCGAGCAACTGCCGCAGCCGGGTGATGGTCGCGTCGGAGAACTTCGCCGCGTCGTTGTAGCCGTTGCGGCGCTTGATCTGCTGGCTCCAGTAGGACATGGGCATCCAGACTGTGGTGTACGGGGCCAGCGCGGTCCACGGAAAATCCGGCCAGAGCCGGGTGGAGGACTCGAGGGTGTACGGGGTGTACGTGATCGAGGCGACACCCATCTTGGTGCCCGTGGACTTGAGCTTCGCCGTCACGCGGCGCATCAGGCGGACCGCCGCGGCACTTCGCTTCGGCACGTCCTTGACCACCGTGGACTCCAGGTCCAGCCCGATGCCGTCCACCCCCAGGCGCAGCATCGCGATGGTCTTGCGGTAGTCGCGCATCTCGTCGTCGTGGCTCGGCAGATACCAGCCGACGACCGAGAGGCCGCGCAGGTGCGCACGGTTGATGATTGCCTTCAAGCGGGCCGGCTCCAGCACCAGGTCGGGGTGGCCGGACTTCGTGGTCTGCACGTAGATCGTCTGGTAGCCGGCCGCGGCGACCTTGTCGATGTCGCTGAGTCTGAAGGCAGTCCCGCCGTAGCGCTTGGACCAGTCGTAGACGTCGATCCACGTCCCAGAGCCGCGGAATGGCGCGAGCATGGCGGCGCTGGCCGGTGCGACGGCAGGCGTGCGGCTCGGCGCGAGCCAGGAGACGCGTGTCGCATCTGGATCCCAGGGCTCGGCGACTGCGGCAACCGTGCTCAGCATCGCGGCGGCGCTCACGACTGAGGCGATGCGCAGCCAACGCCGGCGCGCAGGCCCGTGCGCGCCGAGTCGGCTCGGCCGGGAGCCAGAGCTCGGCGATGCGGGAAGCGGGGGAAGCGGCAGCATCGCGGGCCACTCTACGGCCGGTGCGTTCATGCGGGCACCGCCTTCCGGGACCGGCTGCTGCGCTCACCCGAGCAGGCGAGTGCGGAGGTGTGCGTTCGTCTGCGAAGTCGTGCGCGGTGCGCGCCGTGGCACGGCTGAGTGTGGTCGTCGATTCGCTGAGCGGCCAGCGGGCCAGGCTGTGCGGGGATGTTCCGGGGACGCCGGGGTTGCACAGGGCTCAGGGCGTGGCGAACACTCGCGTGCGGGGGGGGCGGGGGCTGCCATGGGCAGTCCGTCCGCCCGATGTTGGTCATGGCCGCTGACGGTGCTGCCGGCGATCGCCAGGCGAGGGGGGTTCCCTTGTCGGGCCGCGCGCGCTATTTTGGACCCGTATCGCCTCTGTCTCGTTGAGTCCACGGCCGCTGGGGAAGGCATCCGTTGACGAGCGAGAGGAGTTGCGATGTCTGATGTGCACCCGGATTCCGCCCGGGCGATTCCCATGCCCGCCGGCGTGGCAACTCGCGGTGTCGTCTTCATTCACGCCTGCCGTCGCGCGTTCGCACCCCATGTCGAGTCCGTCTTGCATTCCGCACTCGGCCCAACGCTTCGAATCGACTGGGTGGTGCAGCCAGTGCTGCCCGGCATGTGGTGCGCTGACATCGCCTGGCGCGGACCGGCAGGCAGCGCGGCTGCCGCGATGTCACAGATGCTGCGATTCCCGGACATCTACGTTGAAGCCACGCAGGAGCCCACGGCCTCGACTCCCGGGATGCGCTACGCGCTGGCACCGGATTTGGGTATGTGGTCCTGCGCGATGGACGCGCACGGCAACGTCATGCTCAACGAGGCGCAGATCCGGCTGGCGATGCAGGAGCCGTCCGGACAGGTCTCGGTGCGACTTGCGCACCTGCTCGGGGAGCCGTGGGACGCCGTCCTGGAACCGCTGCGCGCCGGCGCGCAGCGACCCGCCGCCCCACTGGTGAGGGTGGTGTGAGCCGCCTGCACCGCTGAACCCAACCCTGAACTTCGGGCAGGCTTCCTCCCTGTCGAAGGACGACGGCCCGGTCACCGCACTTTGAGCCAGCGGTGGCCGGGTCGTTTGGTTCCCGTGGCGGAGCGGGCGCGGCGCCACCGCGACTATGCGCTGACGCCCGCTCACTCGTTCCCGCCGATGTGAGCGACACGACCCATCGCGCAGCCAGTGGTTGACGAGTGGGCGGGCGGCACTGACCCGCACACTCCTTACAGCAGAACACATGCGCCACGTCCGAGCCGGCGCAACGATCGCCTGCCTGGCGCCTGCGTACAACAGGTGTCGACGGTGCCGGCAGTGGCGAGAGGTCGGTCAGAGCGGGATGTTGCCGTGCAGTCCCCGAATGCCGGGGGCTGCCTTCATGACTTCGGCGATACGCCGGCGAGTGGCGACCGGCTCGACGATCTCGTGGACGACGCCGATGTCGACCGCGCGTTGCACGCCGCCGGTGAGGATGTCGTGCTCAGCGGCGAGCTCAAGCTCCAACTGCTCCCGCGACTCTGTCGGCACCTCGGCGAGCTTGCGGCGGTGCAGGATTCGGATGGCGGCGACTGACCCCATCACTGCCACCTGCGCATCCGGCCATGCGAACACGCGGGTGGCGCCGAGCGACGCGGAGTTCATCGCGACGTATGCGCCGCCGTACGCCTTGCGGGTGATGACGGTGACGCGCGGGACCACGCACTCCGCGAATGCGTGCAGAAGCTTCGCGCCGCGGCGCACCACGCCGTCCCACTCCTGGCCGACGCCGGGCAGGTAGCCGGGCACGTCCACGACGACGATGAGGGGCACCGCGAAGGCGTCGCACATGCGCACGAACCGGGCGGCTTTCTCTGCGCTGGCGGAGTCCAAGCACCCACCGAGGCGCAGCGGGTTGTTCGCCACCACGCCCATGGTGCGACCGCCGACCCGACCGAGCGCGGTGACCATGTTCGGCGCCCACCGCTCATGCAACTCGCACATGGAGTCCGCGTCGAAGATGTGCCGTACCAGCGGGTGCACGTCGTAGGCGCGCTTGGCAGTCTCGGGCAGGTATTGGCCGAGGTCGGTGTCCTCGATGCTGTCGATGTCCAACGAGCCCTGACGGCCGAGCAGGGTCGCGACGGTGCGCGCATGCTCGAGCGCATCCGCCTCGGACTCCCCGACGATGTGGACGACCCCGGAGCGGCGGGCGTGCGGCTCGGCGCCGCCGAGACGCTCCATATCAACGTCCTCGCCGGTGACCGACCGGACGACCTCCGGACCGGTGACGAACACGCGCCCTTCGGGGGCCATGATGACGACGTCGGTCAGCGCCGGGCCGTAAGCGGCGCCGCCGGCCGCTGGGCCGAGGACGACTGAGATCTGCGGCACCCGGCCCGAAGCGCGCGTCATCGCGGCGAACACGCGCCCGACGCCGTCGAGGGACTCAACTCCCTCGCGCAACCGGGCCCCGCCGGAGTGCCACAGGCCGATGATGGGGCAGGAGTCAGCGAGCGCGCGGTCATACGCGGCCACGATCGCCGCGCAACCGGCTGAGCCCATCGCGCCGCCCTGCACTGTCGGGTCGGAGCAGAAAGCGACCACCTCGTGGCCGTGGATGCGCCCGGTGGCGGAGATGAAACCGCGGTCGTCCTCCGGCGTGAAGGACGTCCATTGACCGTCGTCGAACAGCGCGCTGAGCCTGGCCTGTGGGCTGCGTGGGTCTATCTCCGTTGAGTCAGGGGCCGTAGTGGATTGGGTCATCATGCGCTCCTGAACACCAGGGCGACGTCGTGGCCGCCGAAGCCGAATGAGTTGTTGATGGCGTGCAGTTCCCCGGCGCCGAGCGGGTGCTCGGCGGTGGCCACGGTGAGGTCGATCTCCGGGTCCTGGTTGTCCAGGTTGATCGTCGGCGGCACGACCCGGTCGCGTAACGCCAGGATTGTGGCGATGCTCTCAAGCGCCCCGGCGCCGCCGAGCAGGTGGCCGGTCATCGACTTGGTTGCCGTCACCACCGCGTCACGCGCGTGCGCGCCGAGGGCGCCGTGGATGGCGTGCGCCTCCGCGACGTCACCGGCGGGGGTGGAGGTCGCGTGTGCGTTGATGTGGGCGACGTCCGCCGCGGTGATGCCGGCATCGTCCATCGCCTGCCGCATCGCGCGCGCCGCGCCGCTGCCGGTGGGGTCCGGCTGGGCGATGTGGTGGCCGTCGGCGGTCATGCCGAAGCCGGCGACGTAGGCGTGGATGTGGGCGCCGCGGGCCTTGGCGAACTCCTCGGACTCCAGCACGATCACACCGCCGCCTTCGCCCATGACGAATCCGTCACGGTCGACGTCGTACGGCCGTGAGGCGCGCTGGGGCTCGTCGTTACGGGTCGACAGCGCGCGCATCGCGGCGAAGCATGCGATCGGCACCGGGTGAATCGCCGCCTCACAGCCTCCGGCCACGACGACATCCGCGCGCCCGAGCTGGATGAGCATGCTCGCCCAGGCGATGGCCTCTGCGCCGGAAGCGCAGGCGCTCACGGGGGAGTGCACGCCGCCGCGGGCCTTGAGGTCCAAGGCGACGGTCGCGGTCGGGCCATTGGGCATGAGCATCGGCACCGAGTTGGGGGAGATGCGGCTCCAGCCGCGCTCGCGCAGGACATCCGCGGCGTCGAGCAGCGTCTGCGCCCCGCCGATGCCGGAGGACACCACCACCGACAGCCGCTCGAGGTCCACCTCCGGGCGGCCCGCGTCTGCCCACGCCTCGCGCGCGGCGATGAGCGCGAACTGCTCAGACCGGTCGAGTTTGCGTGCCTCAACCCGCTCGAGCAACTCAGACGGTTCGACCATCGCGACGCCGCCGAAGCGGGACGGGATCTCCAACTCGTCGTACGCGCCGCCGAACAGGCGGACGCCGGACACGCCGGCGCGCATGTTCGCCCAGGTGGTGGCGACATCCGGCCCGAGCGGCGTGGTCGCGCCGAGGCCGGTGACGACGACCTTCCGCTGAGTGAGCATCACGTCATCTCCCTCATAGAACGAGCGACCCTGGCCGTCGGCCCGGGTCGTGCGGGTGTTGACCCGCCGGGCTCAGGAATTCGCGGTGATGAAGGTGACGGCGTCGCCGACGGTCTTCAGGTTCTGCACCTGGTCGTCGGGGATCTTCACGCCGAACTTGTCCTCGCACGCCATGACCACTTCGACCATGGACAGCGAGTCGATGTCGAGGTCGTCTACGAAGGACTTCTCCATCGAGACGGCGTCCGTGGGGACGCCGGCGATGTCGTTGCAGATGGCAGCGAGGCCAGCGAGGACGTCTTGCTCGGACATGTGTCTCTCCTTGTCGTGTCTTGGGTTGGCACCGGGTGGTGTCAGCCCGGGATGCGGACGACTTGCGCCGACCACACCAAACCTGCGCCGAATCCAATCAGCAGCGCCAGGCCGCCGGCGGGCAGCCTTCCCTCGGCGCGCAGGGCGTCCATCGCCAGCGGGATGGACGCGGCTGAGGTGTTGCCCATGTGGCTGATGTCGCGGGCGACGGTCACGTTCTCGGGCAGTCCGAGGTACTTGATCATCGCGTCGGTGATGCGGTTGTTCGCCTGGTGGGGGATGAAACAGTCGAGGTCCTCCGGTCGGATGCCGGCCGCGGCGACCGCCTCGGCGGCTGCCTTGGCCATCTCGGCGACCGCCCAGCGGAAGACGCTCTGGCCCTGCATGGTCAGCACCGGGCGGGCGTCGCCGTGTTCGGTCACCGGGTCGGTGCGACGGGGACGACGCGGGGTGGATGTGATGACCTCAGCCTGGCTGCCGTCGGAGCCCCACACAGCCGGCCCGATTCCGGGTGTGTCGCTCGGTCCGACGATCGCGGCGCCGGCGCCGTCGGCGAACAGGAATGCGGTGCCGCGGTCGTCGAGGTCGGTGAAGTCTGAGAGTTTCTCCGCGCCGATCACCAGGACGTGCGTCGCGGAGCCCGCGCGCACGAGCCCGTCGGCGATGTTGACGCCGTAGGAGAAGCCGGCGCACGCCGCCGAGATGTCCAGCGCGGCACCGCGGCTGCCGATGCGCCCCGCGACGATGGCCGCCACTGACGGGGTGATGACGAGGTTCGAGACTGTGCTGACGATGACTGCGTCGATGTCCGATCCCTCGAGGCCGGCGTCGGCTAGGGCGCGCTGCGCCGCGGTCGTGGCCATGTCGACCACCGTTTCGTCGTCACCGGCCCAGCGGCGCTCGACGATGCCGCTGCGCTCCTGGATCCACTCGTCGCTTGAGTCGATGCGCTCGACCAGCTCGGAGTTGGGCACCACCCTCGCAGGGCGGAAGGAGCCGAAGCCGAGGATGCGGGAGTACGGGCCGCCGCTGACAGCCGTGATCTGCGCGCTCACAGCGCCCCTGCCGGGTGTAGGCGGACGATGCCCTGTCCGGGGTTCACCGGGTCGCCCTCACTGACCAACCACTCCACGACCATGCCGGCGTGGGGGGTCACCACCTCGATGGTTTCGCGCAGGCTGGTGATAGTTCCGATGGTCGCGCCGGCGCTGAATTCCTCGGAGTCGCCGCTGCGCCGGAAGGTCCCCTTCGCCGGGGCCACCACCAGACGCCAGGCGGGGGCGTCGGCCGCGGCGGAGGCGTTGCCGTGGCGGGCAATCAGGTCGTGTGCGGCGGCGAGGTCGTCCGGGGTCTTCACGGTCACGATCTCAACACCGGGCAGTGCGCGCTTGGCGAGCCCTGCGAGGGTTCCTGCCGGGGGAAGTTCGATGAGGGCGGTCACGCCCATGTCGGCCATGGTCTGCATGCACAGGTCCCAGCGCACCGGGTTGGAGACCTGGGTGACGAGCCGGGAGAGAACGTCTCGGCCCTCGCGCACCACCATGCCGTCGGCGTTGCTGATGAGTGGGACGCGCGCGTCGTGGGTGCTCATCGCGCGGGCGTACCCGGCCAGCACCGATACCGCGGGCTGCATGTGCTCGGTGTGAAACGCGCCGGCCACCTGCAAGCGGATGCGACGGGCGCCGGCCGGCGGCTGCGCGTCGAAAGCGTCGAGTTGCTCCATGGTGCCGGCCGCGACGACCTGTCCGGCGCCGTTCATGTTGGCTGCGGTGAGCCCATGGGCGCTGATGCTCGCCAGAACCTCGTCGGGGTCGCCGCCGAGCACGGCGGTCATCCCGGTCGCGGTGGTGGCCGCGGCGCGGGCCATCGCGGCGCCGCGCTCGCGCACGAACACCATGGCTTGTTCCGCGCTGAGCACGCCAGCGGCAGCGGCGATGGTGATCTCGCCGACGCTGTGACCGGCTCCGGCGCCGACTGTGGCGTACGCCTCGGATGGATGCGGGAAGACCTCCAGCAGCGTCACCAGCCCGGCCGCCACGAGCAGCGGCTGGGCGACGGCGGTGTCCTTGATCGTGTCGGCGTCACTGGTGGTGCCGTGGGCGATGAGGTCAAGTCCGCTGACCGCGGACAGCCAGCGCATCCGGTCGTGCACCCGGGGGATGGCCAGCCACGGTTCGAGGAAGCCGGGGGTCTGCGAACCCTGGCCTGGGGCGACGACGACAAGCACGGGTCAGAATCCTAGTCAGGGTGACACAGCGCACAGCCCGGCACTTTGCCCGCACCGATCCGGGTGGCTTGGGATCTGAGAAACCGCAGGTCAGTCGGGCATTTCACGCGGCCTGCAGGTGCGCCCAGAGTTGCGCTCGGCGGCGCGTCGCATCCGCGCAATCCCGCGCTGTGACAGGCGCTGACGCCCGGCGGCAGCTGAGTGAGTAGACCTGCACTGCAGTCCGAGTCTTCGATGGAGCGGGCAGCAGCCGCAGGATAGTCGAGCAGGTTGTCGAGCAGGCCGCCCGATGTCACCGTGGACGAGCCCTTGGCAGGGCGTGCGCGACCCCGTCGGTCAGCCCGAGCCCTCGGTGGAGCCGGCGTCGGCCGCGGCCGGGTCGTGCAAGTCGTACTTGCGGACGGCCTCAGCCACCACCGAGCGGTCCACCTCGCCGCGGTCTGCCAGCGCCGCGAGCGTGCGCACGACGATGGATGCGGCATCGACGAGGAAGTGCCGGCGCAGCGCGCCACGCGTGTCCGACATCCCCCAGCCGTCGGTGCCGAGGGTGGCGTAGTCGCTGGGCACCCACTCGCGGATCTGGTCTTGCACGGCCCGCATGTAGTCGCTCACCGCGACAACCGGCCCGGAGGTGCCGGCGAGCGCCTGCGTGACGTACGGCGTGCGACGCGGTTGGTCCGGGTGCAGCAGAGCATGGCGGTCGCACTCCAAGCCGTCGCGGCGCAGCTCGTTCCACGAGGTCACGGACCACACGTCGGTTGCGACGCCCCACTCCTCGCGCAGCATCTGCTGCGCCTGCAGCGCCCACGGCACCGCGACCCCGGAGGCGAGCAGTTGCGCCCGGGGGCCGTCGCCGTCGCCGGAGTTGAGTCGGTAGATGCCGCGCAGGATGCCCTCGACGTCAAGGTCGTCGGGGGCCGCCGGCTGCACATACGGCTCGTTGTACATCGTGATGTAGTAGAAGACGTCTTCGGCGTCGGCGCCGTACATACGGCGCAGGCCGTCCTTGATGATGTGGGCGAGCTCGTAGGCGTAGGCCGGGTCGTACGCGACGACTCCGGGGTTGGTCGAGGCCAGCAGCAGCGAGTGGCCGTCCTGGTGCTGCAGTCCCTCGCCGTTGAGCGTGGTGCGGCCGGCGGTGGCGCCGAGGACGAATCCATTGCACATCTGGTCCATCGCGACCCAGAACGAGTCGCCGGTGCGCTGGAAGCCGAACATCGAGTAGAAGATGTAGACGGGGATCATCGGCTCCCCGTGCGTCGAGTACGAGGAGCCGGCGGCGATGAACGACGCGTTGGAGCCGGCCTCGTTGATGCCCTCGTGCAGGATCTGCCCGGCGGCGTTCTCCTTGTACGCCAGCATCAGCTCACGATCGACGCTCACGTAGTTCTGGCCCTTGGGCGAGTAGATCTTCTGCGTGGGGAACAACGAATCCATGCCGAAGGTGCGCGCCTCGTCCGGGATGATCGGCACGAAGCGCGGGCCGAGGCCCTCCACGCGCAGCAGGTCTTTGAAGATGCGCACGAACGCCATGGTGGTGGCCACGGCCTGGGTGCCCGAGCCGCGCATGCCGGCCTCGAATGCGGAGTCCGAGGGCATCGGCAGCGGCTTGCGCGCGTGGCGGCGGGTCGGCACCGAGCCGCCGAGGGCGGCGCGGCGCTCGCGCAGGTAACGCATCTCCGCGGAGTCCTCCGCGGGCTTGTAGTACGGCGGCAAGTACGGGTCGAGGGCGTCGTCGCTGACCGGGATGTCCAGTCGGTCGCGGAACGCCTTCAAGTCCGCCAGCGAGAGCTTCTTCATCTGGTGGGTGGCGTTGCGGCCCTCGAAGGTCGGCCCGAGCGCGTAGCCCTTGATCGTCTTGGCGAGGATGACTGTGGGTTGGCCGTTGCTCGCGGCGGCGGCGGCGTAGGCGGCGTAGATCTTCTGCTCGTCGTGCCCGCCGCGGCGCAGGCGCCAGATCTGCTCGTCGCTCCAGTCCTGCACCAGCGCCGCGGTGCGCGGGTCGCGGCCGAAGAAGTGCTCGCGCACATAAGCGCCGCTCTCGGCCTTGTAGGTCTGGAAGTCACCGTCGAGGGTGCTGTTCATGAGGTTGATCAGCGCGCCCTCGCGGTCGGCGTCGAGCAGGCGGTCCCACTCGCTGCCCCAGATGACCTTGATGACGTTCCAGCCGGCGCCGCGGAACGTGCCCTCAAGCTCCTGGATGATCTTGCCGTTGCCGCGCACCGGGCCGTCGAGCCGCTGCAGGTTGCAGTTGACGACGAACGTGAGGTTGTCCAGCCCCTCGCGCGCGGCCAGGCCGATGGCGCCGAGCGACTCCGGCTCATCCATCTCGCCGTCGCCGAGGTACGCCCACACGCGCTGCTCGCTGGTGTCCTTGATGCCGCGGTTGTGCAGGTACTTGTTGAAGCGCGCCTGGTAGATCGCGTTCAACGGGCCCAAGCCCATCGACACGGTCGGGAACTGCCAGAAATCGGGCATCAGCCTCGGGTGCGGGTACGAGGAGATGCCGGGGTCGTGTGAGAGCTCTTGGCGGAAGCCGTCAAGGTGGGCCTGCGACAGGCGGCCTTCGAGGAACGCGCGGGCGTAGATGCCGGGCGAGCCGTGGCCCTGGAAGAACACCTGGTCCCCGCCGCCGGGGTGGTCCGGGCCACGGAAGAAGTGGTTGAAGCCCACTTCATACAGGTGCGCGGTGGACGCGTAGGTGGAGATGTGGCCGCCGACGCCGACGCCGGGGCGCTGTCCGCGGTGGACCGTGATGGCGGCGTTCCAGCGAAGGATCGCGCGGATGCGGCTCTCCAACTCACGGTCGCCGGGGTAGGCGGGCTGGTCCTGCGGCGCGATGGTGTTGATGTAGTCGGTGGAGCGGATCCGCGGGATGTCGAGGCCGCGCTCGGCTGCGGCCTTCAGCAGCTCCAGGATGAGGTAGCGCGCCCGGGCCGGGCCGGCGTGCTCGATGACCGCGCCGAGGGACTCGGCCCACTCGATGGTCTCCAGCGGGTCTGTGTCGACGTACTGCGAGGGAATCTGGGCCGACTCGGCTGCGATGCGCTCGGGGGTCGTGGTCACGATGGTCCTTTGTCCGTCGCGCACATGCTCTCGCGGCGCGACCTGCTCGTCGGTTTTTTCCACATCCAGCAACTGCCCTCGCGGCCGGATTCAGGCTGTCAAGGGTCTCTTGCAGCGCTGCCGGGACCCGAGTAGGGCGTCGGGGCTCATTCTCGCGCACCGGCGGCGGTTCGCGCGCGGCAGGTGCCATCGCGGGCCGGCCCGGCGATGCTCGATCAGATCCGCCGGTCATGGCCCGAATCAGCGCGGCGCAACTGGGCGCTCAGGAGGGGCTCCGGGGGCTGCGGGCGCCCTGGATCCGCGGGAACGGGGTTCCTGGCCGGTGGTGGACTATCCTTCGGCGCATCCGACACGGAGTCGGGAGGGACGTGAGAGGCAGGACAGTGAGCGCGACGGCCGCCGCCGACTACGCCGGGGTAATCACCCGGCTTGGCGTCGAGAAGGACATGCTGGTCCAACAGGTCGGATTCGACCTCGATTGTGACGCGGGATTGACCGCCGCGATCTCCCTAGTCACCGGGACTTCGGTGCTCGATGAGGACACCGACGAAGTCGTCGACATCGTCCTGCTGTGGTGGCGCGACGACGACGGTGACCTCACCGACGGACTAGTGGACTCCCTGCACCCGCTCGCCGACAACGGCGTCATCGTGCTGCTGACACCCAAGCCCGGCCGTCCCGGCCACATCGGCCCGAGCGACATCGCTGAGGCGTCCAAGACCGCCGGCCTGCAGCAGACGTCAGCCTTCAACGCCACCTCAGATTGGCAGGGCACGCGCCTCGTCGCACCGAAGTCCGCCCGTCGCTAGCGCAGGCTCGGCTCGCTGCGCGCGGGCGGGCAAGGAATGGTTGGCTTTCTTAACCAACCTAGTTGAAGGAGAGTGCCCGATGACTGTGCCCGTTGGCGCTGCCGCCCCCGATTTCGAATTGAAAGACCAGCATGGCGCGACCGTGCGCTTGTTGGACTTCCGCGGCCGGGCGGTGCTGCTGATGTTCGTCCCGTTCGCGTTCACGGGCATCTGCACCGGTGAGATCTGCGAGATGCGCGATTCCGGCTCCGACTTCGCCAACGACGCCGTCGCCACCGTGGCTGTCACCTGCGACTCCATGTTCAGCTTGAAGGAGTGGGCAGAGCGCGAGGGCATCGGCTACCCGCTGTTGTCTGACTTCTGGCCGCACGGCGCGACCGCCCGCGCATACGGGGTGTTCAACGAGGAGCGCGGCTGCGCTCTGCGGGGAACGTTCCTCATCGACGCGGACGGCGTCGTGCGCTGGTCGGTCGTGAACCAGCTCGGCGACGCCAGATCCTTGGACGACTACCGCGCGGCGCTGGCCGCCCTGTGACCGCGCCTGCGCCCGCCGGGCAGCGGGTCTGGTTCGTGACCGGCGCCGCGCGCGGGCTGGGCGCGCACGTGGTTGAGGCCGCGCGAGCGGCCGGCGACCGCGTGGTGGCCACAAGCCGAGATGCCACCGGGCTGCGCGAGCGTTACTCGGGCTCAAGCGAGGTCCTGCCCCTGGACCTCGACATCACCGACCACGCCCAGGTGCGGGCTTGCGCCCAGCGCGCTGCGGCGCACTTCGGCCGCGTCGACGTGCTCGTGAACAACGCCGGCTACGGGCACATCGGGCTGTTCGAGGAGACGTCCATCGACGAGTACCGCGCGCAGTTTGAGACCAATGTCTTCGGCACGTTCGCGGTGACCCAGGCGGTGCTGCCCGTGATGCGCCGGCAAGCGTCCGGGATGGTCATGAACATCTCGTCGTACGCCGGGTTCGTCGCCGGATTCGGCCGCAGCGCGTACAACCCCTCCAAGTTCGCCATCGAGGGCTGGTCCGAGGCGTTGCGGGCCGAGGTGGAGCCGCTGGGAATCACCGTGGTGTGCGTCTCGCCCGGATTCTTCCGCACCGACATCTGGGATGCCTCCTCGATGCGCTACTCGGCTGCGGCGGGCAGCGTCGAGGACTACGCCGAGGCGTGGTCGAGCTTCCGTGAAGCGCACGAGTCGTTGAACCACAGCCAGAACGGGGACCCCGCCAAGTTGGCGCAACTTCTGGTGCGGGTCAGCCGCATGGACGACCCGCCGCGCTCACTGCTCGCAGGCGCGGAGACAGTTGCGAAATATGAGGCCCTGCTGCAGGCGAAGATGGAGAACCTGCACCGCTGGCGCGAGTTGACTGAGTCCACTGAGGGTCAGTGGACCGACTGACGCTCTGCCACCGATGCGTCGCCTGCCGGGGTCGCGCTGGTAGTTTCGCGGGGCGTCAGGGCGTGTAGCTCAGTGGTAGAGCGCCGGTTTTACACACCGTAGGTCGGGAGTTCGATACTCTCCACGCCCACCGTTTCGCTGGAAGTCGGCTCGTTGCGAACCGCGCCGCGGCTGAGGAAATCCAGCGTCTGCCGCCACCTCGTGCGCTCGCTGGAGTGCACGCAGCCGCCATGGGTATCGGTGCGCTGAGCTGCGCACGACCTACCGTGGGTGGTCGTGGGCGCTGGAAACGCTCAGTCCTGGTGTTCGGTCTCCCGCTCGCCGCGCACGCGGCCCGCGTGGGCGACAGCCGAAGGGTCGCGACGCGTCTTGATCATGCTCGCCACGGTGGCCACGGCCAGGATGGCGCCGATGACCCCGAGGCTGAGGTTCGTCGAGATCTTCGGGCCCCACTGGTACTGCTCGTATGAGAACACCAACATCAGCTTGATGCCGATGAAGATGAGGATCAGGGCGAGGGCGATGCTCAGGTAGACGAGTTTCTTCAGCAGGCCCTGCAGCAGGAAGAAGAGCGCGCGCAGGCCCAGCAGCGCGAAGGCGTTCGCGGCGAAGACCAGGAACGGCTCACGGGTGACACCGAATGTGGCGGGGATGGAGTCCAAGGCGAACAGCACGTCCGTGGCGCCGATCGCGACCATCACCAGCAGGATGGGGGTCGCGACCCGGCGCCCGCCCTCGCGGACGAACAGCGACCCACCGTGGTACTCCGAGGTCACCGGGATGAGTCGGCGCACGACGCGTACGGCGACGTTGTCTGAGGGGTCTGGGTCCTCGTTCCAGTGTCGGAGCAGACCGATGCCAGTCCAGACCAGGATGCCGCCGAAGACCACGAACGACGCGGTGAACGCGTGCAGCGCCGCGGCGCCGGCGACGATGAACACCGTGCGGAAGGCCAGGGCGAGGACGACCCCCACCAGCAGCACCCGCTGGTGGTAGAAGGCCGGCACCGCGAACTGCGCCAGGATGATGGCGAACACGAACAGGTTGTCAACGGACAGCGAGCGCTCAACCACGTAGGCGGCGAAGTACTCCTTGCCGAACTCCGCGCCCGAGGCGCTCCACACCCACACACCGAAGGCGACGCCGACCACCGTGTAGAAGACAGACCACAGGCTCGCCTCGCGGAAGGTGACCTCATGCGGCTTGCGCCCGGACGTTGCCAGATCGAGCACTAGCAGCGCCACGATCACTCCTATGGTGGTGATCCACGCCAGGGTGGACACCTGCATCGACGGTGAGTTTGGGCTGGTGGCCATCGGGGCGGCGGTCAACGCGGTGAGCATGCGCCCAACCTAGCCGCGAGCGGTGGGGGTGGCATGTCGGGGGAAACGGCGCTGAGCAGGCGGACCCGGTAGCGTTCAGACATGCGGCAGGTGCGGGCTTTGTGGCGGCGATTGGCGGCCCAGCGGTGGGGTTTCCCGCTCTGTCATGATGATGTGCCCGACCCGGTGAGCATCTCGTATTTCACCGCTCGGTGATGCACCTGCAGTTGTGTTGCGGCTAGTTGCGCGCGAGCGCGTCCATGATGGCGTCGACGTACTCCCGCGCCCCCGTGGCTGTGAGGTGGATGCCGTCGTGGCTGAAGTAGTGCGGCCGCCCCGCGGAAATGCGCGACCAGCGCACCAGGTTGACGTTGGGGAAATCGCCTGCCACCTCGGCGACCAGGGAGTTGTTGGCGTCCTGCCACCGGCGGGGGACGCGCGCGTCGACCAAAACCACCGTGCGATCGCTCAGCACGGCAAGGATCTTGCGCAGCGTCCTCTCGCGGATCGTCCCGTTGTTGCCGATATTCATCACCACCACGCCGGTGTCCACGGTGCTGCGGTGGTCAATGATGGTGTGCAGCAGCACATTCGCCTGCAGCCCCACCTTGGCGTCCATCTGCGCCAGCGGGACCCGGCTGCGAAGTTCGCGAGCCGCTCCGACCAGGACCGAGTCGCCGACCACCCAGACACCGTTTTCGCGAGCGAGGGCAAGCGCGCCGTCGGCTGCTGGCGGCGACGAAGAATCTGTCGTTGGCGCGCTCGTGGGCGGATTTGCGGTGGCGGTAGCCGCCGGGGCGGGAGTGCCCGCTGACTCACCCGGTTTCGGCTCAGCCGCGACGGGCCGGCTCGACGCGGTCGCCGTCGGCGACCGCGTGGGCTGGGGGGCCGGCGCTAGGAGGTGAGTGGCTGCGGCCAGGGGCAGCGCCGGCTCTGACGTTGGTGCGGGCGTCGCAGGTCCTTCCTCGGCTCGAGTTGTCGGGCCCGCGGCGATGGCCGGCTCGGGGTTGAGTTGTGCGAGGAACCCCCGCTCCTCCACTTTGGCAGTGGCGTAAGCATCCCGGCTCAGGGCCAGTGCGGGGTACAACAAGATGGCGGTCACCGACGCGGCCACGAACCGCCGAGTCTGCGGATTGCGGTAGGAGTTCAGCAGGGGCGCGAAGGGGTTGCGGCCTTGGCGCACCGGCATCTCCAGCCACCGGTACGAGGCCTCGGCGATAGCGCCGGTGAGGACCAGTCGCATGGCGGCGGTCGCCCAACCCGGCCATGCCACGTCGATGCCGGGACGAAGCATCTGGAAGACGGGCCAGTGCCAGAGATAGATGCCGTAGGAGCGGGTTCCGAGCCACAGCAGCGGCTTGCGGCTCAGGGCTCGCGCGACTCGGCTCGCGGGGTGGACCAGCGTGGCGATGACGGCGGCGGTGGCCACCGAGGCCAGCGGGGATGCCCACGCGAACCAGTGCAGCGTCACCTCGTCGACGGTGTTGAACAAGTACACCAGCGACACCAGCGCGAACACCGCGACCAGGTCGATGAAGAGCCGCGCGCGCGGGGCCACTGCGGACGTGAGCCGCTGCGGCGTCCAGCCCGCTGCCAGCGCCGCGCCGAGCAGGAGCCCGACGCAGCGCGATCCGGTGCCGAAATAGAAGTTGCTCGCCTGCAACGCGGACGCCTGCTCGATGTGCAGGCCAAGCGAGATCGACAGCGCCGCGAATCCCGCTGCCGCGGTAACGGCGAACCAACGCATGCCGGTCAGCCACGCGCGCCGGGCGCAGAAGGCGACGACCAGCGGCCACACGAGGTAGAACTGCGTCTCCACCGCCAGCGACCAGGTGTGCTGCAGCAGCGGCGGCCTCGCAGTCTCCTCGAAGTAGGACGTCTCGTTGAAGACGTACCACCAGTTCACCGTGCCGGTGCTCGCCCAAGGCAGGTCGTCGAAGAACTTCGGGATGGTGTCGGGGGCGAACAGGCTGGCCACGATGCACAACGCGAACACCACGCCGACGAACGCCGGGACCAACCGCCGCGCCCGCGCGACGTAGAAGTGCCGGAAGTCCAGACGCCCGCGCTTGCGAACCTCGGAGATGAGGATCCACGTGATGAGGTAGCCGCTGAGCACGAAGAAGACGTCGACCCCGAGGAAGCCGCCAGGGGCTTGCGGGATGTCGAGGTGGTAGGTGAGGACGGCCAGAATCGCGACAGCCCGGACCGCGTCGAGGGCGGAAACCTTCGCGCGAGTCACAACGGGTCAGGCTACCAACGCTCCGCGCGGCGGTTTGGGGCAGTTGCAGGTGCCCTAGGCTGCTCACAAAGGAGGCTCACCATGGCATCGGCACCGGCGGCCGCGCAGGCACGACTGCTTGACGTCCAGGCCCTCGACACCCGTCTGCAGCAGATTGCGCATGCGCGCACAGGCATCGACGAGCGGCGGCAGGCCGTCGAGGTCGCCAGTGAGCTCGAGGTGACCCGCGACCGGGTGGTGGCAGCGGCGACTGAGGCATCCGACATCGCCCGCGAGCAGACCCGTGCAGAGGACGACGTGCAAGCCGTGCGGGCCAGGATCGAGCGCGACCAGCAGCGCATGGACGCCGGAAACGTGCCGGCCAAGGAGTTGGAGAACCTGGCACACGAGATCACGTCCCTGCGCCGGCGCCAGACGGAGCTCGAGGACGCCGAGCTGGAGATCATGGAGCGCCTTGAGTCCGCTCAGGCCGCGCACGCGATGTATCAGCAGCGAGTTGAAGACCTGCAGGCGCAGAAAGCGTCGCTGGACGCCGTCGTCGCCGCGCGCGAGGCCGAGCTCGCGCAGCAGGAGCAGCAGGCGCAGGTTGAGCGCGCATCGGTGGCCGCGGACATCCCCGCCGACCTGATGGCGTTGTACGACAAGATCCGCGCGGGAGGCGGCGTCGGAGCGGCCCTGCTGCGCCAGAAGACCTGCCAAGGCTGCCGTATCGCCCTTCCCGAGACCGACCTCGCAGCGCTGCGCGCGGCCGCAGACGACTCGGTCCAGCGCTGCGAGAACTGCCGCTGCATCCTCGTGCGCACCGCCGAGTCGGGGCTGTGACCGAGGCGATGACCCGGTTCATCGCTTATGCCGACGGAGCGTCACGAGGCAACCCGGGCAGCGCGGCTTATGGCGTCGTCCTCATGGATGCGCAGACCGGGGCTGTGGTCGCACAGATCGGCGAGCCGATCGGGCACGCCACCAACAACGTCGCGGAGTACCGCGGCCTGCTCGCCGCACTGGAGCGGGTGCGTGACCTGGACCCGACCGCGCACGTCGTTGTCCGGATGGACTCCAAACTCGTGGTCGAGCAGATGACCGGACGTTGGGCCATCAAGCACCCGGACATGCGCGACCTCGCGCTGCGCGCGAAGGCTGTCCTGCCTGTATCCCAGGTCACCTACGAGTGGATCGAGCGTGCGAAGAACTCAGCCGCAGAC
Organism: Actinomycetales bacterium; assembly: GCA_018970205.1. Classification (GTDB taxonomy): domain Bacteria; phylum Actinomycetota; class Actinomycetes; order S36-B12; family UBA5976; genus RFTO01. The sequence goes on from JAGWWW010000001.1 coordinate 23,992, forward strand.
GCGCTGGCCAACGAGGCTCTCGACGTCGGCCGCATCATCGACCGTGTGCCCGGAGGCGACACTGCCGGCGACTACCTCGTCGTGCCGGCCGACCCACGGCCGCTGCTTCGCGGCACGCAGCCACCCGGGCTGCCCGGCTGGTCCTACACGGGCGAGCCGACGCTGGTGACCCTGGTGCGGCACGGGGTGACGGCATCCACCGTTGCCAAGCGCTTCAGCGGCACCAACGGCTCCGACCTGCCGCTGGTCGACCTCGGGGTTGAACAGGCCCAGGCTGCGGGCTCGCAGATAGCAGCCCGCGGCGGGGCTGACCTCATAGTGGCCAGCCCGCTGCTGCGCACCCTGCAGACCGCGTCGCACATCGCGGCAGCGCTCGGCCTGGACCCCGATGCCACAGTGGTGCACGACGGTTTCCGCGAGACGGACTTCGGCCGGTGGGACGGGTTGACCTGGCAGGAGGCCAAGGACGCGGACCCCGTGCTCATCGAGGAATGGCTTGGGCGCCCGCATATCGCGCCTCCGGGCGGGGAGTCGTATGAACAGACGCATGAGCGCGTCGGCGAGGCCATGCGCGACCTGTTGCATGAGCACGCCGGGCGCCGGATCGTGGTCGTGACTCACGTGACGCCTGTGAAGTCGCTGGTGCTGCACGCCGTGGGTGCGCCGCTGGAGGCGATGTACCGCATGGAGGTCCGGCCGTGCTCGCTGACCACGCTCGCATGGTTCCCAGATGGCAACACCTCGATGCGCGGTTTCTCCGAGACCGCGCACCTAGCGCACCTGTCCTGAATCTTCGACGGTCGTACGTTCGCGTCGGGCGTTCGCCCGGCAGTTGTGCGTCGGAGTCGCCGAGCAGCCCCCGAGCCGCGACTGTTCTCACCGTCTGGCCGCCGGCGCTGTTTCACGCCGGCAACCGGACAGTGCCGGCGAGCCGACGGCGCTCCCACTGCAGCCGCGTAACCTTGGAGATGCAAGCGAACGAGCCGGTCGGACGGTCGCGGCGGTGCAGCCAGCATCGCTGAGGAAAGTCCGGACTCCACAGGGCAAGGTGGTGGGTAACACCCACCCGGGGTAACCCGCGGGACAGTGCAACAGAAAGCAGACCGCCTCCGCTGCGGCAGAGGTAAGGGTGAAACGGTGGTGTAAGAGACCACCAGCGCATCGGGTGACCGGTGCGGCTAGGCAAACCCCACCTGGAGCAAGGCCAAGAGATGGTTCGGCCGAGAGGCTGAACCTGCGCAGACGGGCGGCCCGTCCGATGTCTGCGGGTAGGCCGCATGAGGTCGTCGGCAACGGCGACCCTCAGATGGATGACCGTCACCCGTCGCAGGCGGGTACAGAATCCGGCTTACAGACCGGCTCGTTCGCTTCGCGGCCGTCCACGCATGACGCGGTACACTGAGACGGCCGCAACTGCGGCTCTTCAATCGCGGGCTACCTGCCCGCCGACGCGCGTCGTGTTTTTGTTGCCTCGAGCAGCCCACCCACAGACTCGCTTCCTGTCCTGAATGGGTGTCATGGCACAACCTGCCCGCAAGCCGCGTATGAGCACGGCCAAGAAGAAGGCGCGCGCACAAGCACGTGCCGCCCAAGCAGCCAAGCCTGCCCGCGCCAACCGTGAGCGCCGGGATTCCGTGAGTGCGGTGGCCCCGAAGCGGGACGCTGCGGCGCGTCCGAAACGCGCTGGCGCAGGGCCGAAGAAGTCCAACGGGTCGACTGCCAAGCAGCGCGCCGCTGGTCCCGGGCCGAAAGGCCAACGCCCTGTACGGGACGACTGGTCCCGCGACGCACGTGATGGTGCTCGTCCGGCTGTGCGCGGCGGCGGTTCCCGTGATGGTGCTCGTCCGGCTGCGCGCCGTGATGGGTCTGTGCGTGCTAGTGCTCCGCGGCCGCGGTGGTCTGAGGATGAGCGTTCCGGGTCGCCGCATGGCTCGCGTCCGCGGTGGTCTCGTGACGACGGTCCTCGTGTCTCTCGTGAGGGTGCTCGTCCGGCTGCGCGCGGCGGCGGTTCCCGTGATGGTGCTCGTCCGGCTGCGCGCGGCGGTTCCCGCGATGGTGTTCGTCCGGCTGCGCGCCGTGATGGGTCTGTGCGTGCTAGTGCTCCACGGCCGCGGTGGTCTGAGGATGAGCGGTCCGGTTCGCCGCGCGGCGGGCGTCCGCGGTTGTCTCGTGACGAGGGCGCTCGTCTCTCGCGTGATGGTGATCGTCCGGCTCCGCGCGGCGGCGGTTCGCGCGACGCTGACCGGTCGGCTGCGCGCCGCGATACGTCGCCGCGTGTCGCCGCCGAACCGCGTCGGTCCCCGGATGAGGCTGTGCGTCCTGTCCGTGAGAACCGCGCACGATCCGCACGTGAGGCACAGTGGCGCGGTGAGCGCGACGAACGGCCGCGCAGCCCGCGCGACGCCCAGCGCCCTGGCGCTCGGCCGACTGCAGGTCGCAGCGACTCCAAGCGTCCCGTACGCACGCAGATCCTCGCCGGAGGCAAGTCCACCCCGGTGTCCGATGACCTGATCAAGCCCAGCGTCTACGCCCCGGACGGTTTCGTCAGCGAGGCTGCTGGCGCCGCCCTTGGGTTCGCTGAGGCCGGTGTGCACACGGACTTGGTGCAGGCGTTGGCGGCACGTGGGATCACGAAGCCCTTCCCGATCCAGTCCGCGACGCTTCCGCTGGCCATCGGCGGCCGGGATGTGCTCGGTCGCGGGCAGACTGGCTCGGGCAAGACGCTGGCCTTCGGGCTCGCGATGCTCACGCAGCTCGCATCGAGCAGGCCGCGACCGGGAATGCCGATGGCGTTGGTGCTGTCGCCGACTCGCGAGTTGGCCATGCAGAGCGCTGAGGTGCTCACGGACTTCGGACACGCGGTGCGGGTGCGCACGCTACTCATCGCAGGGGGCATGGGATACGACCGGCAGATCTCGGCCTTGGAGCGCGGCGTCCACATCGTGGTGGCCACACCCGGCCGGTTGCTCGACCTCGTCAACCGCGGCTCACTCGACCTCAGTGGCGTGAGAATCACCGTGCTGGACGAGGCCGATCAGATGGCGGACATGGGCTTCCTGCCGGATGTGCGCGCCATCCTCGACTCGGTGAGGCCAGGGGGCCAGCGGATGCTCTTCAGCGCCACTCTCGACCGCGGGGTCGACACCATCGTGGACGACTACATGAACAACCCCAGTGTGCACGCTGTCGACGGCGGCCAGGCCTCAGTCGCGGCGATGTCGCACCACCTCCTGGTGCTCAACCCCGGCGACAAGGACGCCGTCGTCGCCCAGATCGGCGCCCGGACGGGCAAGACGATCATGTTCGCCCGTTCGCAACTCGGGGCCGAGCGCATCGGCGAGCAACTCATGGCCGCGGGCGTGCCCACCGGAGTGCTGCACGGAGGCAAGTCCCAGCGCGTACGCAACCGCACCCTGCAGATGTTCAAAGACGGTGGCTGCAATGTGTTGGTCGCGACTGATGTCGCTGCCCGGGGAATCCACGTCGACGACGTCAGCTTGGTCCTGCAGATCGACCTTCCGAACAACGGCAAGGATTACCTGCACCGTGCGGGCCGTACAGCGCGGGCAGGCGAGGCCGGAGCCGTCGTCGCCCTGACGACCACGCGTCAGCGTGCCCGCGCCCTGACGATGCTCAAGCGCGCTGATGTGGAGGTCGCGGCGGTGTATGTCACCCCGATGAGCGATGAGCTTGTGCAGGTCACCGGCGCGCGGCTTCCCAGCGGCCGCCCGTGGTCTGCTCCGGTTGAGCGCGAGCCGGCGCCGGCTGGCCGACGTCGGCCTCCTGCCGGTCGAGGCAAAGGGCCGCGGCGCACCGGGGGACAGCGCAGCCGCGGATAGTCTGTCGGCATGACCAGTGCGCAACACCCGAATTCCGGCCAGCGAGTCACCTTCACCGAGGACGGCGTCACAGGTGCGGGCTATCTGGCATTGCCCGCTTCCGGCTCCGGCCCTGCGGTCATCGTCGTTCAGGAGTGGTGGGGGCTCGTCGGCCACATCACCGATGTTGCCGACAGGTTCGCGGCTGCGGGGTTCGTCGCGCTCGCACCCGACCTCTACCACGGCCAGGCCACGACCGAGCCCGATGAGGCGCGCAAGTTGCTCATGGAACTCGACCTCGCGCGCGCCGGCGAGGAGATCTGCAAGGCGGCGGCATACCTGTTGTCGCGGGAGGACGTGACGTCGCCGACCGTCGGAACTGTCGGCTTCTGCATGGGCGGCTCCCTCGCGATCTGGAGCGGCACGCTTTCACCGGACATCACCGCATGCGTGGGGTTCTACCCCGGAGCGTCCTGGGAGCGGCATGCGCCGCACTGGGCCAACTTCGCGGGCAAGCGGGCCCAGATCCACTGTGCGGAGGGCGACGGCACATCCGCCGCACCGGGCATCCAGGAAGCCAAGCGCGGAATCGAGGCAGCAGGCGGGCAGTGTGTCGTGTTCGACTACCCCGGCACCGCACACGCGTTCTTCAACGACGACCGACCTGAGGTCTACAGCCCGGAAGCCGCGCACGCGGCGTGGCAGCGCACGACAGAGTTCCTGCGCGAGCAATTGTGCGGGTGAGCTGCCCACGACGGTGTGCGGGCGCTAGAGCGCGGGCATCCTCCGTCACCGTCATGCTGATCGCTGCAGCATCGAAGCCGGGCATGTGCATGCCTACGAGTGGGCGGGGGACCGCTGGCTGCCCAGGAGGAATCTGACATGCGTTTCGATCTCGCCGACCTGCGCTGTGAGTGGGACCTCGACTGGTCGCAGCACCACGTCAACCATGGTTCCTTCGGCGCCACGCCTCGGGTGGGGCAGGTGGCATTGGCCGACTGGCGTCAGCGGGCGCAGCGAAACCCCAACTCCTTTTATCGCTGGGAACTGATGCCGGCAGTGGCGTCGGCACGGGCCAATATCGCCGAGTTCCTCGGACTCGCCGCAGATGAGGTGGCGCTGGTGCGCAACAGCACCGAGGCGTCGAACATCGTGCTGCGGGGGATGGCATTGGAGCCGGGCGATGAGGTGGTGGTCTTCGAGCAGGAGTACGGCGCCGTGACCTTGGCGGCGAAACGCGCCGCCGGTCTCGCCGGCGCCCGGGTGGTGGAGATACCGGCGCCGCTGGAATTCACGGACGGCATGCTGCTCGGCGCGTTCGCAAGTTCACTGACCGGCCGCACCCGGCTGCTCGTGGTGGACCACATCACCAGCATGACAGCGCGGGTGATGCCGGTTGTGGAACTCTCCCGGATATGCCGCGAGCAGGGTGTCGCCATCGCGGTCGACGCATCGCACGCGCCGGGGAACGTCGATGTCGATTTCACAGGCCTGGACGCGGACTTCTGGTTCGGCAACCTGCACAAATGGGCCTGCGCCCCGGTCGCAACCGGTGCCCTCGTCATCGGAGCGCGCCAGCGCGCCGCTCACCCCGCCCTCGTGACATCGTGGTTCGACCTCGAGCCGTACCCGCTGCCCTTCGACATGCTCGGGACGTTGGACTACGCCCCGTGGTTGGCGACGCCCGCGGTGCTGGACTTCATCTCGGGTTTCGGTTGGCAACGGTGGCGCGCCGCATGTCGCGAACGCGCGGCCTTCGGTCGGGACTTGCTCCGTGCGTCCTTGGGGCTGCCCGCGGATGAGACCGCGCTGCACGTTCCCATGGCACTGGTCCCGCTCGGCGTTCACGGCGGCGCTCTCGAAGCGAATGGCTTCTGCCGGGCTTTGGGCGAGCGGCACGCGGTACAAGCTGCAGTGACGACCTACCGAAATGAGTTGTTCCTGCGGGTCAGCGGTCAGGTCTACAACGACGAGGCTGACTATCAGGCGCTCGCAGCCGGGGTGTGCGACCTGCTCGGCAGGTGAGGCATCAGAGCTCGGACCGCCTGTGCGGCAACCGAGTCCGTAGATGTCAGTCCATCGGCTCTTGAGGCGAGACCGTGCAGGCCAGCGCGTCTGCTGAAAGGCGAGACCGTGCAGGCCAGCGCGTCTGCTGAAAGGCGAGACAGCCAATGTCCTTCCTGCTGGTCACAGGCTGAGGCAGTGGCGATCAGTTTGTGGTCCGGCAGGTATCAGCGGGCACGTTGCCAGCGACGGCTTGCCTGTCCGATAGCGCGGACGGCGGTTGTGGCGCGTGCCGCAGCGACGTCAGGCTGCAGCGCTGGGAGTAGTGAGGATCTCCGGGCCGGCGTCGGTCACCAAGATGGTGTGCTCGAACTGCGCGCTGAGCGAGCGGTCCTTCGTCACGACCGTCCAGCCGTCTGCCCACATGTCCCACTGATACGTGCCCAATGTGAGCATCGGCTCGATGGTGAAGGTCATGCCCGCCTCAATCTGCCGGTCGAAGCGTGGATCGTCATAGTGAGGAACGATCAACCCGGAGTGGAATGACGTGCCGATGCCGTGACCGGTGAAGTCGCGCACGACTCCGTAGCCGAAACGTCGAGCGTAGGCCTCGATGACGCGGCCGATGACAGTGATGGAGCGACCCGGCAGGGCCGCTGCGATGCCTCGCATCGTGGCCTCATGCGTGCGCTCCACGAGCAGACGGGTTCGCTCATCCGGCTCTCCGACGAAAAAGGTCGCGTTGGTGTCCCCGTGGACTCCGCCGATGAACGCGGTGATGTCGATGTTGCAGATGTCTCCGTCGCGCAGGACCGTTGAGTCGGGGATGCCGTGGCAGATGACCTCGTTGATGGATGTGCACAGTGACTTCGGGAACCCTCGGTACCCGAGCGTCGACGGATAAGCGCCGTGTGAGCACAGGAACTCATGTCCGATGCGGTCCAACTCGTCAGTGGTGACGCCGGGGCGGATGTGGCGTCCAACCTCGGCGAGTGCATCCGCGGCCAGTCTGCCCGCGATGCGCATGGCGGCGATGGTGTCCTCATCCTTGACCTCCGAGCCCGTGAACGGCCGGGGTTGCGGCCGGTCGACGTACTCCGGTCGCTGGATGCGCGCCGGAACGCTGCGCCGTGCAGACACGATGCCGGGGGAGAGGACCATGCGGCGAGTGTAGGAAGCGGTGAGCAGCCGTGGCGGGCTGGCCGTACCCCCACGGCTGCGGCACGATGTGCCCATGTGGTGGTGGTGCCTCATCCATGCGCGCGTTGAACGCGACGCCGGCTGCGCCCACCAGGTGCGGTTGGGGCCATTCGATTCCGAAGCGGCAGCCGCGGACGCGTTGGATGCCGCGCAGCGGCGCAACCGAGATTGGGATCAGGACCAGGACGACGACTGAGTCGTGGTTGCACCTGACGTGCGTCGGCCAAAGAAACAGGGCCCGTGACCGATGCGGTCACGGGCCCTGTTCGACAGTCGCGAATTACTTCTTGGCTGCCTTCTTGGCTGCAGGCTTGCGCGCGGTGGTCTTCTTCGCAGCGGGCTTGCGGGCCGTGGTCTTCTTGGCTGCAGGCTTGCGCGCGGTGGTCTTCTTCGCAGCGGGCTTGCGGGCCGTGGTCTTCTTGGCGGCTGGCTTCTTGGCAGCAGCCTTCTTGGCGGCTGGCTTCTTCGGAGCAGCCTTCTTGGCCGTGGTCTTCTTGGCCGTGGTCTTCGTTGCAGCAGCCTTCTTCGCAGCAGGCTTCTTCGCAGCAGCCTTCTTCGCAGCAGGCTTGGTGGCCTTCTTGGCCGTGGTCTTCGTAGCCGTGGCCTTCTTGGCTGCAGGCTTGCGCGCGGTGGTCTTCTTGGCAGTGGCCTTCTTGGCCGTCGCCTTCTTGGCCGCCGGCTTGCGCGCGGTGGTCTTCTTGGCAGTGGCCTTCTTGGCCGGCGCCTTCGTAGCCGCCACAGGTTCCTCCCTGTCCTCGTTCTTGACACGGTTGTCAAGACGTTACTGCGTATGTTGGCAGAAGCGACACGCCATGTCACGCCAAAACGCATCAATGCGCGCCCGCGTGTCGCACATGTGTTAGCGGCTCATCAACACGTTCGTTCGCGTCTATGTGCGCACATCGCGTGGTGATTCACGCATCGTGCGCCGGTCTTCACTTGCTTCATGCACCATTGACTTTGCCACTGAGATCGCGACGACATGACGATGTGTCGTCGGTGACGACATCTCACACGGCGTGCACGGTGCGCCGTGCGTGGCAGGCGATGGGCCATGCTGCACCTGATTGTGAGCGCGCCCGCGGATGCTGGATGAACGGACGCAAACTCTTTATATGCAAGCCTTTGCTGACATCTGCGGAATTCGCTCACTGCGCACATGCGACCCGCAGCGTGACTGCTCAGTCAGTGCTGCGGCCCCTGATCCGCTGCGGCATTCTGCCGCGCCTCGCGCTCGCGGACCGCGTGCTCGTCGGTGCGCGAGTCATAGCTCCAGAATCGGCGCAGCGTGGAAGCGGCGATTGATGTGCCCGCGATACACAAGATGCCGCCGGACGTGAGGGCACGCGAGATGCCGAACCAGTCGGCGAATAGCGAGACCCGCATCTGGCCAGCCTTCGGGCCGAAGCTGTACGAGATCATCTCGATGCCGGCGAGCCGCCCGCGGTAGGCATCCGGAATCGTCTGGTTCCACATGAGTTGTCGGAACATGCCGCTGACCATGTCAGCGGCGCCAGCGACGCCGAGCAGGGTCAGAGTGATCCACAGGTTATGAGTCAGGCCCATGCCCGCCACCGCCGCTCCCCACGCAATGGCGGCGAGGGCAACTGCCCGGCCGTGCCGGTGGACCCTTGCCACCCATCCGCTGGTGGCGCTGACGAGCAGTGCCCCCACAGCATCCGCTGAGTAGAGCAGGCCGAGGGCATACGGCTCGCGGAAACTCTGGGCCATGAAGGGGAAGATCGCGTTGGAGTACGCGAACACCATTGCGATGATGTCGACCACATAGGTTCCGAGCAGGTCCGGCCGAGATGCCGCGTACCGGGCTCCGGCGCGGATGGCTGTCAGCGACGACATCGACTCACTCGGCGTCGTCGGTGATGGCCGCAACCGCCACAAGGCTGCGATGGAGAGCCCGAACGTCGCGATGTCGGCGACGTAGACCCCCTGCACTCCGGCAGCGGCGATGATGACGCCGCCTAGCGCTGGGCCGGCGATGGCGGTGATGCTCCAGCGCATGCTCATCCATGCGCTCGCTGACGCGAGTTGGTCGTGACCGACGATGCGAGGCAGCAGCCCTTCCAGGCTCGGCCGCTGCAGGCTTGTGAACACGGTGAAGAAGAACGCGGCGCAGTACACGAGCCAGACCTGCGGGTGCGCGCAGGCCGTGTTGATGAGCAGCAGGGTGACGCACAGGCCGGCCCCGGCCTCAGTGATGAGGACCATGGCGCGTCGGTCGAGCCTGTCCGCCAGCGCTCCTCCCCACAAGCCGCAGACGACCAGGGGGACCATCTGGATCAATCCCAGCGCACCGACTGCGACGAACGACCCCGTGAGTTCCTTGACCTGGAAGGGGAGGGCCACGAACGTCATCATCGAGCCGAGGTATGTGATGAAGCCGCTGGCCCAAAGGAATCGGAAGTCGCGCGACTGCCGAAATGGCGCGGGATCGGGCAGGAGCGTCACGGGGGCAGTCCTATCAGTCCTGGCACATCCCCGCAGCAGGCCACTGCGGCTGCGCCGCGGTCAGGAGTAGGTGTGCTCCTCGCCGGGGTACGCGCGGGTGACGACGTCATCGCACCAACTGCGGGCGGCTTGCGCGATGAGCGAGTTCAGGTCGCCGTAACGCTTGACGAACTTCGGGGGAGTGCCAGGCGTGAGGCCGGTCAGGTCTTGCCAGACGTTGACTTGCGCGTCAGTGCAGTTGCCGGCGCCGATGCCGATGGTCGGGATGCTGACAGTCTCCGTGATGCGGGCGGCGAGGTCGGGGGGGATGACCTCCAGCACCAGGGCGAACGCGCCGGCGTCCTGCAGCGCGACGGCGTCGTCGATGAGGGCAGCGCCAGCGTCGCCGCGCCCCTGGACGCGGTAGCCACCGAGTGCGAGCACTGACTGTGGGGTGAGGCCGATGTGGCCCATCACCGGGATGCCGGACTCCACGAGCGCGCGGACCTGCTCCGTGATGCGGCGGCCTCCCTCGAGTTTGACCGCATGAGCCCCACCTTCCTTGAGGAATCGGGCGGCGTTGGTCAGCGCAGCGCTGGGGCCGCTTTGGTAGGAGCCGAACGGCATGTCAGCCACGACCATGGCGCGGCTGCTGCCCCGAACCACCGCTCGCACGAGCGGAAGCAGGTCATCGACGGTGATGGCCACGGTGTTGTCGTAGCCGTACACGACAGTGGCGGCGGAGTCGCCGACGAGCAGGACGGGAACCCCGAGGTCGTCGAAGATGCGTGCGGTGATGGCGTCATATGCCGTGAGCATCGGCCACACCTGGCCTGCGGCCTTCGCCTGAGATAGGTCTCGGATGGTGACCCGGCGCGCAGAGTGGCCTGGGCCGTAAAGGCTGTGTTCCGCGCGGACGTCTGCTCCGCGCGAGGTCATGGTTGACATGGCACCCCTCAATCACCTCGAGGCCGTCGGACGACGGTCCCCGTGCGAGCCTCAATTCTTGCACAGCGGCGGCGCCTGCTCACTGCCGCGAGTCAGCCGCCGGACGACCAATGGGGCGGGCGCGCGCTGATGGGCAGGCGGCGGTCACGACCGAAGGCGAGCCGGCTCACTTTCGGCCCGGGTGGGTATTGCCGCCGCTTCCATTCCGCGGCGTCGACCATGCGCACAACGCGCTGCACCAGCTCGGCGTCGATGCCTGCTGCGATGAGCGATTCCGGGTCGTGGTCGCGCTCGATGTAGGACTCCAGCACCGCGTCGAGCAGTTCGTACGGCGGCAGGCTGTCGCTGTCGAGTTGATCGGGGCGAAGTTCAGCGCTTGGTTCCTTGGTGATCGAGGCGGGTGGGATGGGCGCGGTCTCGCCGCGCCGCGCTGCGGCGTCGTTGCGCCAGCGCGCGAGCGCCCACACATCGACCTTGAACACGTCTTTGATGGGGGCGTAGGCGCCGACGGTGTCGCCGTACACCGTGGAGTACCCGCAGGCGAGCTCGCTCTTGTTGCCCGGCGCGAGGACGAGGTGGCCCTCGCTGTTGGAGATCGCCATGAGCGTGGTGCCGCGAACCCGGGCCTGCACGTTCTCGGCCGCCAGCCCGGTGAGCTGCAGGCGGGTGCTGAATTCCGCGATCATCGGCTCGACGTCGACCGTTCGCAGGTGCAGCCCGGTGCGCGCGGCGAGGTCGGCGGCATCGTCTCGCGAGTGCTGCGATGAGTAGCGACTCGGCATCGAGACCCCGTGCACGTTCCCGGCGCCTACCGCGTCGCAGGCGACGGCTGCAACCACCGCCGAGTCGATGCCGCCGGAGACGCCGATGAGCACCGAGCGCGCGCCGTTCTTGTGGACGTAGTCGCGGACCCCGAGGGTGATGGCTTGCCAGACCTGCTCGAGGTCGTCCGCGGCGGGTGCGACGCTGCCGCGGCAGCGTTCGTCGAGCAGCAGCGACGCTTCGGTGAACTGCTTCATGCGCGCGGTGACGGAGCCGGCTGCGTCGACCGCGAATGAGCCGCCGTCGAAGATGAGCTCATCCTGGCCGCCGACGCTGTTGACGTAGACAACCGGGCAACCCACCTCCTGCGCGCGCTCAGCCAGCAGCGCCGCGCGCGCATCGTCCTTGTCGCGCTCGAACGGCGAGGCATTCGGCACCACGAGGAGGTGGATGCCGGCCGCGCGGTACTCAGCCATGAGCGCGGCGCCCTGCCAAAGGTCCTCGCAGACCGCGATGCCGACTCGGGCGGCGCCCACGTCGATCACGGTGATGCCCGTGCCGGGGGTGAAGATGCGGTACTCGTCGAAGACTCCGTAGTTCGGCAGGTGCCGCTTGGCGTATGTCGCGATGACGTCGCCGTTGCGGAGCACGGATGCGCAGTTGGTCGGCGCCGGCCTCCCGCCGACCGTCGATGCGGCAGTGCCGACGTGCCCGACCACGACCGTCTGGTGGCCGTGGCCGCGTGCCTGCAGGTCCCGGGCGAGCGTGTCTACGGCGGTGACGCTGGCGGCTTGCAGGGCCGGGCGCAGTGCGAGGTCCTCGAGCGGATAGCCCGTCACGGCCATCTCAGGGAACACGATGAGCTCGGCGTCGCTGCCGGCGGCTGCCACAGCATCGAGGATCCGCCGGCAGTTCTCGTCAATCGCGCCCACGGTGCTGTTGAACTGCACCATCGCCACCCGCGGCAGGGCGGTTGGGCTCGCGGGGTTCGCGCCGGCGGGCATGCGGGCAGCGTATCGCGGCGCCGAGGGCCGGCTTGTGGTGAGCGACACAACGCCCGCGTCGCATGCGTAACCTCGCGGAAACACGCGCGCGGCAGGATGTGCGCATGGACCGTCAGACCGAGTTCGTGCTGCGCACCATCGAGGAACGTGACATCCGGTTCGTCCGGCTGTGGTTCACCGACGTCTTGGGGATGCTCAAGAGCGTGTCGGTGGCGCCGGCGGAGCTCGAGTCCGCATTCAACGAGGGCATCGGGTTCGATGGCTCTGCTATCGAAGGTTTCGCGCGCGTGCACGAGTCCGACATGCTCGCCAAGCCTGACCCCTCGACCTTCGCGCTGCTGCCCTGGCGCGGCGATGGCCCAGGTGTCGCGCGGATGTTCTGCGACATCATGATGCCGGACGGCTCCGCGTCGTACGCCGACCCACGGCATGTGCTCAAGCGCACCTTGAACAAGGCCGCGGACATGGGGTTCACCTTCTACACGCACCCGGAAATCGAGTTCTTCCTGTTCAAGGAGCAGCCGCGCCGAGGCGAGCGGCCGCAGCCGGTCGACGAGGTCGGGTACTTCGACCACGCCCCCAACGGCGCGGGCCAGGACTTCCGACGCCAGGCGATCACCCAACTCGAGCAGATGGGAATCTCGGTGGAGTACAGCCACCATGAGGGCGCGCCCGGGCAGCAGGAGATCGATCTGCGCTACGCCGATGCGCTCACGACGGCCGACAACATCATGACGTTCCGCCTCATCGTGAAGGAGGTCGCGCTCGAGCAGGGCTCGTACGCCACCTTCATGCCCAAGCCGTTCGAGGAGCACCCGGGCTCGGGCATGCATACGCACGTGTCTCTGTTCGAGGGCGACCGTAACGCTTTCTTCGACGCCAGCGGCCAGTACCACCTCTCCAAGGCCGGCCGCTCGTTCATCGCCGGCCTGCTGCTCCACGCCCCGGAGATCACCGCGGTGACGAACCAGTGGGTGAACTCCTACAAGCGTCTCATCGGCGGCGGTGAGGCCCCCGCGTATGTGTGCTGGGGCCACAACAACCGCAGTGCGCTCATCCGCGTGCCGATGTACAAGCCGAACAAGGGCACCAGCACCCGTGTGGAGATCCGCTCGATCGACGCCGCCTGCAACCCGTATCTCGCGTTCGCGGTGGTGCTCGCGGCGGGCTTGAAGGGCATCGAAGAGGGTTACGAACTCCCCGCCGGCGCCGAGGACGATGTCTGGGCGTTGACCGAGGCGGAGCGCCACAGCCTCGGCATCGATCCGCTTCCCACGTCGCTCAGCCGCGCGATCGCGGCCATGGAGGACAGCGAACTGGTGGCCGAGACCCTCGGGGAGCATGTGTTCGATTTCTTCCTGCGCAACAAGCGCGCGGAGTGGGCGGCCTACCGCCGGCAGGTCACCGAGTTCGAACTCAACCGGTACCTGCCCGTCCTGTGAGCCATGCCCACGCCCGGTGAACTCGCGCGCGCGGGGGTCCTGGACACCAGGTCGGCGCTAGCCGCGCTGAGCCAGCTGCCCGAGGACGTGGCCCATGCCGCAGCGGCCGCTCTTGGCCGGGCGGCGGACCCCGATGCGGCTCTCGCCGGGCTCGCTGCACTGTGCGCCGCGCATGCGCAGTTCGCGGCGCAGGCGGCCGATGCGCGGTTCACCGCCGCGCTTATGGCTGTGCTCGGCGCGAGCCCCGCGCTCACCGACCACCTCATGCGGCACCCGAAGGACGCGGCGCTGCTGCACACGGCGGGCGAGCAGGAGTGGGACCCGGCGCAGGTGCGCGGGCAGTTGCGCGATGCCGTCCGCGGCGAGGCATCCCGGTCGGCCTCGGTCGCCAAGATGCGGGCGGGCTACCGGCGCTGGCTCATCGGCATCGTGGCGCGCGACGTGGTCGTCGGTCAGCCAATTCACGTCACCTGGCGACAGCTGAGCGACCTCGCCGACGCGGCGCTGGCGGCGGCGTTGGACATCGCGTGCGCGCAGCACCCCGCCGACTCAGGCGCCGGCAAAGCCCCGGCCGTCGTCGCACTCGGCAAGTGCGGTGCACAGGAGTTGAACTACGTCAGCGACGTCGACGTGGTGTTCGTCGTGGGCGACGACGCCGGGCACTGCGACATCGAGCACGCGACGCGCATCGCCGGCACCCTCATGGAGATCTGCTCTGAGGCCAGCGTCGAAGGCGAGTTGTGGACCGTGGACGCCAACCTGCGGCCCGAGGGTCGCCGGGGCGCGCTGGTGAGGACACTGAGCAGCTTCACCGACTACTACCAGCGCTGGGCCCAACCGTGGGAGTTCCAGGCGCTGCTCAAAGCGCGCGTCGTGTGCGGTGACACCGTGGTCGGCGAGCAGTTCGTGCAACAGACGCGGCCGTTCGTGTGGACTGCCGGGCGCAACCCCGGCTACATCGCGCAAGCGCGGCACCTGCGCCAGCGAGCGGAGACCGAGATCGACGGCGACGCCGCACGCGAGATCAAACTCGGCCCGGGCGGGCTGCGCGACGTTGAGTTCAGCGTGCAACTGCTGCAGTTGGTGCACGGCTGCGATGACGAGTCGCTGCGCGTGCCCGGGACGCTGCAAGGGCTCACCGCGCTCGCGGCCGGCGGCTACATCGGCCGTGATGACGCTGCTGCACTGGCCGAGACGTACACGTTCCTGCGAGCGATCGAGCACCGGCTGCAACTGCGCCGCCTGCAGCGCCAGCACACGCTGCCGACGGCGCCGGACGACCTGCGCTGGCTCGGCCGCGGTCTCGGTTTCGAGGGCGACCCCGCGCAGCAGCTGCTCGACCGCTGGCGAAGTGTGGCGGTGGACGCGCGGCGTCGGCACGAGAAGTTGTTCTACCGGCCGCTGCTCGATGTCTACGCGGGCCTTGAGCCCGGTGCCGCGCGGCTGAGCGCAACCGCCGCGCGCGAGCGGTACGAGGCCTTGGGTTTCGCCGACCCGGACGCCGCCACTCGCCATGTGCAGGCGCTGGCGCAGGGCGTCAGCCGCCGTGCTGTGATCCAGCGCACGCTCTTGCCGGTCATCCTGCTGTGGCTCTCCCAGTCGCCGCAGCCGGATGCCGGGCTGCTGGCCTTCCGACGCATCAGTGAGGCACTGGGGGAGTCCCACTGGTACCTGCGCACGCTGCGTGATGAGTCCGCCGCGGCCGAGCGGCTCATCACGGTGCTGGGCAGCAGCAGGTGGTTGACAGAGTTGTTGATGCGCTCGCCCGAGGCTGTGGCGATGCTGGCCGACGATGAGCAGCTGCAGCCGCGCGCCTCGGCCGCTCTGCACGAAGAGTTCACATCGGCGGCGGGCAGGCACGACGACCCGGCGCAGGCCGCGCTCAGCATCCGCGCGCTTCGGCGGCGTGAGCTGCTGCGCATCGGCGTGGCCGACCTGCTCGGGCTGCTCGACGTGGACGCGGTCGGCCGGGCCCTCAGCGATGTGATGGCAGCGACCATCGACTCGACCCTGCGTTGCGCTGTCGCCGCATGGGAGGTCGAGCAGGGCCGCACGTTCCCGGCCCGGTTGTCCGTCATCGGCCTCGGCCGGCTCGGCGGCGCCGAGTTGGGCTACGGCAGCGACGCAGACGTGGTCTTCGTTCACGAGCCGGCGGGCGTGGACGAACCGATGGCCACCGCGGCCGTGCTCGCGGCCATCGCAGACGTTCGCGCCTGGCTCGCCGCCCCGTCGCCAGAGCCGGTCATCGACATCGACGCGGATCTGCGACCGGAGGGCCGCAACGGCCCGCTGGTGCGCACGCTGGAGTCGTACGCCGCGTACTTCGAGCAGTGGTCGGCGTCGTGGGAGGCCCAGGCCATGCTGCGGGCTCGCCACATCGCAGGGGACGAGGGGCTCGGCGCGCGATGGGAGTCCATGATCGCGTCAGTGCGCTGGCCGGCATCGGGCATCGACGATGCTGGCGTTCGTGAGATCCGGCGAATCAAAGCCCGGGTGGAGTCCGAGCGGCTGCCCCGTGGGGTTGACCCGGCCGCGCACTTGAAACTCGGCCCTGGCGGGTTGTCCGACGTGGAGTGGACGGCGCAGTTGCTGCAGCTGCGCAACGCCGGCTGCGATGCACGGCTGCGCGGCACCTCGACGTTAGCCGTGCTGCGTGAGGCGGTGACGGCGGGCCTCATCACGGAGGCGGACGAGCGGGCGCTGACCGGCGCATGGCGGGCGTGCACGAATCTGCGAAACCGGCTGGTGCTGCTCACAGGTGTCGCCAGTGACCTCTTCCCCAGTGATGTGTCGAACCTGCGCGCGTTGGCACATGTGATGCGGGCACAGTCGCCGCAAGAGTTGCGCGAGGAGCACCTGCGTCTGCGCCGGCGCGCGCGGGCCGTGATGGAGCGGGTCTTCTACGGCCGAGCGTGACCGTGCGCGCGTGTCAGCGGCGCACAGGCATCTGCGTGGCGCGGTTGTGCGGGTCGTCCAAGAACTCCCCGATGAGCTGGGCGACCAAGCCCGGCTTCTCCAGCGGGAGCGCATGCGAGGCTCCCGGCACGATGGCGAGTCTGGCAACCGGCAGTGATTCGTACATGGTCACGGTGTGGTGCGGGTCAATCGGCTCGTCGTCGCCCGCGAGGATCAGTGCCGGGGTGTTGATGTGGTGCAGGTCCGATGCGTTGAACGTTGGCTCGCTTGCCCACATGCGCCAGGTGTCCGCTGCATTGCGAGCCGCTTGCGCCACACCCTCGGGGCACAACTTCGCCGTCTCGCTGCCGGCGTACGAGGCGCAGATGGCGTCCATGGGCGGCATCACATCCGAGATCAGCCCGCCGTGATGGAAGTTCGCGCCGATGAGCGTCATGGATGAGACGAGGTCCGGACGCCGAGCTGCCGAGCTAAGCGCGGCGTTGCCGCCGTCGCTGTAGCCGATGAGGTGGGCCGGCTCGCGCAGGTAGTCCTCGATGAAGGCGATGACCTGGTCGGCCTTGTCCGCGAAAGTGAAGCAGCCGGCCGCCATAGGTGACCGACCGCAGCCGCTGCGGTCGAAGGCGGTCAGTCGGTAGCGCGCGCGCAAGTTGTCGTCGAAAACGCCGAGCAGCGAGCCGCTGTGGTCGAGCCCGCCGTGCAGGAGCAGCAGCGGCGGCGTGCCCTCGCGCACCGAGCGGCCGCCACGGTCCTCAACCCAGAGGTCCCGCCCGCGGATTGAGTAGTAGCCGCCCACACCGCGCAGGCTAGCCGCCGTCCGCACGGTCCGCGGATCAGCGTTGCACCGACGCTGCCGGCTCAGTCGTGCCGACACCTAGGCGCGTTCACGCGGCCGGATGTCGCGCCAGCAACGCCTGGGGTCAGCCCTCGTGGGATTCCCCGGCCGCGATGTGCGCGGCATGCTCCACCGCGCTGTGGTCGTCCCGCCGGCCGCCGGGCAACTCCCGTGCGGGTGCCAAGGCAGGTTTCAACACGCCCCGGGCGCCCACGACGTACGCCAGCGGTGACAAGATCGCGAATGAGGCGGCGATGACCATGACAGTCGCGGGCGATGTCGCGGTGACGAGTCGGCCCGCGACAGCCGACCCCAGCGCCCCGACCGAGCCCTCGATGGTCCACAGGAACGCCAGGGACGAGACCTGTGTTCCCGGTGGCCGCACGGCGTCGACGGTCTCCATGTAGAACACGTGCGCTGGCCCGTTGGTGAGCCCGCTGAGGAACATCACCAGCGCCATGGCGGTCCCGGGATGCGTCAGTGGCAGGAGGAACGCGACCAGCGCGAGCGCAGTCTGCGTCACGACTAGTCCGCGCAGCGGCGCGAGGTTCTTGAACTTGGCCCCGGCCACCATGCCGCTGATGATCGCGCCGATGCTGGCCGCACTGAAAATCACGCCGGTGATGTGGCTCTGGCCGGCCTGCTTGGTGGCGGCGGGGATGGCGACCGCGAGCATTCCTGTCAGCATCCCGATGGCGGCGCCTTCGAAAGCCATCAGTTGGAAGGCGCGGTTGCGCACGAGGCTGGTCTGCCGGCTCGGCTTCGGCTCCGGTTCCCAACGCCTCGACTGAGGCGAGGCCAAGATGACGCTGCCGCCTGCGAGCATGGTGAATGCGACCACGACCAAGCCGGTACGGGTCGATGAACCCAGCGAGATGCCGGTGATGACAGCCGGCCCGGCCATCGCCGCGACGTTCATCAGCACGGAGTCGAATGCGTACGCCGCCCGGGTCAGTTCCGGGCCGGCGAGTTCCTGCCACAACGGCCGGATGCTCATGTTGAACGGGGGACATGCGAGCCCGGCGAGGCCGGACAGCGCGACGCTGCTCCAAGTCGAGTGGGAGAGCCAGGCCAGCGTGAGCATGCTCATCGTGTACGCCGGCACGAACGTCAGCAGCGGCCCGGTCTGCCCGAATCGGTCCACCAGACTGCCGCGAAATGCCGCCGTCAGGCTCGAGACCAGGCCGAATGCGCCGACACACAGCCCTGCCGACGCGATGGAGCCGGTGACGGAGTCGACGTGGAAGAAGATGGCGAGAGTTGACATCGAGAACGAGAGCCGGCCGGGGAACGCGCCGAGGATGAGCCACCACGCACCCGGTAGGCGCAGGATGGTGGCGTATTGGCGCATGCTCGCGAGTCTAGGCGTGATGCCCACCATGACCCCGCGCTGCCGCGACGCAGATGCGCGCAGCTCAGTTGGGGGCCAGCGTGGACATCGACGTCATTGCCGGCTCTGCGTTCGAGCGACGGTCCTGTGCTCATGACCGGGCGGATTGGGTGGTTGCGCCCCATACATGCCCCTGCCGCATCGACCCGCGGACGACCCGCTCAGTTCGCGTGCGTGCTGCGATACTCGCGTCGTGCAACCATCATGGCCGCCAGCCGTTGAGCCGACCGCGGTGCAATCACCGGCGCAGGCGGTGCCTGATGCTCACGTGATGCCCGAACCGGCGGACCCGACCGCTGAGTTCGATTCGGTGCGATCATCAACGCCGCACGAGCTGAGCCAGGACCTTCTACTCACCACCGTGCGCACGTACAAGATGCGCAGCGGACGGGTCACGTCTTCGCAGCGGGCTGCTCTCGACGGGGTCGCCTCTCGCTACGACGTCGGCGGCTGGGAGTGGGGGCGCATCCACGACCGCGCGGCTGGCCGGGAGATGGTGCTCGACATCGGTTTCGGCTTCGGGGACTCGATGCTGCACTACGCCGCAGTCGAGCCCGACCGGTTCCTCATCGGGCTGGAGGTCCACATCCCCGGTGTCGGGGCCTTGTGCCGCGACGCGGCGGCAGCTGGGCTGGAGAACATGTGCGTGGCCAATGTGGACGCCCGCGCGTGGCTTGCCTCGACCGCCCCGCCGTCTGCCTTGGCCGGCGTCCGTTTGTTCTTCCCCGACCCTTGGCAGAAGAAGCGGCATCACAAGCGACGCTTCATCCGCCGGCCGGTGCTCGACCTCCTGGCCGGGAAGTGCCGCCCCGGGGCGTTCCTGCACATCGCGACGGACTGGGCGGACTATGCCGACGATGCGGCGGCCGAGTTGGACTCCTCGCCAGCCTGGGACCTGCAACCGGGAATTGATCACCGCCGCGGACGGCCGGTGACACGGTTCGAGCGGCGAGCGCTCGCAGACGGCAGGCCCGTGGTGGATCTAGTGGCGTTGCGCGTCTGACAGCAACACGACCTCGCAGCGTGTCCGGCCGCGCCTGGCCGATGCGCGAGGGAGAGACTGTCCCCATGGAGACCGCCTCGCTGGCCAGCCTCATCCGCACCGTCCCCGACTGGCCCAAGCCCGGCATCTTGTTCTACGACATCACCACGCTGCTCGCAGACGCCCGAGGCTTCGGCCGTCTCATCGATGAGATGTCCGAGCATTGGCGCGGCCGGGCGATCGACGCAGTTGTCGGCGTCGAAGCGCGCGGGTTCATCATCGGTCCGGCGTTGGCACTGAACCTGCACGCCGGGTTCATCCCTGTGCGCAAGCCCGCGAAACTGCCGTGGCAGACGGAGGAAGTCACCTACGACCTCGAGTACGGCAGCGACACCCTGCAAATCCACGCCGATGCGTTGCAGCCAGGGATGCGGGTGCTCGTGTGCGACGACCTGCTGGCCACCGGCGGGACTGCCGCGGCGACGATCGAGTTGTGCCGGCGCCTCGGCGCTGACGTTGTGGGAGCGGCGTTCGCCGTGGAATTGGCGTTCCTCGGCGGACGTGAACGCTTGCCCGGTGTCGATGTGCAGTCTGCAGTCGCCTACGCGCAGTAGACCGGCGCTGCGGTGTCACGCAGCCCCGATAATGCTTGTCCGGTGTCGATGTGCAGTCTGCAGTCGCCCACGCGCAGTAGACCGGCGCTGCGTTGTCACACTGCCGCGACCCTTGTCTGAGGTGAGGGCTCTGCGCCGTCGTGTGCTCCCATCGGGCAGGCGCCTACTTCGGCGCGGTTCCGCCACCGGCGTGAGCCGTTGTGATCCGCGGTGGTCACTCGTGCAGCGGCTGGGCTTGCGACGTTGCGGCTACCGCGAGCGCATCGGGGTCACTGAGGCGCCGAATCCGCGCAGGTAGCCTTCACGCCATGGTCGCCACACATGTGTTCTCCCCGCTGTCGATCCGGTCGGTGACGTTCCGCAACCGCCTATGGGTCTCGCCCATGTGCATGTACTCCTGCACCGACGGTTTCGCCAATGAGTTCCACCGCGTACACACCGGCCAGTACGCACTCGGGGGCGCCGGCTTGGTCATGATGGAGGCTACGGGCGTTGTGCCCGAGGGACGGATCACCGCCGACTGCATGGGTCTGTGGTCGGATGCTCATGCAGAGTCGCTGGCCCCCGCGGTGGCATTCGCGCAGACCCAGGGTGCGCGAGTCGGAATCCAACTCGCGCATGCGGGGCGCAAGGCCTCCGCGAACGCTCCACATCGCGGCCCAGGCTTCGTGTCCGCCGCCGACGGCGGCTGGACACCGCTTGGGCCGACCGAGGAGCCCTTCCGCGGCCTGGCCGGCCCGCGTGCGGCCACGGCTGCCGACCTAGAAGCGGTCGTAGCCGGATTCGCGGCTGCCGCGCGGCGAGCCGTCTCGGCAGGATTCGACGTGATCGAGGTCCACGGCGCACACGGCTACTTGCTGCACCAATTCGCGAGCCCGCTGGTGAACACGCGCACCGACGCGTGGGGTGGCGCCGGTCGAACCAAACTGGCCTTGGACGTCGCTGACGCAGTTCGGTCGGCCATCCCCGACTCGATGCCGCTGTTCTACCGGGTCAGCGCCACGGACTGGGTCGACGGTGGTTGGTCGGTCGACGACACGGTGGAGTTGTCGGTTGCACTGCGCGCGCACGGTGTCGACCTCATCGATGTCTCATCCGGCGGAGCGGTGCCGGATGCTGCGATACCGGTCGCGCCGGGGTACCAGGTTCCGTTGGCGAAGCAGGTACGCGAGCGTGCCGGCGTGCTGACCAGTGCGGTAGGGCTCATCGACGAGGCAGCAGCTGCCGAGCAGGTGCTCGCCAGCGGCGCGGCCGACGCGGTGATGATGGGTCGCCGCTGGCTGCGCGACCCTTACTCAGGCGTTCATTTCGCCGACGCGCTTGGCGTCGATGCGCCCTGGCCGAGGCAGTACGCGCGGCGATGACGCCGCGACGCGCGCGGCAGGGATAAGCCCGCACGTCGCCGCGGCGAGGTCTTGCAGTTCTTACTTAGTCAACTTGAGCTTGGCTTGGGACGAAGCTCCCAGCCCGGCGGAGTTCACCGCTCGCAGTTGGACGTAGAGCGTCACACCTTTGGCCCACTTGCCCTTGATGAGCTTGGTCGACTGGTTCAGCGCCGCCCACGCGACCCACTTCTTTCCGTCGGTTGACGTGCGTACCTCGTAGCGAGTGATCGCTGCGCCATTCGCGACGGCCGCTGCGTAGGCCAACTTCACTTGGCCGGCCGCTGTGTTCGTCAGTTTCAACCCACCTGGCGCCGCAGGGGGCTTCGCTGGCGACACTGGCGTGCCCATCGCGCTCAGCGAAGGCTGTGAGGCGCCCAAACTGTTGCTCGCGGTGACGGTGATGGTGTATGCCGTGCCGTTGGTCAGGCCAACGATGGTGCACGTGTTCTGGCCGGTGGCCGTGCACGAGGCTCCACCCGGTGTCGCCGTGGCGGTGTACGCGGTGATGGGCAGACCGCCACTGTCGGTTGGGCTATCCCAAGCGACTGCCACCTGAGCGTTGCCAACCGTCACTTTGACGTTCATAGGCGGTGTTGGCAGCGTGGCAGGCATGGAAGCAACCGGGGCTGCGGCTGGGGATGCGCCGACCTCGTTGGCAGCGGTCACCGTGACTGTGTAGGTGATTCCGTTGGTGAGGCCGGTGATGCTGCACGACATGCTCGTCGAGGTACACGTGAATCCGCCCGGGTCAGCCATTGCCGTGACCGTCACGGGCAAGCCGCCGGAGTCACCGAGGGACCAGAAGACCGCCAACTGGCGATCTCCCGGGGACACGACGATGTTGTTCGGCGTCGCTGGAGGGCCTGCGGGCATCGCGCTGATGACATCAGAGTACGTGGAGCAGCCCAGGAAGTTGCGCGCGCAGACGCGGAACGAGTAGGAGATGCCGTTGGTCAGCCCGGTAATGACGCAGGTCGCCTCCGTCGTTGAGCAAGGGTCGCCAGTGGGCAAGGACTCGACGGTGAAGCCTTCAACGGGGAAGCCGCCGTTATCCAACGGAGCGCCCCATGAAAGTTGTACCTGCTTATCCCCACGGACAGCCACGACGTTCACCGGAGGTGTGGTCACAGTGCCGGGTGCGAGGTCCGGCGCTGTTGCCGACGGGCCAGACCCCAATACGTTCGTCGCAGTCACACTCACTGTGTAGACAACACCGTTCGTCAGACCGGTGAGCACACAGGTTGTCGACGCCGTCGGGCCGCATGAGGCGTTGCCGGGCACTGCGGAGACCGAGTACGTCTGGACCGCGAATCCACCGTCGTCAGTCGGGGCGCTCCATGACACTCGCAGCTCACGCGACCCGCGGGTCAACTGAACGGATGTGGGCGCGTCGGGGGGCGTGCCGGGTGCGAGGGACGTGGCAGACGACGCCGCCGAGGAGTCGATGACATTCGTTGCCTTGACGGTCACTTGGTACGTCTGGCCGTTGGTCAGGCCCGAGATCACACACGAAAGTTCAGTCGTCGTACAAGTGGCGCCAC
Organism: Actinomycetales bacterium; assembly: GCA_018970205.1. Taxonomy (GTDB): domain Bacteria; phylum Actinomycetota; class Actinomycetes; order S36-B12; family UBA5976; genus RFTO01. Next base: position 47,278 of record JAGWWW010000001.1, read on the forward strand.
CAGGAGCCGCAGTTGCGACGTAGCCCGTAACAGGGAACCCGCCGTTGTTCACGGGAGTGGCCCAACGCACCTCGAGCGAACGCTTGCCGCGGACGAGTTGGACGTTCACCGGCGCCGAGGGGGCGCCTCCGGGAGCCATGCTCGGAAGACGGTTCAGAGCCGCGTTGTCAGACTCTGAAACTGTCGAGCCGCTCAATGACTGGCCCCAACACACGAGCGACTGCACCACAGTGAGGGCACATGTGAATCCATCGCCAGCGGCAATGTAAGAAACAGGCTGCAAGTCAGCCGGCGGCGACAAAGCCTGCGTGGACGCGTCACCCCAACAGACGACGCCGCCGCTGGTGTTCACGGCGCAGACGTGGTTGGCCCCGGCTGCGATGCTCGCCACCTCGCCAAGGCCAGCGGGCACGGCCGTCTGGCCAAGGTTGTTCGCTCCCCAGCATGCGACTTCGCGTGTCACGGACAATGCACACATGAACCCTTGGCCTGCGACCAACGAGGCTGTCGGTGCCATGGTTTGCGGCGCGTTGCTGACCACGCCGTTGCTGTCCTGGCCCCAGCAGCGGATCGCGCCGTCGGCGGTGCTGACGCACGTTGCGTTGCGACCGGCGACTGCGTGGGTGACCAGGCCGATGTCCGCCGGCACATTGAGTTCTCCGGATGCGTTGCTTCCCCAACAGCGCAGTCGCTGATCCTTGGTCACGGCGCATGCGTGTCCGTAGCCTGTCGAGACCTCGGCGGCCGTGGTGAGGGTGACGGGGACGTTCGAGGACACGGCCGTGTTGGGCCCGTAGCAGAGGACTTTGCGCGCCGACGTGATCGCGCAGCCGTAGTTCTGCCCGGTCGCGATGGTGACGTATGCCGCCGCCGTCGGTGTCAGGCGCGGGTTACCCCAGCATGTGCCGGAGCTGTCGGCTTTGATCGCGCAGATGGTGCCGGCGCCAACGCCGATGAGGGGCTCGCCCCCCATGCCGGCCGCCGGGCTGTTCCCTATCTCGTTCTTCGCAACGACCGTGAAGGTGTAGACCTGCCCGTTGGTCAGGCCTGTAACGGTGCAGTTCAACCCCGATGTCTGGCACACGGCCCGGCCCGGTTTTGAGTACACGGTGTACGAAGTCACGTCAAAGCCGCCGGTGTCGGTCGGGGGACTCCAACTGACGACCACTTCACCGTTGCGTCGCAATACCTTGACGCTCAGAGGCGGCTTCGGCACGGTTCCAGGGGTGGCTGCGACTTGGTCGGAAGCAGGGGAGTCGCCGATGGCATTCGTCGCCACCACGGTGACGAGGTATGTGCCGCCGTTGTCAAGGCCCGATACGGAGCAGTCACGCTGGCTCGTGGTGCACGTCACCCCGGCTGGTTGGACCGTGGCGGTGTAGGTCATGGTCAGCCCGCCGTCGTCCGCAGGCGGGCTCCACGAGATGTGGATACTTCCGTCGCCGGATTTCGTCACAACGCTCGCGGGCGCCGAGGGGGCCGTCGCTGGCCGGATTTCCCCGGACGGCGAGGACTTGGGCGAGAGTCCGTTGATGTTCCGGGCTTCGACGACGAATGTGTAGACGTTGGTGTTGAACAAACCGGTGACGGTGCAGGCCAGTGCTCCTGTGGTGGTGCACTGAGCCCCTCCCGGCGAGGCGGTGACGATGTAGCCGGAGATGGGCGACCCGCCGTCAGACGCCGGGGCGGTCCACGTCACCTCGATAGACCTGACCGCGCGCTTCACTGAGACTTTGGATGGTGCGCTCGGGGCGGTGCTGACACCCCTGTCCCAGATGTCTTGGGTAAGAATGTCGACCTTGGAATAGGCACTGGTGGTACCGACGTAGTAGGCCTTCTGCGGGTCGATGTACGCGGGTCCGGTGCACGTGACTCCGCTGTCGCTACCGCACATCAGGTCTTTGGCGTCGGGCACATGCTTGACCCCGACAGTGTGCAGGATCTCGTGCGCGAGCACCGTGCTGATGTATTCCACCCCGGCGGGAGCCAGCTTGGCGCAGCCTGCGGATGCGATTGGGGCGATGACAACCGCGGGCGCAGGGTCGGACCACGAGTCGCGGCTGTAGCCGCAGTAGGACTGGGCGCCCGAGGACTCGACGAAGAAGGCGAGCACCTTCTTCTGGCTTCCCGTGGCGATGGCGGGGTCGGCGAATTCCTGCTTGAGCAGTTTGTCAGCATCGGCGTTGGCGCTGAAGAGTTGTGCGGTCGAGTACTTGGACTTCATGTAGGTGACATCGTTTTGCAGGTTGGTGTCCAAGTCCAGGCGCAGCTTCTTGCCGATGGCGGTGTTCATTAGCGTCTGGACTTGCTGCAGCCAGGCGTCCATCTCGCCCGTGATGTCGCGCCGGTTGTCAGTGCCGTCAGAGGGCTGCACGTAGACCGCGTGGATGACCGGGCCACTGACCGCATCCGGGTCGTCTGCTTGGCGGCGGGTTCGTGACTTGAGCACGCGGACCATCGCGGTGACGAGCTGCTGGCCAGTGGAGGTCTGGGCCGCGAACTCAACCCATGCGGTCACCGAGCCGGTGCTGGCGCTGGGCACTGGGGCGGTGAACGTCGTGCTCACCCCGTACGCGCTATTCGCGCCGGAGCCCGGCCAGGTCTTGTCTGATGTGGGCGCCACGCTGGCGTTTGTTGCCAACGTCGAGGCGGCGCCGGTGCTGAGGAGGATGCGCCTCAAAGTGTAGGTCGGACTTGCGCTGAAGCAGCTCTTGCGAGCAAGCGCTGTCACTGTCACAACGGCCCCGGACGCGGCATCGGCTATCGCTCCCGCTGGTGCCGTGGGAGAGCTGACAGTGATGCTGATGCAGTCGTTTGCGTTGCCGCTGGCATAGAGGCTCCCGGCGAAGTGCGGTAGCTCAGCGGTCGGTTGTGCAGCGGCTGCGATGCCGGCGGCAGGCGTCTTGGTGCGCGGCGCACTGGCACTCGGCCGTGCCGTGGAGGTAGGCACTGTGATTGCCGTGCGGGCGCTCGTTGCCATGCCGTCAGCCACGCCCGGGCGTCCTGAGGTTGGCACAGCGGCGGCAGGAGCCTGAGCTACGTCCGCGTCGGCGCGAGAACTGCTCGCTGCCGGATGCTGGGGTACTTGCTCAGCGGATACCGGTGCCGGCGCTTCGGTCACTGTTGACAGCGCGAGGCACGCGGCCGCGCAGACGAACAGCCGGGTGGGCATAACTGTGATGCCCATGGCACCTCCAATGGGGCCGGTCAGCAGTTGACCGGTGGTCAAAATGGTGTGGCTAAGCGTAACTATGCCTGTCTCGGTGCGGGCAGTGGCGCGGGCGTTCTAAAGGAATTCACCGGGTCCGCCCCCGGCGCACCGTAGGCTCGGTACCCCTGTGAGCGGTCCGCGAGGGACCGAGCGGCACGGCTCGGGCGAGCCAGCTGCTCGGGACCGGTGGCCGTCGAGGTGCTGACCAGCGCATCTGACGCGAGCCACCGCGCTGCCTGGCGTGGCACCGCGGCCGATGCGGCCGGTGGCCCACCCCGGCCACGGATAGGACGTCAGCGCGTCTGGCCCTCGTACAGCCGTCGGACAATCGACTCGATGGTCGGCTCCTCGATAGCGAGGTCGCGCACCTCAGCCCGGGCGCTCACCGCTGCCAGGACTTCCGCCGCGGTGGTGTCCGAGGGGGAGAACGCGAAGGTCTGCCGGACCCCGGTCTGGTCGCAGCCCACGACGCGCGCCGTCGGAATGTCGGTGATGGGCGCGTGCGGCTGAGCAAGGTCGACGACGAGGATCCGTTCGGTCTGGACGAGGGCGGCCAGGTCGGCGAGGGCGCCGTCATGCACGCAGCGGCCCCTGTCGACGACGATGACCCGCTCGCACAGCCGCTCGATGTCGCCCATGTCATGGGTGGTCAGCAGCAGCGTGGTGCCGTGGTCCGTGCGCTCGCTTGCGAGGAACTGCCGAAGCCGCTCCTTGCTGACCACGTCCAAACCGATGGTCGGCTCGTCGAGGATGACGATGCGCGGCCGGTGCAGCAACGCCGCGGCGACCTCTGCGCGCATCCGTTGCCCGAGCGAGAGTTGACGGACCGGCGCGTTGAGGAACTCCCCGAGTTGCAGCCGTTCAGATAGTTCGCTGAGTCGATCCGACGATTGCTTCGGCGCGAGCCGGTGGATGGCCGCGAGGATCTCGAATGAGTCGCGCAGCGGCAGGTCCCACCACAGCTGAGACCTCTGACCGAAGACCACGCCGATGTGCCGAGCCAGTTCCTTGCGTTGCCGCACCGGGTCGAGCCCGCACACGCGCACGCTTCCGGCGGTGGGGGTCAAGATCCCGGTCAGCATCTTGATGGTGGTGGATTTCCCGGCGCCGTTCGCGCCGATGTAGCCGATGGACTCACCAGGCTCGATGCGCAGGGTGAGTCCATCCACCGCAGTGACCGTCTCCCGTGCGCGGGACCTTCCTCGGCCGGTGGTGCGCGCGAACCGGCGTGTGAGGCCGTGCGTGCTGATGATGGGTTCGGTCATGACCCCGCTCCTGTGTAGTGACGGATACCGAGCCGCCACAGGCCGACGGCGCCTGCCCAGGCGACAGCGGCCATGACAGGGGTGAGCAGCCCGAGCCACGCAGGCAGGCCGACCGGCCCGGGCAGGCCGAAGATGACGAGTGCGGGCAGGTAAGCGGTGAATGTCGCTGGGGCGACGAAAGTGAAGAAGGTGCGCACCACGCGTTGGTACAGCGAGGCGGGGTAACTGGCGACGTATGCGCCCCCGTAGGTGAAGGCGTTGGTCACCTCGGCGCCGTCGACCAACCAGAACTGCAGGGCGGCGGCGGTCACGAACAGCGCCGCGAAGATTGCGGTGCCGAAGACGGGGACGGTGATGAGCGCCCATACGCGCACGGGCGTCCACTCGATGTCGAGGTGGGCCACGGCTACGACGAGCACAGCCACGGCGCCGAGGGTGCGTGTGATGCGCTTGGGGGAGACGTCGCTGGTGATGAGTTGCCCGAGCACCGACGCCGGCCTTAGCAGGAACGCGTCGAGGGTGCCCGCGCGGATGTAGCGCGGCAAGGTGTCCACATGCCCGACGACGAGGTCAGCGAGGGAGAACGCGATGTTCGCGAAGGCGAAGACCACGGCCGTCTGGGCGAAGGACAGGCCGCCGAGGGCCTTCACGTTGGCGAAGATGACCCAGAGCTCAGTGAACTCCAGCAGCGCGATGCCGAGGTTGCCGAGCAGGTCCACCGCGAAGGACGTGCGGTAGGTCATCTGTGCGCGCAGCCGCGACGTGAGCAGCGTGACCCAGACTCGGTGAGCCGCAAGGCGCTGCGCGGGCGGCGCGGCCCGCGCGCCGGAGTCTGTCTCAGCCACCTTGCACCACCAAGACCCGGCTGCCGCGTGCCAGCGCCACCTGGCCCGCCGTCAGCATCGCTAGCAGCCACAGCGACTGCGTGAGCAGCGCGTGCGCCGCCGCGGCGCCGGAGTACCGGCCGCTGATGAGGTCCACCGGTGTCTGCAGGATGGAAGGGAAGGGGGTGGCGTTGGCCACGGTGCGCAGCCACCCCGGGAACCAGTGCACCGGGATGAGCAGGCCGCAGAAGATGTTGCTGGCCACGAGATACAGCGTCTGCACCCCGCGGATCTCCATCAGCCAGAACGCGGTCACGTTCATGAGGAACCGGCACGCGAAGGACACCAGGACACCGAGCACCAGCCCGGCCGCCCCGGCGGCCCAGACCAGCGGTCTCGCGGGGATGTGGACTCCTGTGCTCGCCCAGCCCACCAGCAGAGGCGGTAGCCCGCGGGGCAGGAACTCGAAGGCTGCGCGGCCGAGGTCGGCGCACAGGTAGGACAACTGCACGTTCACCGGCCGTGACAGGTCGACCGCGATATCGCCGGAGCGCACCCGGTCGCTCACTTCGTTCCAGACGAAGAGGCTGACCGGGGCGATGAGCGCCTGTGTGAGCCACACGTAGGTCATTGCGGACTTCGCGTCGTACCCTGCGAGGCGGCCGCCGGCAGAGGCGAGAGCGCCCAGGGTGATGCTGGCCTTGATCGCGCCGAATACGGTGTTGGTCAATGCTCCGGCAAGGGCTGCGGCCCGGTACGCGCTGTGCCGGCGGAAGCCGCCGCGGATCAACTGCCAGGCGACGGGCCACGGCAGCGCAAGAGACATGACCGGGAGTATGCCGCAGCGCCGGTGACGTCTAGCGGCTAGAAGAGTGTCTGCTCAGGTGCCCGAACCGGTTCGAGGTCCGCGGTGTGCCGCTGGTGCAGGAACGTGAGCAGTTGCATGGTTGCTTCCGCGTCGGCCGCTGCCCGGTGGGCGCCGTCGAGGGCGATGTTGTGTTCCTCGCACGATTTCGCGAGGGTCATCATCGTGCCGTGCCGCCAGGTGCAGAATCCGCGACCGAGTTCAAGCTGAAGGCCCGCGAGTTCGAACTCCCGCTCGAGGAAACCTTGGTCGAACTTGAGGTTGTGCGCGACGAGGACCCGCCCGTCGAGGAACCGCGCGAACTCCCGCGCGATGTCAGTGAACCGGGGGGCATCTTGCACCATCTCGTCCGAGATCCCGTGCACCTCGGTTGCGCCGGTGTCGCGGTCAGGCTGCAGGAGTGTGACGAACCGGTCAACCTCGGTCATCGTGGTGGGGTCAACGGCGATAGCGGCGACTTCCACGATGCGGTCGTCCTTGGAAAGCCCGGTGGTCTCAGTGTCGATGACCACCCACTGTGCAGAGGTGTGTGACTCGCTCATCGCCGCTCGTCCACTCCGATCAACTTGGTCGCCGTCGCCGCACCCGGCCCCGGTGCCCGTTCGCTCCGGCTCGCGCTCGGCGCGGCCTGCACGCCTACGATGGTGTGCGCAGATCGAGAGTGCGACCGCTCGTTGCTTGGGCGGTCGGCGCGTCCGCCACCCGCGCCTGAGCGCTGCGACGAGCCTATCCGCTGACCAAGGTACGAGGAGGGTCTGACATGGACCGAACATGTCCTCGCTGCGCGGCGGCGGTCGACGATCACGTCTTTCACTGCGCCAAGTGCGGTGCTCGCGTCACATCCGGGTTGCACGTCGACGGCATACGCACTCATGGCACCCCGGTCGGCGGCGAGGCGTTCGACGACGAGGTGCGCAAACTGTTGGAGAACCCTGACCTGCTACCCCCCGCCCGGGTGGAGCCGAGTGCGGCACAGCGTGCCGCCACCTCCCGCAGGCGCAAGGGCTTCTGGCGTCGGCTGTTCCGCCGCTGAACGGCCCGCGCGCGCCGCTGGTCCGAGGTGTGTGCCCGGCCGGGCAGGGCCCGCGCCGGTCAGTCGCGCAGCAGGGCGTTGGCGGTGAGCGCGGCGCGCAGTTCCGGGTCGCTCGGCTCTGTGAGGTGTGAGCCGTCGGGCAGCACAATCACCGGGATGCTGCGCCGGCCGTCGTTGGCTGTGACGATCGCATCCACCGCGCCGGGCTCGGCGTCGGTGTCTATCCAGGTGTACGGCACGGACACGCGGTCAAGCAGCGCCTTGCTGCGAACGCAATCGCCGCACCACAGTGCGCCGTAGACGACCACGCCGTCCTCACGGCGCTGCAAACCGCTGTTGCTCATGGATGCTCCACCTTTCGTGGGCCAGGCGGCGGCGCCTGGGTCTGTGGTTGCCAACAGTATGGCCGGTCTGGCGCGCGCCGTCGCCGTGGTCGTGGTGAGCGTGCCCGAGTCATCACTCGGGGGCTAGTCGAACGCGAGCCCGACACTGCGCAGAACCAGGTGCACATACGTCATGTCCGCCCATGAGAACCACGGCCGGGTGAACGTGTGGGGGTCGTCTGCATGGAAGGACTCGTGCATCCTGCCGGTGCCAGCATCGGTGGACTCCAAAATGTGAAGCGCCCGTTCTACATCTCGCGGCTGGGCAGCGGTCAGCCCGGCCATGGCGATTGCGATGGGCCACACATGCCCGGCAGGGGTGTGCGGACTGCCCACGCCGCTGGCGGCCGCGCCGTGCGCGAACCAGGGGTTCGCGGGGCTGAGAATCCAATCCCGGGTCGCAAGGTAGACAGGCTCGTCGCTGGCACACCAGCCGAGGTAGGGCAGCGAGAGCAGGCTGGGCACATTGGCGTCATCCATGTGCAATGAGTTGCCGAGGCCGTCAACTTCATACGCGTAGCGAGCGGTCCCATCGGAGGAAATGACGCCGTGGTCGGCAATTCCCGCGGAGATGTCGTGGGCCAAGGCTCGACACTTCCGCCGCACATCGGGGCCTAGCCTGACCTCATCGGGTAACTCGGCGAGTTGTCGGAGCACCACCGCCACATGAGCATTTGCTGGCACGAGATATCCGTAGGTGCAGGCGTCGTCGCTCGGCCGAAAGCCGCTCCATGACATGCCAGAAAAACCGACAGGGGCGCCGAAGCCGTTGTGCGAGAGATGATCATGGTCTGCCGCGCCCGCTCTGGAGAATCGGTAGGAGGCGGGGTCGTGCCGCTGCTCGCGCTCGATGACTGCAACGGCCATGGTCGCCGCTTGGCGGAACTGGGCATCCAGATGGTCCAGACGCCCGCTCGCTTTGTGAAGACGGAGCGCGAAATCCAGGAACGCCGCGAGTGAATCAAGTTCGTACTTGCGCTCAAACACCCACGGGCTTTGGTCTGGGAAGTCTCGGTGCCAGCACTCACCGTTCGGTTCCGGGTTGAACGCGTTCGCATAGGGGTCGATCAGGACGCAGGAGGCTTGACGTTTCGACACGGCTGCAAGCACGTTGTAAGTGTCCGGTTCGGACGCCGCCGCAAGCAGTGGTCGGAGCTGCCAGGTGGAATCGCGCAGCCACATCGCGGGGATGTCGCCCGTGAGCACGAAGACACTGCCGTCCGGCAACCGCCGCAGCGCGTGTGTGAAGAGTGACTCGATTGCGAGCCGCACGCGTTCAGCCCGGTGCTCGGGCGTTCGCGCGCGCACGGCTGCCAGCAGTGCGCGGACGCCAACCGGCACAGAAACTGCCGAGCCTGTCTCGCTGCTCATGAGTCCTCTTCCGGCGCGGCGGCTGCGGGGACCACGCTGCGTCCGTCCTCAGTGTGCCGCAGCCGCGACTGCGAGAGGATTCTCCTATGCCGAGGGGAGTCGCCAAGCGAGACCTGCCGAGCAAGACCTGTGTTGTCTGCGGCCGGCCGATGGTGTGGCGGAAGGCGTGGTCCAAGAATTGGGATGACGTGAAGTACTGCTCGGACGCGTGCCGGAAACGGCGGGGAGCGGGGACTTCTGCCTCGTCTTGATTCGCTCGATGACCCCTGCGGCCCGCTCAGCGGAGTGCGAGGAACACCTCGCGTGTGACCATGCGGCGGGCGCTCGGATGAGGACGCAGTCGCTAGCCTTCGCTGCATGACGCAGTGGTGGCGGGATGCGGTTTTCTACCAGGTCTACGTGCGATCCTTCCGCGACAGCGACGGGGATGGCGTGGGCGATCTGCGCGGCATCATCGACGGGCTGGACTACGTGCAGTCCCTCGGCGTCGACGCGCTGTGGATCAGCCCCTGCTTCACCAGCCCGCAGGTCGACCACGGCTACGACGTGGCCGACTACCGAGACATCGACCCGTTGTTCGGCTCGCTGGCCGACATGGACGACCTCGTGGCGCAGGCGCACCGCCGCGGCATCCGCATCACATTGGATTTCGTGCCCAATCACACATCCGACCGGCACCGCTGGTTCCAGCAGGCCGTTGCGGCGGGTCGAGGCAGTGCCGAGCGGGAGCGCTACTTGTTCCGTGACGGTCGCGGGGAGCGCGGGGAGCTGCCCCCGAACAACTGGATGAGCGTGTTCGGCGGGCATTCGTGGACGCGCGTGCCGGAGCCCGAGGGTGCGCCCGACGGCCCCGCGCAGTGGTACTACCACCTCTTCGCCGCGGAGCAGCCAGACCTGAACTGGCGCAACCCCGAGGTGGTCGCGGAGTTCGAGGACGTCATCCGCTTCTGGCTCGACCGCGGCGTGGACGGCTTCCGCATCGATGTGTCCGACGCGCTGATGAAGGACCCGGATTTCCCCGATACCGACGGCGGCTGGCCGGTCATCCCGAAGCACCCCGACGGCGAGGTGCACGAGGTGTACCGCCGGTTCCGGAAGGTGTTCGACTCCTACCTCGGCGACCGGATGGCCGTCATCGAGACGGGGGCGGACGACGAGACCGTGGCCGGGTTCATCCGGCCCGATGAGATGCACCTGGCCTTCAACTTCCGGTTCGTCAAGGCCGGATTCGACGCTGGGCACCTGCGCGAGGCCATCGACTCCTCACTCGCCGCGAACGCGCGCGTCGGCGCGCCGACGACCTGGGTCACGGACAACCACGACACCCCGCGCTCGGTCGGCCGCTATTCGCAGGGCACGCAACTGCTCGGGTCGTACGTTCCGGCGACGACCGCGGCGGCGGACTTCGACGAGGCACGCGGCCTACAGCGCGCCCGCGCGATGGCGCTGCTGCTGCTGGCACTGCCCGGGGCGGTCTACATCTACAACGGCCAGGAGCTCGGCCTGCCCAACGTGGACGACTTGCCCGAGTCGGCGCTGCAGGACCCGGTGTGGGAGAAATCCGGTCGCACCAACCGAGGGCGCGACAACTGCCGCATCCCGATGCCGTGGACGGCTGCCGGGCCGAGTTTCGGCTTCTCCACGGCAGCGCAAACCTGGTTGCCGATGCCGGCGGATTGGGGGCGGTTCGCGGTCTCTGCACAGGAGGGCGAGCCGAGTTCGATGCTCGAGTTGTACCGCTCGGCCTTGCGGATGCGTCGATTGCTGCCCGCCCTCGGCCGCGCGAACGTGGAGTGGGTTGACTCGCCGGAGGCGGTGTTGCGCCTGCGCCTGAACAGCGACGGGGAGGCGGTTGAAGTATTGCTGAACACATCCCCCGCCCCCGTGCCGTTGCCGGCCGGCCGCGTGCTGCTGGCTTCTGCGGATGTGAGTGCCGGTTCGTTACCGTCCGACGCGTCCGCGTGGGTGCAGGTCGCCCAGTGATGCACGTCATGCGTGGGTCACAGAGGTCGCGGATCCTGCTTCTGGTCATGGCTGCGTGCGTCACGCTCACCGGATGTGGTCCGTCGCCAGCATTCACCGCGAATCGAGCGAAGTCCCGCGACATCGTCACGGCGGTGGCCGATGCCGCTCCGAAGGGGTATGTCGCTGGTGCCGTCTTCGGCGGTGAGTGGCCGAACGAGGGTAGGGGCCCGAACCTCTGGGTCAACATCAAACGCAGTGGTGTTGCCATCGACGCCGCGACTGAGTGCCGCCGTGTGCGCGAGTGGGCGGTGCGCCTCGGCGCAATGCGGTATCAAGACGGCAACGACGGAAGCAACCCTGTGCTACCGATTGCGGGCCACGAAGAGCAAGCGCAGGAGACGTGCATGAAATGGTGGCGGCCAGCATTGACGGCCACGGTCGACAGCGGCGGCCCGGTCCTCATCTACACGGGGACCTACTCCCGCGAAGGTCAGGCGCTCGGGCCGTTCAGCATCGAGGCGAACGCCGGGGTAGGCGCCGTGGCGGGCCAGGCGTCCTTGCGGCAGTGGGTCAACATGTTCGTGACCACAGGCTTCGAGTGACCGGCGGCTTGCATCCTTAGGTGCCACAGGTATGCACGTCACGCTGACGTGCGAGGCACACATCAGACTTTGACGGTCACATCCATGAGGTAGACCCTCGCGCCCTGGTTGTCGGCAATGAACGCCCACCGGCCGTGCGGGCTGTCCTGCACCTCGAGTACCTCCCCGCCTTGGGCGCGGACGCGCTCGCAGGCAGCGTCGACATCGCGCACGCTGAGGTAGGTGTACCAGCGTGACCCGATTTCCGCGGGAGTCATGCCGTGCATCTGCCAGATGCCGAAACGCTGGCCACCGTCGATGACCACGGTCGTGTAGTCGGCAGGGTCGCCCAGAGACTCCGTCGTGGCGTTGAAGAGCGAACAGTAGAAAGCAGTTGCGCGCGCGGGATCGGTTGAGTCCAGTTCGAACCACACGGGGTGGCCGGGGGCGCCCGTCGGCTGCAGCCCCGTCATCGCGTGCGGCTCCCAGAGCCCGAACGCCGCGCCGGCGGAGTCAGCAGCCGCGCTGATGCGGCCCATGAGGGTGCCGCCGATGACGATGTCGAATGCGGGGACCAGGACTGTGCCGCCGAGTTCGGGCACCTGTGCCAGCGTGGCTTGTGAGTCGGCTGTGGCGAAGTACAGCGACCACGCTGATGGGGTGCCCGCGCGTCGCGGCGCTAAGCCCGCGACTGGTGCGTCGCCCGCCAGCGCCATGGTCCAGCCACCGGCATCAGGCGCCGGGTCGGAGAATGACCATCCGAGGACGTGCTCGTAGAAGTGCTTCGATGCGTCGAGGTCGTCGCACGCGAGGTCGATCCAGATCGGGCACCCGTCAGCGGACATGCGGCGGATGCTAGCCCGTCAGGCTCAGGCGGTCGCACCCTTCTTGATGCCGCGGGAGATGAGAATTGAGCCGACCAGGATCCCCGGGAATATCGATGCGAACGGTCCGCTGCCGGTGCCGGTCAGGATGCCCAGAGGCGAGAATCCATCGCTGAGGTCTCCGGAGTCGAAGGCTTGGTTGACGTACTCACCGATCCCTCCGCCGAGGCCCATGAGCAACATGATGAGGAAACTCCAACTGAGCACCACCACGCCGCACCAGGTCAGGGTGCGGCCCCAGAAACGCGCAGGCGGGTCGCTTCGCCGGTGGGCCTGACGGATGAACGTGCCGACGACGGCGCACAGCGCGGCCAGCCACCAGCAGTCCATGGGGCCGACGGCGGCGTAGAAGCCGCTCGCCTCGGCGCCGCGGTGGGGGTTGATGTACATGCCCAGCAAGGTCAGGGCGATTGCGACGCTGAGGAGCACATGCCCGACGCGGAGGGGTGGCACGGGACGAGTTGGACGTGCGGCTTCAACTGCGGTTGGCGCCGCGAGTTCGCCGTCCGCGGTGGTGGCCTGCGTCCGCGCCGCCGCCTCTGCCTTGATCCGTTTGGCGTTCCCGCGCGCGGCGAGGATGGAACCGACCGCCGCAACCAAGCCGCCGATCGGCAGGGTGACCATCATGACGATGGCTCCGGCCCCACAACTTGAGTCCGATGTTCCGCGACACCCCACGGCCACCGCTATGAGCGGGGAGATGGCAAAGAGGATTCCGCCGATTCGCAAGATGTTCCCGAAGGTTCGCAGGCCACTGCCCGGCGCCACGTCAGCAGCGCTCCCCGATGCTGGGCCGCGCGCAGCAGCAGTGGCGAGACCCTGCTCGCTCACGACCTTGGAGCATGTCTTGCAGTACTTGTCACGCCCGGGGTCTGGCATCGGGCACGCGCAGAACTCCACCTGAATCCTCCGTCGGGTTCTCGGCCGCAGATGAGGAACCGTACCTGAGCCTCATCGCTCGCCACGATCAAACACCACCGCCATGCGGTCGGGCCAGTAGCCACCGCCAGTGGTGACCGTTCGCAGCTAGCGCCACGCCTGAATCAAATCGGTTGGCGTCCAACTCTGCCGGATTCGGCGGTCGGTCACGTGGCGTCCGCCTGAAACAACGACCAAAGGGGTGGCTTCGGTGAAACCGGGGACGTGCAGCGCGTCAGCAGCCAGCTGCGTGATCTCGGCCGTCGTCACGGAACCTGCCTTGCGCCACTTGATCGCGCCGACGAAGCCGACGTGGTTTGCAGGTATCCGGTCGGCGCCTACGAGGTCGATCTCTGGGTTGTTGTTGCGCGGCCACCAGCCGCCGACGTGTTCGACATCGCGCCACTGGTCGTCGGGAAGCAGCCGCGTCAGGGCGGATCGCACCACCGGCTCAATCGCGCGGCCCCGCCAGGACTCGTAGCTGCGATTCACGCGCGCTATCGCTAGGTCCGGTCGGGCTCGGTCCACTTCGCCGAGTGCGGGCTCGACGAAGGCCAGCCAGAACCGCAGAGCCGGATCGGCGATGCGCCAGCGTCGATCTTTCGTCGCCGGTTTGGTGGACAACGGCTCGTCGGCCGCTACGACGCGCTTTGTGGCGAGGGTGCGCAGGCTTGCGGTGAGCGTTGTATGAGACATAGATCCCCCTGCGATCGCAGCGTGGATGCCGCTGAAGGTGCGTTCGCCTCGGCCACCGATAGCAGCCAGCACTGCTCGCGAATAGGCGGTCTCAGGGAACTCCGAATCCAGCACCCGCGCGCCAGAGACGACGAGCGCGCTTGTCGACCGCGTGAATGACTCGCGCAGGAAGTCGTCCCGGCTCATGCCGTGCTCCCACTCCTGTGCCACCAGCGGCAGGCCGCCCGTGATGAGGAACGCGTCGAAAGCGTCGAACGCGTCAAGGCCTGTCATCGAGGCGACGTCGTGGGGAGTGAGGGCGTCCAGCACCATCTCTGTGGCTCGTCCGTGGAAAGGCTGGTCAGGCGATCCGAGCGATTCCATCATCGCCAGATCGCTGCCGAGCAGCAACAAGAGCACAGGCTTGGTTGCGAGAGTCCTATCCCATACCCGTTGAAGTTCACCCGCACCGCCGGCGATGCCCTCAAGCAACCACGGTGCCTCATCGATGACTGCTATTGCTGGGCTTTCGTCTGGAAGTGCGGCAGCAAGGAGGGTCAATGCCGCTGTGAGGCTGGTGGGTCGGTTGCCCGCTGCCAGGGCTGCTCCGGGGAGGCTGGACGATGCGATGGTGTCGGCGAATTCACTCAACTCCAGAGAGAACTCGCTGCCGCGGGCGGCTTGGAAGTAGACCGACGGCAGACCGGAGCGTGCGATGAACTCGGTGACAAGGCGGGACTTCCCGACCCGGCGCCGGCCGCGTAAGAGCACAGCGATACCCCGGTCCGCGCGCTGACCCCGGCGGATGGTCTCGAGCAAGAGCCTGAGTTCGGCCAGCTCGCGCTGCCGGCCCACGAACGGCATGGGACACCTCCACGGAAAGATTACTACAGCCAAGAATACTATTGTGCTTTAAAGTAATCCTACGACCTGTCAGCGGCGGTGGCCCGTCGTATGGCTAGCCGGCCAAGGCGCGAGGTTCCGTGAGCAGGACGATGTGCCCTCACATGGTGCCAAACCGGTGTGACACGCAGCGACAGCGATTGAGCGCCGGAGGTGTAGGGCACCACACATGCGTCAGGGCGGTCACCCGAAGGAGACCGCCCTGACTGAAATCGGTACGCCGCAAGGAGTCTGCCTTCCGGTCGGCGCCACCGCTCAGATGTCGTAGTACAGCTCGAACTCGGCCGGGTGCGGACGCAGACGGACGTAGTCGACCTCGGCGCTGCGCTTGTAGTCGATCCAAGTCTCGATGAGGTCCTTGGTGAACACGCCGCCAGCGGTTAGGTAGTCGTGGTCAGCCTCGAGCGCGTCAAGCACCGCCGGCAGTGAGGCGGGAACCTGCGGCACGTTCTTGGCCTCGTCGGGCGCGAGCTCATACAGGTCCTTGTCGACCGGTGCCGGCGGCTCGATCTTCTTCTGGATGCCGTCGATACCCGCCATGAGCATGGCCGCGAAGGCCAGGTAGGGGTTGCTGCTCGGGTCGGGGCAGCGGAACTCGATGCGCTTGGCCTTCGGGTTGGTGCCGGTGATGGGGATGCGGATGCACGCGGAGCGGTTGCGCTGGCTGTAGACCAGATTCACCGGCGCTTCGTAGCCGGGGACCAGGCGGTGGAAGGAGTTCACGGTCGGGTTGGTGAAGGCCAGCAGCGACGGCGCGTGGTGAAGGATGCCGCCGATGTACCAGCGGGCGATGTCCGAGAGCCCGCCGTAGCCGCGCTCGTCGTAGAACAGCGGCTTGCCGTCCTTCCACAACGACTGGTGGCAGTGCATGCCGGAGCCGTTGTCTCCGAAGAGCGGCTTGGGCATGAAGGTCGCGGTCTTGTTGACGTCCCAGGCGGAGTTCTTGATGACGTACTTGAACTTCATCAGGTCGTCGCCGGCGGCGAGCAGGGTGTTGAACTTGTAGTTGATCTCCATCTGCCCGGCGGTGCCCACCTCGTGGTGTGCGCGCTCCACGGACAGGCCGACATCCTGCAGTTTCAGCACCATCTCGTCGCGCAGGTCGGCCATCTGGTCGGCGGGGGAGACGGGGAAGTAGCCGCCCTTGTATCGCGTCTTGTAGCCGAGGTTGCCGCCTTCTTCGTCGCGGCCGGTGTTCCACGCGCCCTCGTTGGAGTCGATGTAGTGGAAGGACTGGTTCTGCTTGGTCTCGAAGCGGACTGAGTCGAAGACGTAGAACTCTGCTTCGGCGCCGAAGTAGCAGGTGTCGGCGATGCCGGTGGCGGCGAGGTACGCCTGCGCCTTCGCGGCGACGTTGCGCGGGTCGCGGCTGTAGGGCTCGTTGGTGAAGGGGTCACGGATGGAGAAGTTCATGACCAGCGTCTTCTCGAACCGGTACGGGTCGATGTAGGCGGTCGTCACGTCCGGCAGCAGTTTCATGTCGGATTCGTGGATGGCCTGGAAGCCGCGGATGGAGGAGCCGTCGAACATCTGGCCGTCGGTGAAGAACGACTCGTCGACGGAGGACGCCGGAACATTGAAGTGCTGCATGATGCCTGGAAGGTCGCAGAAGCGGACGTCGACGAACTTGACGTCGTTGTCCTTGATGTACTTCAGGACCTCATCGGCTGACTTGAACATGTGTGACCCTTCACGTGAGTGTCGTGTTGTGGACGGCGCGATAGTCCGCACTGCGCCGGGAGAAAGATACGAAGCAGTCATTACCCGGCCGCTACTGCCGTGTTACCGCCGTGTTACGCCCTCGACTGCCTGCAGGCCCCGGGGATTGACAGCGGGTTCTGGCAGGCTGGCGGGCCCGGCTGAGGCCGTGGGTCGCGGGTTCGCTGCGGGGTCCGGCGGCGGGTCATAGGGTCTCCACCAGCGGTGGTCCGGCAAGTTCCGGCCACCTCGCGAGCGCAGGGAGAGGGGCCGTGGCGATGGCACAGTCAGGAGCGGGTTCCGCGTCCGAGCAGTCCTGGAACGGCCAGCGGCTCGGGCTTCCTGCGAGCGGCGTCGGAAGCCTCGCCGGGTTCGGGCAGCGGGTGGTCGCCTTGGCTCTGGATTGGGCGTTGAGCAGCGTCGCGGCGCTGCTGCTCGGGATGCGTTATGCCAGCCCGACCTACAACCTCAGCGTATTCATCTTCACCGGCGCGCTGATCTGGCTCGCGACGGCCGCCACAGGTGCCTCTCTGGGCCAGCATGCAGTGGGCATCGGTGTCGCGCGGCTGACCGGCGGCCGGCTGCCGCTGTTCCACTCGCTTGTGCGCACACTGGTGATGATGTTGGTGTTCCCCGCCGTGATCACCGACTCCGATGGCCGCGGCCTGCACGACAAGGCCGTCGGGTCGGCGGTGGTCAAGACCCGCTGACGCGACGCGACGGCACGGCGCTCCGGCCGCGAAACGTTGCCGCAGCGGGCAGCGTCGACGGCGCCGCAGCAACGGTCAATGCCGGATTTGTGCGGATTCTGCGCGTACCGTGAGCGCCACGCTGGCGGACGTGGGGGCCGCCGCGAACGGGGAGCGATATGTCTGTGCCGACCGACTCTGCGCCCATCAACCGGCTGCCTGAGCACGACCACCCGACGTCGGGGCGTACCCGCAGTTGGCTGATTGCCACCAGCGTGGTCGCGGTTCTGGGGCTGTTCTTCCCCGTGTCCGCGTTGACTTCGAGTGCGGGCCCGGCGGGCAAGGATGGGGCGCAGGGTTCGCCCGGCGTGCCGGGTGCGCGCGGGCCAGTCGGCCCAGCAGGCGCGCCAGGCGCCCAGGGGGCCCGCGGAGCGACGGGTATGCGCGGTCCGACGGGCGCCACCGGCGCGCAGGGGGCAGTCGGCCCGCGGGGTCAGCAGGGGCCGCAAGGCTTGCAAGGAATTCAGGGTCTGCAGGGAATCCAGGGGATCCAGGGGTTGATGGGCGAGCAAGGCCCGCAGGGGTTGCTCGGTCCGGTCGGTGCCCGCGGACCGGCCGGTGCGGACGGCGTTGCGGGGCCGCAGGGAGCCCAAGGACCGCGCGGCGCGGAAGGCCCCGCGGGAGTCCAAGGGTTGCAAGGCCTGCAAGGGCCGGCTGGCCCGCAAGGACCCGCAGGAGCGGTCGGCGCGCAGGGGCCGGAAGGTGCTGCGGGTGCGACGGGCGCGACCGGCGCTCGCGGCCCGTCCGGGATTACCGAGGCCCGGATTGTCACCGGCACCTTGAGTATCAACGCCGCTGGCGTCATCACGGGCCTCGCGGCGTGTGGCGCCGGGGAGTTGGCCTCCGGCGGCGGCATGAATGTCACCGACGCAGCGACGGGCAATGTGGTGATGAGCGCGAGTTACCCCGTCGTGGCGGAAGGCCTCTGGAGTTGGGCCGTCGTCGGCCGGGGGACCCGAGCCGGTGCGGCCACAATCGGCTCCGCCTACGTGGTGTGCCTGACGTTGGCTGGATAGCCGCGAGGGGAGCCCTACATGCCGCGACGGCCGCCGCGTGCCTCTCGGGCGTTGCGGGGCATCGGCCCCTTCGGCACCGGCATCGCCGGGCCGGCGGCCGCGATCGCGTCGAACTTGCGGCGCAGTTGCGTGACCTGCGCCGGCTTCAATGCCTGCGGCAGTTTCTTCAGCCGCTTCTGCAAAGCTCGCAGCGGCACCTGGCCAGGCTCGTTGCCGCTTTGGATGCATGTGACCGAGATGCCCTGCGCGAACCGGGAGACCTTGCGCTCCTCGGCTTCGAGCATTGTGGCAACCCGTGACGCCGGGCCTTCAGAGACCAGCACCACACCGGCGCGGCAGACGACCCGGTGGACGCAGTCCTGTTGGCGGTTGAAAGCGATCGCCGGCTTGGTGAACCAGCCGCCGCGCATCGCCTGCAGAACGGCTGCGGCGGCTCCGGGCTGGCCCTCGATGCTCAAGTACGCGGCGCGCTCGGCGCGGCGTCCGAAGTAAATGGTCGCCGCCAGCACACCGAACAGGAAGCCGGGCAGCAGGAACAGATAGGGAAGGTTGATGAGGATTCCCACGCCCATGAGCAGCGCCCACACAACGGCGATGATCGCGATGAGCTTGAGCGTCAGCAGCCGGTCGTGCTTGGCCGCGAGCCGGTAGGTCTCGGCGAACTGCTTGAAGAAAGTGCGCACTTTGCCGGGCTGCTTGGCAGCCTTCTCGGCGGGCTTGGATGTCGACTTGCGGGCCACGGGGCAACCCTATGCGCCGGCTGCGGCGGGGTTGCCCTCGCGTGCGGCGATGGCCTGTTTGTACAACCGGCCCGCGCGGTAGGACGAGCGAACGAGCGGGCCGCTCATGACGCCGGCGAAGCCCATGCCGGTGGCGACGTCGGCGAGCTCGATGAACTCCTCGGGGCGCACCCAGCGCTGCACGGGGTGGTGTCTGGGGGACGGGCGCAGGTATTGCGTGATGGTCACTAGGTCGCAGCCGGCGTCGCGCAGGTCGTGCAGCGCCTGCACCACCTCGGGGATCTCCTCGCCCATGCCGAGGATGAGGTTGCTCTTGGTGGCCAGGCCCGCAGCCCGGGCGGCGGAGATGACGTCGAGGCTGCGCTGGTAGCGGAACGCGGGGCGGATGCGCTTGAAGATGCGCGGGACGGTCTCGATGTTGTGTGCGAAGACCTCCGGCCGGGACGCGAACACCACCTGCAGCAGGTGCGGCACCGCGTTGAAGTCCGGCGCGAGCAGTTCGACGCCGCAGCCGGGCAGCGTCTCGTGGATCATCCGAACCGTTTCCGCGTAGAGCCACGCGCCCTGGTCCGGCAGGTCGTCGCGCGCGACGCCGGTGACGGTTGCGTAGTTCAGGCCCATGGTGCGCACCGACTCAGCCACCCGGCGCGGCTCGTCGCGGTCGAGGTCTTTGGGCTTGCCGGTGTCGATGTTGCAGAAGTCGCAGCGGCGTGTGCACTGCTCGCCGCCGATGAGGAAGGTGGCCTCGCGGTCTTCCCAACACTCGTAGATGTTGGGGCAGCCTGCTTCCTGGCAGACGGTGTGCAGGCCCTCGGACTGCACCAGGGAGCGGATCTGTTGGAACTGCGGGCCGGTCTTGAGCTTGGTCTTGATCCACTCGGGCTTGCGCTCGATGGGCACGGCGGAGTTGCGGGCCTCGATGCGCAGGAGTTTGCGGCCGTCGGCGCTGACCGCGGCACTGCCTGCGGAGGTGGTGGCGGGTTCCTGGTCAGTCGCGGCTACGCCCTCGGTACGGGCGTCGGCGGCAGTCGACGACGCGACGGCACCGGCGGAGGCTTCACTGGACACAACCGTCACCCTATGCGGTCGAAGTCGGCGAAGAACTCGTGCACCTTTGCCTCGAACACCGGAACCACCTCGGCCACCGTCACGCTGCGGCCCAGTTCGGCCGACAGGGACGTCACGCCGGCATCGGAGATGCCGCAGGGAGTGATACGGGCGAAGGCGCCGAGGTCACAGTCGCAGTTAAGGGCGATCCCGTGCATCGCGACTCCCTGCGCCACCCGCAGCCCGATGGCGCAGACCTTGCGCTCGGGCCCGCGCTCGTCCGCGGGCACCCAGACGCCGCTGCGGCCGGTGACCGGGACGGTGGGGACGCCGAACTCCGCGCAGACCGCCATGACGCACCGCTCGAGCCGGCGCACGAGGTCACCGACGTAGACGCGCTGCGGCAGCCGCAGGATGGGGTACGCCACCAGTTGCCCGGGGCCGTGCCAGGTGATGGAGCCGCCTCGGTCGACGCTGACCACCGGGGTGCCGTCCAGCGGCATGTGCAAGGGGTCGGTGCGCTTGCCCGCTGTGTAGACGCCGTCGTGCTCCAGCAGCAGCACCGCGCCCTCGCTCTCGCCGGCCACGACTTGCGCGTGCAACTCGCGCTGGAACTGCCACGTGCGGTGGTAGTCCACGGGGCCACCGCCGTCGCAGGCGAGGCCGTACCGCGTGACCTGAGGCATGCCTCCCACTCTAGGCACGGGACTTGTGGCGCCGGCTCGGGCGGTGTCGCAGCGGCTCTGACAGTGGCGCGCCGGCAACCGGTGTGGTGCTCAAGATGCCGGTCTGCGCAGCCACCGGTAGCCTTGACGAGCTGTCAATTTGCCGGATTTGGCTCCGGCGTGCGCAACCCACACCACTCCGGAAGGCTCACTGACGCATGACTGTGCCCACCAGCTCGACCACCAGCAAGACCGCCCGACGCCCGCGCTCGTTCACCATCGCCGCATTGGTGGTCATCGCCTGGCTTGCCCTCGGCGGCATCGGCGGCCCGCTGTTCGGTGAGTTGAACAAGGTCCAGAAGAACGACAACAGCGAGTTCCTGCCCGCGAAGGCGCAGTCCGCGCAGGCGCAGAAGATTCTCGCGACTTTCCGCGAGGGCTCCGGTGAGTTGCCTTTCACGCTGAGCTTCGAGAAGCAGACCCCGCTGACCCAGTCGGATGTGGCCGCGATCTTCGCTGCCGTGCAAAAAGCCAGCAGCGACCCGAAGGTCGCTCCCTATGTGGCCACCCGCACGTTCGGCGAGATTGAGGCGCCGTATGTCTTCCCGGCCACCCCGGAGATGGCGGCGCAAGCGACCAGCAAGGACGGTAAGGCGTTCGCAGCGCTGGTCTTCATCAACTTCAAGAAACTAAGTGACGCAGAGGGCTTCAACGCCATCGAGACTCTCAGCGAGGCGATGGCCAAGTACGTCACGGGTGTCGCTCCCGGGGTGTCCGGCTACGTCACCGGGGCGGGCGGCCTGTTCGCCGAGCTGGCGAAGGTCTTCGGCGAGCTCGACTCCAAACTGCTGCTCACGACGCTGCTGGTCGTGGCATTGATCCTGCTCATCGTCTACCGCAGCCCGTTGTTGTGGGTGCTGCCGCTGGTGTCGTCCATGTTCGCCTTGTGCCTGAGCGTGGTCGCTGTCTACGCGCTGGCGAAGAACGACATCATCAAGCTCAACGGCCAGAGCCAGGGCATCATGTTCGTGCTGGTGCTAGGCGCCGCGACGGACTACTCCCTGCTGCTCATATCCCGATACCGGGAGGAATTGCGGCGTCACGAGTCGAAGTACGACGCGATGCGGGTCGCCCTGCGCGCGTCGTGGGAGCCGATCCTCGCCAGTGCCGGCACGGTCGCGGTCGGTTTGATGTGCCTGACGCTCTCGCAGTTGAAGAGCAATGCCGCCCTCGGGCCGACCGGCGCCATCGGTGTGGTCTGCGCCTTCATCGCGTCGATGACGTTCCTGCCGGCGGTGCTCCTGCTCTGCGGCCGTCGGGTCTTCTGGCCCTTCGTCCCCAAACACGGCAGCGAGCTCGCCGAGGTCCGCGGCGTTTGGGCGAAGGTCGCGCGCCTCGTCGGGCGCCGCAACACCGCGTCCGCGGTCATCACCGGGCTCGCGCTGGCGGCACTGTGCGCATTCGTCCCCACGTTGAAGGCCGAGGGAGTGTCGTCCATCGACACCTTCGTCAACAAGGACAACGCGGCCGTCGCAGGGTTCCGCGTCCTCGAGCGGCACAACCTGGTGCCGCCGGCCCCGGATGCCGAGGTCGTCGCGCGCGCGGGGACATTGGACGCCGTGCAAGCCGCTGCGGCGGGGGTCGAGGGCGTCGGTGTAGCTCGGGTGCGCCAGACGATGGACACTATTCAGGGCGGGACGAAGCCGGTGCTGAGCAATGACGGCCGCTTCGGCATCGTCGATGTCACTTACAGCGCATCAGAGTCGGACACCTCGACACAGGCCACGACAGGTGCGCTGCGCGACGCGGTCGCCAAGGTCGCTGGCGCGGGCGCGCTGGTCGGCGGCAACGCCGGTGCGCAATACGACGTGCAGCAGGCCTCGCGGCACGACCGCAAGGTCATCATCCCGATCGTGCTCGTCGTCATCACGCTGATCCTGGCGCTGTTGCTGCGCTCGCTGCTCGCGCCGCTGCTGCTGGTCGGCACGGTGGTGCTGTCGTTCGGCGCGACCTTGGGCGTGTGCGCGATCGTGTTCAACCACGTGTTCAAGTTCGCCGGCGCGGACTCGTCCTTCCCGTTGTTCGCGTTCGTGTTCCTCGTGGCCGTCGGAATCGACTACAACATCTTCTTGATGACCCGCGTGCGGGAAGAATCCATGAAGGAAGGCACGCGCGACGGCACTCTCCACGCGCTCGCCGTCACCGGAGCAGTCATCACCAGTGCGGGTGTGGTGCTCGCCGCGACCTTCTCAGTGCTCGGCATCCTGCCGCTGGTGTTCCTCGCGGAGATCGGTTTCGCGGTGGCGTTCGGGGTGCTGCTCGACACCATCATCGTGCGCTCGCTGCTCGTGCCGGCGCTTGTGCACCGCATGGGCAAGGTCGTCTGGTGGCCGAGCCGACTCGCCCGTGACCCGGAGCCGGCCCCTGCAACCCCTAGTGCATAGCCCGGGCGGGGATCCGGCCTTCGTATGGCGTTGTAGGGCAAGTGCCGCGGGTCTGTTTTGGTTTGTACGGTTCAAGATCGACGCGCGTTAGGCGGCTACGGTCCTAACAGCGCCAGCGGCACCACTGCGACCCCGTCGGTTCGTCGATATGCGGTAGGCCCAGTCGTGAGCATCACTTTGTCGATGACCTGTCCCGGCATCTGCGATTCCAGCCAGTGCAGGTGCTTGACGTCGCCGTCGTCGACGCTGGCCGCGATCTTCGACTCCATGGCGATGACCTTGCCGTCATCCCGGAGGACGATGAAGTCGACTTCATGGCGGCCCGAGTACTCGCGAAAGTGCCGCACATCAGCGAAGGCTGCTTGCGCAAACACGCGCACAGTCAGGGCGCAGAGCGACTCGAACAGCGCCCCCAGGAACGGGCCATCGCTTGGTAGGGCTTCCAAACCGCGACTTCCCTGCATCAGATCGCGGTTGCTGACTCCCAGCAGACGCGCAGCAAGTGCTGGATCTGCAAGGTGATGCTTCGGGGAGGCCGCGAGCCTCGCGAACCGATTGCCGGTCGGGCTCCATGCCTCGATCCCGTCCAGAATGCGGATGCGAGTCAAAGCTTCAATGTATGGGACGGTGGTCGAGCGCGCGGGCTTCTCGGCGTGGCCGGGGTGCGCGGCGGCGCGGATCTTCTCCCAGGATGCAGTCGTCGACGTCGCCGCGGCATACGCCCTGAGCCAGTTGGTTAGGGTGTCTGGACGGCGTACCCGCAAGCCCGCTTCCGCCATGTCGGACTCCACGACACGCGCTAGGTACCCGTCAAGTTGTGTCGTGAGTGCGCGACCGTCGAGGTGTCGCAGGCCGGGAAATCCAGAGCGGAGGATCTCCGAGGCATAGTCAGCGAGTCGCATCTCAGACGTGCCTGCCACCGGTGTCGATGAGCCGATTTCAAGCATGGCGCGCAGGCTCACAGTCGGTGTGCTGATTCCGCGTTCAGGCAGGGTCATCGGCCGCATGCGACGAGACACGATTCGACCGGCGCCGGAGTGAGTCCGAGTGCCGGAATCCGTTGCGGAGCCGGTGAGGATGAAGCGGTTGGGTGCCGGGTCGTCGTCGACTGCTCGCCGCACCGCGTCCCACACCTCGGGTACCAGTTGCCACTCGTCGAGCAGTACCGGCGCTGGGCCGCTGATCCCGGCCTGCAGGTCGGCCCTGACGAGAGCGTGCACCTCCGGCCGATCGAGGTGACGGACCGTTGCTGCACGTTGCCCTGCCGTGGCGGTTTTGCCCACACCCTTGGGGCCGTCAATCCACACGGCAGGCAACTGCGACAGCAGCAGCGTCAGTTCCGCGTCGACCACACGCGGCAGGTAGGGCAAGCTCCCTGTGTGCGGCGGGACGCTCGGCATAAGACCCCGTTCAGAAACATGGGATGGCAGACTGAGATTTTTAGACTACAATTTCGTCAGAGTTTACACTACAATTTCGCCAATAACTACGCTGCAATGTCGACAGGAACTGCTTGGTTAGGCAATCATCCCTCAGGTCCAGCCACGACGTCTGTAGCGCCGGCAACCTGGGGATGCCGCCGTGGTCGGCTAGGCAGTCGAGCAGTGTGTATGGGACTGGCGGCCTCTGACGCGCTCAGTGGGACCTAGTTCTGGGCTAGAACGACGAGCCGGGGGCGAAACGGGTCTCGACGACCTGCTCGCCGACCTTCTCCACACGGTACGCGGCGGGCCCGGTCGCCGGGTCGTAGTCGTCGCGGTCGGCGACCACTCGCACCGGCTCGGTGCCCTCGTACAGGATGCCGATGCGGTCATCGGTGGCGTATGAAAGCGGCATGGTGCCGTCGGCCACGAGCGAGTGCAGCAGCGGCCGGCGCTGTGCCTCGGAGTCGTAGTGCACGCCGTTGCCGTAGGGGAGCAGGTTCAGGCCGTTCTGGATCGGTCGCAGGGTCGGGCCGTAGGAGTCGGTGGTGCCGCCGAAGTGCCAGCAGATGGAGCCCGCGCTCACGCCGCCGAGGATGACGCCCTTCTCCCACGCGGCACGCATGACCTCGTCCACACCGTGCACGCGCCACACTGCGAGCAGGTTCGCGACTGAGCCGCCGCCCACCCAAATGATGTCACTGCCCAGCAGCCGCTCCTCGATGTCAGCGGTCGGCTGAGTGAACAACGCGAGGTGGGAGACGTCGACGTTGTGGCCGCTGAGCGACTCGTACGACATGGTGAGGTAGCCCTTGTCGTCTCCGGTGGCGGTCATGACGAAGCACACCTTGGGGCGGTCCTTGCCGGTCAGGCGCAGCGCCTCGTTGAAAATGCCCGCGGGGCGCAGCACGCCCTGGGTGCCGTTGTTCATGAACCCGCCGGAACTGGCGAGGATGCGGCGTACCGCCATAGTTCAACTCCCTTTGAGCCAGGTGTGCGCGCTCTGCGCGGCCGTGCGACCGCTGCGGAGGGCGCCGTTGATGCTGGGGGAATCACAGTAGTCGCCGGCCAGCCAGACATGCCGACGCGGCTGCGTGAACACGTCGGCGGTGGACGCAGTGAACTCCGGCAGCGCGTGCTCGATCTCATAGCGCGCGACTTCGTCCCAGTTTGAGGCGTCGACCCCGTAGAGGTACGACAGGTGCTTGCGGATGGCCTCCGGGCCGATCTCCCGGTGCAGGCCGAGCACGGATGTGGAGACCAGCGTCTGGCCCGCGGGGGCGTACGACGGCGCGGCGTTGGTGAGCACCACCGAGTTCGCGATGGGCGTGTGGCGCAGCATGTCGGTGAGCACCCAGGACCGGCCGTCGAGCAGGTCTGTCCCCGGCGTGTGGCTGCGGTGGTAGTACGTCGTGACCGACCGGCTGCGCCGGGGCGTGATGTCACGCAGCAGTTCCGGGACCGCGTTGTGCGAGACCGCGAGGATGGCTTTGCGCGCGCTCACCTCGAACCCGTCGCCGCGCACGGTCACGCCGTCGTCGCGCAACTCCAGCGACTGCACACGGGAGTTCAGGCTGAGCGCATCTGCGGGGATGCGGCCGGCGAGTTGCTCCGCGATGGCCTGCATGCCCGCCGCAGGCACGCCCGGCGCGCCTTTGACGAACGAGGCGAGGATCTCGTCGACCACGCGCCGGCTGGTCTCGAGTTGTGCCTCGAGCAGCACCCCTTGCAGGAACGGCAAGACCAGCGCGCGCATACCCGCCGCATCGACACCTGCCTGACGCAGGGCCGCCCGGGCGCTGATGCGCGGGCGGCGCATCAGCGCGTCGTGGCTCAGCGCGGCGCAGCCGACGGCATACGCCGCGAACGCCGCCGCGGTCCGGGGATGCATCCGCGCGGCACCGAGGGAGCGGCGCAGGCCTGCCCATCCCGCGCGCGGGTGGGCGAGGTAGGAGATGCCGGACTCGGTGCGGTACGCGACGCCGGGCTCGAAACTGCGGATGTCCAGCAGGTCCTGGTCGAGCAGGGCGCGCGCCTCGGGGTAGGCCGGGTTGTGCACCGAGAAGCCGCGGTCGAGGGTGAAGCCGTCGACGTGGTCTGTGCGCAGGCGGCCGCCGACCGCGTCGCCGGCGTCGACGATGTGTGAGTCGACGCCGAGGTCGCGCAAGTGGATCGCCGCGCTCAGCCCCGAGAGGCCCGCGCCGACGATGACGACGTCAGTCTGAATCTGCACCTGCGCCTCACTTCGTGGAGTCGGACTTGTCCTCACTCGGCCAGACCAGCGGGATGTCGCTGGCGTCTTCCTCGCGCACGCTCCACGCGCTGCCGAACTCGCTGAGCTTGTCTAGGAACGGCTTCGAGTCGAACCACTCCGGGCCCATGATGCCGTCGGGCTGCCACACGCCCTCACTGATGAGTTCGAGTGCGATGACGGGGTTGATGGCGGTCTGCCAGACAACAGCCTGGTCGCCGTACTCGGCCATCGACCACGCGTTGTCGACCACGTTGTAGATGTAGACAGCCCGTGGGTTGCCTTCTTTGTCCAAGCCTCGCACCAGCGCGCCAGCGCAGGTCTTGCCCTGCATGCGGCTGCCGAGGCTGGCCGGGTCGGGCAGCGAGGCGGTCAGCAGGTCGCGCGGGCTCACTGCGACGCCCTTGACATCGACCCGGTCGGTCCGGTCCAAGCCGAGTTTGTGGATGGTCTTGAGGATGTCGATGAACTCCTCGCCCAGGCCGTACTTGAAGGTGACCTTGCGGGCGTCGACCTTGCGGGGGATGAGCACGACCTCTTCGTGCTCCACGTTCACACACTCAACGGGTCCGATGCCCTCGGGGAAGTCGAACACTTCCGGCTCGCTGAACGGCTCGGTCGTGTACCAGCCGATGCCGTCCTCCCAGACCAGTGGCGGGTTGAGGCACTCCTCGATGGTGGTCCAGATGCTGAACGACGGCGCGAACTCGTAGCCCTCGACCACGATGTTCGACCCGTCGAGGACCTTGACTTCGTCGATGCGGCTGAAGATGTGGTCGCTGGCGTACTTGGCGAACACATCAGACAGGCCGGGCTCCACGCCCATCCCGACCAACGCCCAGATGCCTAGCTCGCCCCAGTTCCAGTCGCGCGCGAACTGCTCGTCGCCGAGTTTCACGCCCGCCTCGGTGTACGGCCGCAGCGGGTGCGGCTTGGACAGCGACATCGCCATGTCGACGTAGTTGACCTCCTCGTACTCGCATGCCAGGAAGATCGGCATG